>JAYUGJ010000088.1:0-27478 GCA_043738425.1 Burkholderiales bacterium
AGCTGCCGCTGCCGCGCGCACCGGTTGCGGGTCGTCGATCAGCGTGACACCGTCGAGCAACTGCTGCACCTGATCGGCGGTGACCGGGTGCTTGCAGCCGATCTCGTACACCTTGGGCACATGGTGTTTGGGTGAGGTCCAGCGGTGGATCAGCGCGCCGTCGTCGGTCAACAGCAGCAAGCCGGTGGTGTCTTCGTCGAGCCGGCCCACCGCTTGCACATCGCGGCGGCGCAGCGGCGCGGGCAGCAGGCTGTAGACGCTCGGGTGGTGCTTCGGTTTTTGTGAACACTCGTGGCCGGCCGGTTTGTTCAACACGATCAGCGCTTTGGTGCAAAACGGCCAGCGCTCACCACGCACCTGAAAAACCAAACCATCGGGCGCAAATTCTTCCGAGCCGTCATCGCACACCGCCCCATCGATGGTGACAAAGCCTGCAGCGATCAAGCCCTCGCACTCACGGCGCGCACCGAAGCCCTGCGAAAAAATAATCTGCGACAGCTTCATGCCTGCATCAGCGCCGGTCCAGCGTCATGCGGTCGTTTTCGCGCTTCATTTGAAAGCGTGTCAGGTAGCTGTTGCCCAGCAAGACGTACGGCATCGGCTGCGGCAGCACCGAGGCCTGCACGTTGTAGACCTGCACGTCGCCAATGCGCACCACATTGAGCATCACGCGGTGAATGATCACGTCGCCGTTGGCGGTGCCACTGACTGAACGCGGCGCCGATTTGTAATTGATGCCGAGGCGTTCGGCATCTGCTTCACCCATCGACACCGTGGTCGCGCCGGTATCGACCATGAACTGCACCGCTTTGCCGTTGATGCTGCCATTCGGCATGAAGTGGCCGCCAGGGCCTGCGGTCATGACGATCTGGTCACCACCGCCGTCACTGTTGGCACCACCCAAGCTGACCGGAGAGCCGCCCAGCGTCAGCGTTTGCCGCTTGCCGCCGACTTCGATCACCGCGGTGTTCGGGTTCATGCTGACCAGCCTCACGCCCGACTTGCTGGCACCCGCGGCCAGCGTGCTGGGCGTGCCGTCGATCACCAACAACGCGCGCTCGCCCATGCTGCCGCTGTAGGACACGCTTTGGGCGCAGGCGATGCCGCTGGCCCAACCGAGACCCGCTGCGCACAGCGCTACCAACCAACCGCCGATGGCGCGCCGCACCGCGATCAATCGCGAAAGTTGTCGAACGACAACGGCGACTCGGGCAGGTCTTTGCGTATGAGTGCCATTGCAGCCTGCAAGTCGTCGCGCTTGGTGCCGGTCACGCGCACCGAGTCGCCTTGAATCGCGGCCTGTACTTTCAGCTTGCTTTGCTTGACCAGGTTTTGCAGCTTCTTCGCGGTGTCGCTGTCGATACCGGCCTTGATCACGATGAGCTGCTTCACCTTGTCGCCGCCGATTTTTTCAATTTTTGCGCTGCGGTCGAGAAACCGCGCATCGACGCTGCGTTTGGCCAGCTTGGCCATCACGATGTCCATCACCTGTGCGATTTGAAAGTCGCTGTCGGCCCACACCGTGAGTTCTTTTTCTTTCAGCTCGACTTTCGATGACGAGCCTTTGAAATCGAACCGGGTGCCGATTTCCTTCGACGCCTGGTCGACCGCATTGCGCACCTCGACGAGGTTGGGTTCGAGTACGGTGTCGAAGCTGGGCATGGGGTGGTGCTCGGTGGGGGCAATCGCTCGGGTGGGTCCATCGACTGGCGCGCAGGCAATAAACCATCAGCGAAAATTCTGCCATGCACATCGAGTCTGGCGTCGGCCTTCGCACTTACAACACCTTTGGTTTACCGGCCGTAGCGCACACCTTGGTGCGCATTGCGAGCGATGCGGATGTGCGCGGCGTGATCGATCATCCCACGCTGTGTGCGAAACCGAAGTTCATTCTGGGCGGCGGCAGCAACATCATCTTGACGCGCGACATGCCGCAGGTGGTGCTCAAAGTCGAGGTGATGGGACGCCGGGTGATCGAGGAGCGTGCCAACGCCTGGATCATCGAGGCCGGGGCCGGTGAGCCGTGGCACGAGCTGGTGTTGTGGACGCTGGCGCAAGGCGCGCCGGGGTTGGAAAACCTGGCACTGATTCCCGGCACGGTCGGTGCCTCGCCGGTGCAAAACATCGGCGCGTATGGGGTCGAACTGCAAGACCGTTTCGAGTCGCTCGATGCGGTCGACTTGCGCACCGGTGAGTCGCTGACCCTAGACGCCGCGGCTTGCGCGTTTGGTTACCGCGACAGTGTGTTCAAGCGTTCGCTGGCGGGACATGCGCTGATCACCCGCGTGCGCTTTCGGCTACCCAAACCTTGGCGGCCCGAGTTGGGTTACGCCGAGTTGGAGCGCCGACAAAAAGACGCCGGCGTGGCGTCGCCCAGCGCGCAACACATCGCCGATTGGGTGGTCGCCATTCGCAGCAACAAGCTGCCTGACCCGGCGCACATCGGCAACGCGGGCAGCTTCTTCAAGAACCCGGTGGTCAGCCCCGAGCAGTGCCTCGACATCATCGGCCGCGACCCGGCAGTGGTGCATTACCCGATGCCCGACGGCAGCGTGAAGCTGGCCGCGGGTTGGCTGATCGACGCCTGCGGCTGGCGCGGCAAAACCATCGGCAACGCGGGTGTGTACGAAAAGCAGGCGCTGGTGTTGGTCAACCGCGGTGGTGCGATTGGTTCGGAGGTGATGACGCTGGCCCGCGCGATTCAGGAAAGTGTTTACGGCCGCTTCGGTATTCGGCTGGAGACCGAGCCGGTGGTGGTGTGATGGGCGCGCCCGCTGCGGTGGTGCTGCGGTGGTTGCGTGCGGCGGCGCATCGCTTTTCAATCCATTTACCGATACCAATTTTTCAATGAAACCGGTGGCGCGTTCCGTGGGACTCGGCTTGTTGGCGTTCATCGCGCTGGGGGCCTTCATCGTTGCAGTGCGCGCCACGCGCGACCCGGGCCCCATCGTCATCGCCACGCTGGTCGGCATCGCAGTGGTCTTGTTTGTCCAGCGCCGGTGGCAACGTGCGCAGCGGCGTGCAGCACTCGAAGTGGTGGCCGCGGCGGCGTTCCCGGCGTCGGTGCGCGCGCGCCTGCGGCTCGACTACGCGCATCTGAGCGACGCCGACACATTGAATGTGGAGCGCGGCTTGCGCCAGTTTTTTGGCGCGCAGACGCAGGCGCGCGGCGCTTTCGTGGCGATGCCTTCGCAGGTGGTCGATGTGGCCTGGCATGCATTCATCGCGCAACCGGTTGCCTACCGCGCGTTCTGCCAGCGCGCGTTTGGCAAGCTGTTGGCCCATGCACCAGTGACCACGCTGGAAGGCGTGCGCGCACCGGTGGCATCCCCACGCGCAGCCCGGGTGTTGCCCTCTGCCGACGACCGCGCTGCCGGTTTGCGCCTGGCCTGGCGCTATGCATGTGCCGATGAAGGCATCGATCAGCAGCATCCGTCGCGGTTGCCGTTGCTGTTTGCACTGGATGCGCTGTTGAACATTCCCGACGGTTACCGCTACCTGCCCGACTGCCGCCAACTCAGCAACGATCGCGGTGATTCGCACTGCGGTGCCGAGCTGGGTAGCAGCCCGCCGTTCGACCGTGATGGCAGCGAGAGCGACGGCCATGGCGGTGGTGACGCCGGCGATGGAGGAGCTGGCGGCGGTGGTGGCGGTGGCGGCGACTAGCTGTGCGCCACGTCACGCGGCCGGCGCGTTGGCTAAAACGCCCGCGTGCGCTCAGTTAACCAGGCCAACGCGCTGCCCGACACTTTGGGTGCCAGGTGTTTAAAAACCGTCGCGTGGTAGTTGTTGAGCCAGGCGATTTCGCCCGCATCGAGTAGCGCGCGGTCGATGCAGCGGGTGTCGATCGGGCACAGCGTGAGTGTTTCGAATTCAAGAAACTCGCCGAACGCGCTGCCTTCATCGGTGGCAGCGGCCACGTTCATCACCAGGTTTTCGATGCGTATGCCCCACAGCCCTGGCCGGTAGTGGCCGGGCTCGATGCTGGTGACCATGCCGGGCTCCATCGCCATCGTGGCTTCGGGAATGGCTTTCGAAATGCTTTGCGGGCCTTCGTGCACATTCAAAAAATAGCCAACGCCGTGGCCGGTGCCGTGGCCGTAATCGAGGCCGTGTTGCCACAACGGCGCGCGCGCAATCGCATCGAGCATCGGTGACAAGGTGCCGCGCGGAAACCGCGTGCGGCTGAGCGCCAGCGTGCCTTTGAGCACCAGCGTGTAGTCGCGCCGCTGTGCTGCACTGGGTGTGCCGATGGGCCACACACGGGTCACGTCGGTGGTGCCGCCGAGGTACTGGCCGCCGGAGTCGATCAACAGCAAGCCGTTGCCCTCGATCACCGCGTGCGAAGCCGCCGTGGCGCGGTAGTGGGGCATCGCGCCGTTGGCGTTGTAGCCGGCGATTACCGGAAAGCTCAAGCCGATGAAACCGGGCCGTTGGGCGCGCTCGGCACTCAGGCGCGCATCAACCGTCAACTCGGTGATGCGGCCGGCATGGGCCGGGTCGGCCAGTGCCTGCTCGAACCAGGCATAAAACGCACACATGGCGGCACCGTCTTCGATCATCGCGCCGCGTATGAATGCGGCTTCGGCAGCGTTTTTACGGCTTTTGAATAACGTGCTCGGGTTGATCGATTCAACGACTTCGGTTGCGTGCGGTTCGCCAGTGCGCACCTGCTGGCGCAGGCCCAGCGTGATGCGTCGCGGGTCGATCAACAACACGGCGCGGTCGGGCAAGTTGGCCAATGCCGCACCCGCGCGCTGATACGAATCGACCCGCACGCCATCGACTGCCAGCACTTGCTGCAATGCAGGGTTGATCTTGCCGTCGCCCACATACAACGTGGCCTGCCGCATGTCGATCAGCGCATGCGCCAAAAACACCGGGTTGTAGAGCACGTCGCAGCCGCGCAGATTGAACAGCCACGCAATGTCATCGACGGTGGAGACGAAGTGGTGCGTGGCGTTCGCATCGACCATTGCAGCGCGCACCCGCGCCAGCCGTGCGGCGCGGGTTTCGGTGGCCTGTGGGGGCAGGTGTTCATAAACCGCTGCGCTCGGCAAGCCCGGCCGATCAGGCCACACGCGGTCGAACACATCGACATCGGTGCGCAGCGCAATGCCCGCGCCATGCAGCGTGCGTTGCAGCAGTTGCGCAGTGGCCAGCCCGAGCACATTGCCATCGACACCCAGCGTGCTGCCCGCCCGCAAATTCGCCGCCAGCCAATCGATCGGGTGGCTGGCCGCGCCGGTCGGAATTTTCACCAGGGTGATGCTGCTGCCCGCGAGTTCAGCTTCGGCTTGCACCCAATAGCGGCTGTCGGCAAACAGCAGCGCTGCCTCGGTGGTGACCACCAGCGTGCCCATCGATCCGGTGAAGCCCGACAGCCACTGGCGGCCCTGCCATCGCTCGGGCAGGTATTCCGACAGGTGCGGGTCGGACGACGGCACCAGCACGGCGGCCAATTGCTGTTGCAGCAAAACCTCGCGCAGGTGGTCGATACGCAAACGGATGGGTGAGGTGCGTGTGTCCATGGCGCGAAGTTTAGGTTTGCATCGGTGGCGCAGCAGGCAGTGCGGCTGTTGGCGGTTCGGCCACCACGCGCGCGCTGCGTTCGTAGCTCAGGTACGCCGCAGCCCAATCGATCATCACCGTCAGCCGGTTGCGAAAACCGATCAAAAAGTAGATGTGCGTGATGAGCCAAAACCACCACGCGAGTGAGCCTGAAAAGCGCAGCACGCCGAACACCGGCACCGTCAAATCGACCACCGCTGCATGCCGACCCACGGTGGCGAGGTTGCCGAGGTCAGCGTAATGAAATGCGTGCGTGGCCTCACTGCGCAGCCGCCGTAGCAGGTTCGCCGCGGCTGCGCGGCCCATTTGTTTGGCTGCCGGGCTGACACCCGGCACGGCGGTGGTGGCCACGCCGTCGGCAAGCGCTGCGGTGGTGCTGAGATTTTTGGGGTAACTGCGGGCCGATGCCAAATCGCCGATCACCGACACATAAGCAAAGCCCGGCACGCTGAGATCGGGCTGCACGATGACGCGGCCGGCGCGGTCGAGTGCGGCACCGGTGGTGGCAGCAATCGCCTGCCCGAGCTGCGACGCCGCCACGCCGGCCGCCCACACCACGGTTTTGCACGGCAGCCGTTGCCGTGGCCCCGCGTTGCCTGCGGCGTCGCTTGGTTGGTAGGTCACGCTGTCGGCATCGATGGCGACTACGCGGCAACCGGTGCGCACATCGACGCCGAGTTTGACGAGCTGCTTGCGCGCCACTTCAGACAACGCGGGCACGAAGCCGCCGAGCACGCGGTCCGAGCCTTCGATCAGCACCACGCGGGCCTGGCGCGAGTCGATGCGCCGGAACTCGCGCGCCAGCGTGTGGCGCGCAATCTCGACCATCGTGCCGGCCATCTCGACGCCGGTGGGCCCGGCGCCGATCACCGCGAAGGTCAGCCACGGCTCGCGCAAGGCGGTGTCGGTGCAGCGCTCGGCGTGCTCGAACGCACCGATCACGCGGGCGCGGATGTCGAACGCGTCGGCCAGTGTTTTCAAGCCCGGCGCGTGCGCGGCCCATGCGTCGTGGCCGAAATAGCTGTGCGTGGCACCGGCGGCGACGATCAGGTGGTCGAACGCGACGGTGTCGCCCGCGTCCAGTGTGGCAACCCGTGCGACCGCGTCGATGTGCGTGACCACGGCCTGCAGCACCGTCAAATTGCCGCGCATCATTTCGCGGCGCAGCGCGTGGCGTATCGGTGCGCTGACGGCCGGAGCGCTGAGCCCGGCGGTGGCGACTTGGTAAAGCAGCGGCTGAAACAGATGGTGGTTGGTGCGGTCGACCAGTGTGATTTCAACCGCGTGTGCCGACAACGCGCGCACCGCTTCGAGGCCGCCGAACCCGCAGCCGATCACCAGCACCCGGGGCAGCTTCATGCGCTGTGCGCGACGCCCGCCGGCGCGCCTGCTGTTGGGTTTGCGTTTGCGTCCCCGCGGTCGGCACCCTGCAATCGCGAGCGCACCAGGCCAATGTGGCTGCGCAGTGCGTACAGCTCATCGGTGTAAGAAAGCGGTACGTTGACCAGGCCCACGCGCGACTCCAGTGCATCGAGTTCGTCTAACAACGCACTTGCAGCTTTGGTGCCAACGGCCGCCTCGACGTCGCGCAGTTGCTCGTACCAGCGGAACACCCGCGACCGAATGCGAAATTCGTACACCGGCGGCAGCATGCGCGACAACGGCAACAGCACCGCCACGATGGTCACCAACACCGGCCACATGCGGTCGATCAGATTGGCGAACCAAAACGGCAAATAGCGCTGCAGCAGCGGCACGCCGCTTTGGTAGAAACGTTGCGCTTCTTTGGCCAGTGGCCGTTCAGCATTCAGCGCGCTCGGGAATTCGCCCTTGCGCTGAAACCAACCGGCGCTGCCGTGCACCTGCTGCGCGGCCTGCACAAACAGCTGGATCAACGCCGGGTGGGTGCCGGCACGCGCGACCAGCGTCGCCGTGGGTGCCACCAGCCGCACGTCTTGCGGCGGCAGGTCGCGCGCCAAATCGACCACGCCGCGCGGCAACAGCACCGGGCTCATGAAGGCAAAACGGCGTGAGTAGGCTTCGGCCTGCGCAAAGTCGAACAACTTCACACCAGGCGTTTGCAGCAGCATTTGCACCATCAGCGATTCGGGCGCTGACGCAAACACCAGCGCATCGGACTCGCCGCCCAGCAGCGCCATCACCGCGGGGGTTTGTGGTTGTTCGAGCAGCGTGATCTGGGTGGCGTCGATGTGGTTGGCGTCGATCAACTTTTTCACCAGATTCGGCGCACCACTGCCAGGCGCGCCGATGTTCAGCTTCCAGCCGCCGAGCTGCGCCAGACTCGACAGCGTGGTCGTTTTCAACAACCGTTGCGCTGACTCTTCGCGATAGAACAACCACACCGGCTCAAAGAACAAGCTGCCCAGGGAGACCAGGTTGGGCAGTGCATTGGCCGCGGTCGCGACGCTGTCAGACGGCGCGGTGGCGTCGTCTGCACCGCCTTGCACAAAGGCCAAGTCGACACCCGAGTCGGCATCGCGCAGCAGCGCCAAATTTTCTGCCGCGCCCTGCGTGCTGCGCAACTCGACTGCGATGCCGCTGTCTTTCAACAGCGCGGCGTAGCGCTGGCCGAATTCGGCATATGCACCTTGGTCGACACCGGTGGCGAGCACGACTTTTTTCGGCGGTGTGGGGTCGAGCAGGTAATAGGCCAACAGCAACAGCGCCAGCGTCAACAAGACAAACGGGCCGACGGTTGCGAGCAGGTCGCGCACCGACAGCAAGGTGCTGCGCAGGGAGTTGGGCATGCGCGGGGTTTGTGTAGTCAGTCGATGCCGCGGGACGTCAAAACAGCATGCCGACCCTGCGGGTCTGCGTCTCGGATCGTCATCCGAGACGCCCGAGCAAAAGGTACTCCATGAGTGCCCATTTGACGCAAAAGCGGCACGTGCATTCTGTTTTGGTTTCGACGCGGCGCTGGCGTGCCTTCACATCGCTGCGCGCTGTGAGCCCGCACCGAAACAGCATGCCGACCCTGCGGGTCTGCGGCTCGGATCGTCATCCGAGACGCCCGAGCAAAAGGTACTCCATGAGTGCCTTTTGCACGTGCATTCTGTTTTCAGCTTCGTCCCAGACCACGCTTTGCGGGCCGTCGATCACATCGGCGTCGACCTCTTCGCCGCGGTGCGCCGGCAGGCAGTGCATGAACAGCGCATCGGGCTTGGCGACGGCCATCATCTCGCGGCTGACACGCCAGTCGGCGAAGGCTTTTTTACGCGCGTCGTTCTCGGCCTCGAAACCCATGCTGGTCCACACGTCGGTGGTCACCAGGTGCGCACCGCGGCACGCATCCAGTGGGTTGGCGAACACTTTCAGGCACGACACATTGGTCACGCCGGCCACCTTCGGATCGATCTCGTAGCCGCGCGGTGTGCTCACGTGCAAGGTGAATCCGAGGATGTCGGCGGCCTGCAACCAGGTGTTGGCCATGTTGTTGCCGTCGCCCACCCACGCGATCACTTTTCCCTTCAGGCAAGCCAGCGCGCCGCCGGTGGCCGCCGGGTCGCCGCGTTGCTCGATGAAGGTGTACACGTCGGCCAATATTTGGCACGGGTGGTATTCGTTGGTCAGGCCGTTGATGACCGGCACGCGCGAGTGGGTTGCGAAGGTTTCAATTTTGGTTTGCGCGTAGGTGCGGATCATCACCACATCGACCATGCGGCTGATGACGCGGGCGCTGTCTTCGATCGGCTCAGCCCGGCCGAGCTGGCTGTCGCCGGTGGTGAGGTTGACCACCGAGCCGCCCATTTGGTACATGCCCGCTTCGAAACTGACGCGCGTGCGGGTGCTGGCTTTTTCGAAAATCATGGCCAGCGTGCGGTCGACCAACGGCGTGTATTTTTCGTAGCTCTTGAAGCGCTGTTTGATGAAGTGGGTGCGCGCAAACAGGTACGCGTATTCGTCTGCGCTGAGGTCTTTGAATTGCAGGTAATGCCGAATCGGCGCGCTGTTCGCTTTCATCACCAATGCAGTCTCAGTGCTGTGCGGGTGCTGTGGAATGGGGCGATGCGATGGCCGGCACATGCAGAAAGTCTTTGATCAGCGGTGCCAACGTCATTGCAATCTGCTCGGCTTCGGGCAGCGTCAATATCAGTGGCGGCACCAGGCGCACGACCCGATCGGCAGTCACGCTGAGTAGCAAACCGGCGTCGGCTGCGATGGCCAATAAATCGGCGCATGGGCGGTTGAGTTCGATGCCCAACATCAAGCCCTGGCCACGAATCTCGACCACACCTGCGACGCCGGCCAACTCGCGCGTCAGGCTGGCGCGCAATGCCGCACCCACCATCGCGGCGTTGTCCAGCAGCCGTTCTTCTTCCATGATGCGCAGTGTTTCGATGCCTGCGCGCATGGCCAGTGGGTTGCCGCCAAAGGTGGTGCCGTGGTTGCCGGGTTGCAGCACAGTGGCCGCGCGCGGGCCGCACACCACCGCACCAATCGGCACGCCCGAGCCGAGGCCTTTGGCCAGCGGCATCACGTCGGGTTTGATACCGGCCCACTGGTGGGCAAACCATTTGCCGGTGCGACCGATGCCGCACTGCACCTCATCGAGCATCAACAGCCAACCGTACACATCGCACAACCGGCGGATGTTTTGCAAATACTCCAGCGTGGCCGGGTTGACGCCGCCTTCGCCCTGAATGACCTCGAGAAACACCGCCGCCACCCGCGGGTTGCTGCGCGCGACGTTTTGAATCGCGGTGAGGTCGTTGAGCGGCACGCGCACAAAGCCTTCGACCAGCGGGCCGAACCCGGCATGAATTTTCGGGTTGGCGGTGGCCGACAAAGTGGCAATGGAACGGCCGTGGAATGCCTTGTCGTAAACAATCACTTCAGGCCGGTCGATGCCCTTGTCGTGGCCGAATTTGCGTGCGATTTTTAGTGCGGCTTCGTTGGCTTCCAGGCCACTGTTGCAAAAGAACACGCGGTCCAGTCCGGACAATGCACACAACTTGGCGGCCAACGTTTCCTGCAATGGCGAGGCGTAGTAATTCGAGGTGTGGATAAGCCGCCCGATTTGTTCCTGCAGCGCAGGCACCAGCTTGGGGTGCGCATGGCCCAGCGTGTTGACCGCGATACCGCCCAGCCCATCGAGGTACTTTTTACCGTCGGTGTCCCACACCCAACAGCCGCGCCCATGCGACATCGCCATCGGCAGCCGGTTGTAGGTGTGCATGACATGCGGCTCAGGATCGAGCGCGGCTGTGTGCGGGGCATTCATGGTGGGACTCCACTGCAATGTCGTGAGCCGGGTGCGCAGCTGCGCCAGCCCGATCTGGGGAGCGCGGATTCTACGGCGGCACCCGCGCGCACGGCAGCCGCGAATGGCGCGCTGACATCGGCGCAGCGCGACCGGTTCGGCACCGAACTTGCTGCGGTTTGGCAACCCGCGCTGTGCTGCAAACCCGCGCCGCGACGGCGAAGCGCAATCGGCGCGCGGCACAATTAAGCCTTGCCGTTTCGGAACGCCATCGGCTCACGTCGTATCCGTCACTTACTCGCCATCCCCGCCCGACGCATGAGCCTATCTCCGATCCACGAAGTGTTTATTCAAGGCGTCACGCTGGACGGGCAAACCTTCCGTCCCAGTGATTGGGCCGAGCGCTTGGCAGGTGCCATGGCGTGCTTTCGTCCTGAGGGCTCACTTGGCGGCCTCGCGTCGTTCATCGGCTATTCGCCGTACTGCGTGCCGCGTGTCATCGACGGTGTGAAATGCGTCATCGTGGACCAACGGTTGCGCGAAATCGAGCCGATGGCATGGGACTTCGTGATGCACTTTGCGCGCGACAACCGGCTGCAGGTGGCCGAGGCCTGCTGGCTGCCACCGACATCTGAGAAGTGAGGCGGTCGGCGTCGCGAACCGGTCGCAAATCGACATAAAAAAAGGCCCGCAGTGCGGGCCTTTTTTTCGAGTCTCGGGTCAAGCGGCGATGGACAGCGCTTTGACTTTGGCGTGCAGTCGGCTCTTGTGACGCGCGGCCTTGTTTTTGTGAAACAAGCCTTTGTCCGCTACCGAATCAATCACCCGCTCAGCCGTTTTGAACAAATCGGCGGCCTTGGTCTTGTCGCCAGCGATCAGGGCCTTTTGCACATTCTTGATGACCGTGCGAAATTTCGACCGCAATGCGGTGTTTGCTGCGTTCAGCTTCACGTCCTGGCGCACGCGTTTCAAGCCTGAAGCGATTCGAACGGTCTTTTTCTTGGCTTTTGCGGTGGTGGCCATGCTGTTTTTTGTGCAGTAGAAACGAAGCCCGCGAGTGTAGCAGCACGAATCACGCGCCGGTCACACGCATGCGCCGCACGTCGGACCGCGGCTGCGTGCTCCCTTGCGTGCTCCCTATACTGATTGGCTGCCCTTGACGCGAGACCGCACGGTTGCCCACCGCCCATGAATCTGTTGCGTGCTGCGTCCACCGTTTCTTTGCTGACACTCGTTTCGCGCATCACCGGACTGGGTCGCGAACTATTGGTGGCTACCAGCTTCGGTGCCAGCGCTTATACCGACGCTTTCAACGTGGCGTTTCGTATTCCGAACCTGTTGCGCCGCTTGTTCGCCGAGGGTGCGTTTTCGCAGGCGTTTGTGCCGATCCTTGCTGCCAGCCGCGCCAGCGCAGGCGATGACGCCAATAAGCGGCTCATCGACGCAGTCGCTACGGTGTTGGTTTGGGCGCTCACTGCCACCTGCGTGCTGGGCATCCTGGGGGCTCCGCTGCTGGTGTGGGCGATGGCCTCGGGGCTCGAAAAATTCGACAACGCGGTGGTCATGACGCGGGTAATGTTCCCCTACATCGGCTTCATGTCGTTGGTTGCGCTGGCGTCTGGCGTGTTGCACACCTGGAAGCGCTTTGCGGTGCCCGCGATCACGCCAGTTCTGCTGAACATTGCGGTGATGCTGGCGGCTTGGCAGCTGGCTCCGTGGTTTGCCGCGCGTGGGGTGGAGCCGATCTACGCGCTTGCGGTGGGTGTCATGGTCGGCGGGGTGTTGCAGCTGGCGGTGCAGTGGCCCGCGCTGCGCTCGGTCGGTGCGCTGCCGCATATCGGGTGGTCGTGGCGTGCGCTGCGCGTAGCACTGAACCATCCCGGCGTTGGCCGCATCTTGCGGCAAATGGCTCCGGCATTGCTTGGTGTGTCGGTGGCGCAGTTGTCGCTGTTGATCAACACCCAGATCGCATCGCACGTTGGCGTAGGCGCGGTGTCGTGGCTGACCTACGCCGATCGACTGATGGAATTCCCAACGGCGCTGCTGGGTGTGGCGCTCGGTGTCGTGCTGCTGCCGCAGTTGTCGGCCGCATTGGCAAGCGACGACGCGGCTGCGTACTCCGACCATTTGGATTGGGGTTTGCGGCTGGTGCTGCTGCTGGCGCTGCCCTGCGCGGTGGCGTTGTTGGTTTTTCCCGAAGCGTTGGTGTCGGTGCTGTATCACTACGGCCGCTTCAGCAACCACGACGTGCAGCAAACCGTTCGCGCACTGATGGGCTATGGCGTCGGGCTGATGGGCTTGATCGGCGTCAAGGTGCTGGCGCCTGGTTTCTACGCGCGGCAAGACATCCGCACGCCGGTCAAGATTGCGCTGGCGGTGTTGGTACTCACGCAGTTGATGAATCTGCTGTTTGTTCCATGGTTCGGCCACGCTGGCCTGGCGCTGTCGATCGGCCTGGGTGCGTGGATCAACGCGGTGTGTTTATTTGTCGGGCTGCGGCGCAGTGGCACTTACGTGCCTGCCGCGGGTTGGGCGCGGTTCGCCCTGCGCGTGCTGTTTGCGACCGTGCTGCTCGGCGCGGCGTTGGGCGCGGCAGGCTTCGGCATCGATTGGTTGGCGCTGGGTGCGCAACGCTTGCTGCGCGTCGGTTTGCTGGTGGCTAGTCTTGTCGGCGCAGCGCTGTTGTACTTCGGCGCGTTGCGTTTGACGGGCATCAAGGTGCAAGACTTCGTACGACGGGTTTGATGCGTTTGGCCTACCTGGCCGACCGCGCGGATCGGTCGCATAAGACGCCGCCGTAAACTCGAAAAGATGGCTGACCCGCTCGACTTCAAAACGCCCACTGCGCTCGAATACTTCGCCTCGCTTGTGGGCGACGATGCGGGTTTGCCGCTGATCGAAGCGGCCGCGTGCATCGCGCAAGACGACCACCCAGGCCTCGATGTCGAAGCCGTATTGGCGGAAGTCGACACGCTGGCCGACAAGCTCAAGCGGCGCATGCCGGCCGACATCGTTCCGTTGCAACGCCTGCGTTGGTTGAACCGCTATTTTTTCAGTGAGCTCGGTTTTGCAGGCAACGCCAACAACTATTACGACCCTGGCAACAGCTATTTGCATGAAGTGCTGCGCACCCGGCGCGGCATACCGATCACGTTGGCCACTTTGTACATTGAGCTGGCGACACAGATCGGGCTGCGCGCGCAGGGCGTGTCATTTCCTGGGCACTTTTTGGTCAAGCTCAGCTTGAGCGGACCGCAACAAAGCGACATCGTGATCGACCCATTCACCGGCCACTCACTGTCGCGCGAGGAGCTCGACGACATGCTGGGCCCGTACAAATTAAGTCGCGGTTTGATCGGCGACTTCGATGCGCCGCTGGGCTTGTTTTTGCAGACTGCGCAGCCACGGGAAATTCTGGCCAGGATGCTGCGCAACCTGAAAGAGATTCACAGCACGTCGGAAGACTGGCCGCGCTTGCTGTCGGTGCTGAACCGACTGGTGGTTTTGTTGCCGCAGGCGCACGAAGAGCGGCGCGACCGCGGTTTGGCCTGGGCCGAGCTGGGTCAAACCGACAAAGCTGCCGCTGATTTCGAGGCCTACCTGCGCGACCGCCCTGATGCCGAAGACCATCCGGCGATGACCGAACAATTGGCGCGTTTGCGCGGCGGCAAACCGCCGCGGCGGCATTGAACCTGACACCGGCGCGTTGGCTGCCGCGGTGGTGCGCCCGATGAGGCAAATGGCGCTGCCACTTGTAGTCGAGGCAGATGCGACATTCGCGTCGTTCGTGCCCGGCGCAAACGCCATGCTGCTGGATTTGTTGCAAACCTTTGGTGCTGGGTCGGCCCCCGTCTACGTGTGGGGTCCGCAGGGCAGCGGCAAAACCCATTTGCTGCGCGCGCTGGCGCACAGGCTGCAGCACAGCGGCGCGCGCGTTGGTTGGTTCGATGCAACCCGACCGGTGCCGTGGCCGCACGAGGATGGCTGGACCCTGCTGGTGCTCGACGGTTGCGACGCGTTCGACAGTGCGCAGCAGCACGCGGCGTTTGCCTTGTTTGTCGAAGCGACGACGCATGCGACGTTGGTCGCCGCTGCGGGCCGCTTGCCGCCGGTCGATCTGCCGTTGCGCGATGACCTGCGGTCTCGCCTCGGCTGGGGGCATGTGATGGCGGTGCAGGCGTTGTCAGACGCCGATGCACGTGGCGCGCTGCGCCGGGAGGCCGATACGCGCGGCCTGTTTTTGCCCGACGAGGTGCTCGACCATTTGCTGCACCACCAGCGCCGCGATCTGACGCATTTGATGGCCCAACTGGTGCGGCTGGACGCTTACGCGATGGTTCACAAGCGCGCCGTCACACTGCCGTTGCTGCGCCAAATGCTGGCCGAATCACCCGCCGAAACGCCTGCTCGCCCACTCACCGGAGATCTGCTTTGAAGCTGTGCCTGTTTGACTTAGACGACACCTTGCTGCCGCTGGACTCTGACCACGCGTGGGGCGAATTTTTGGTCTCGCTCGGTTGGGTTGATGCCGTGCAATTTCGAGCGAGCAACGATGCGTTCTTTGCGCAATACCAAGCCGGCCAGCTCGACATCCACGCGTACGTCGAGTTCACCACGCGGCCGCTGCGCATGCGCACGAACGATGACATCGATGCCGCGCACCGCTTGTTTATGCAGCGCGTGATTACGCCGCACATTCACGACAGTGCCCGCCAGTTGGTGCGCAGCCACCAACACGCCGGTGACTGGGTGGCGTTGGTGACTGCCACCAATGAGTTCGTCACCGCGCCCATCGCGGCAGCGTTTGACATTCGCCAGTTGATCGCGGTGCAACTCGAGCGGGATGCACGCGGTAGCATCACCGGGCGCATCAGCGGCACGCCCAGCTACCGTGAAGGCAAGGTCTTGCGAGTCGAGCAATGGCTCCGCAGCGAAGGTGCGTGTTGGGGCGATTTCAGCAGCGTCACCGTGTACAGCGATTCGCCAAACGACCTGCCGCTGCTCGAGAAAGCCACTGACCCGGTGGCCACCAATCCGACCCCTGCGCTTTTGTCAGTCGCTGCCCAGCGCGGCTGGCGCATTTTGAATTTGTTCACATGATCAAAAAGTTTCTCGACAAACTGTTGGGCAAGCCGGCACAGAAAAGCGCTGCGCCTTCGCCCTTGGGCAAGCGTGTCGAGGTGGCGAAAACCGAACACCACATCGACCCGGCGCTGGTCGACGAACGCGCCGCGAAAGTCGTGCAAACGCTGGTCGACGGTGGCCACGAGGCGTACATCGTGGGCGGCGCTGTACGTGATTTGCTGTTGGGCCTGCGCCCGAAAGACTTTGATGTCGCCACCGATGCAACCCCTGAGCAAGTAAAGGCGCTGTTTCGGCGCGCGTTCATCATCGGTCGGCGTTTTCGCATCGTCCATGTGGTGTTCGGACGCGGCAGACAAGACCGCGGCTTGAGCGAAGTCATCGAGGTGTCGACCTTTCGCGCCCTCATGGATCCGGCTGCTGCAGATGTGGTCGCGGGCAATGAAAAAACGCTGCGCAATGAGGCCCCTGGCCGCGCTGCCGGCAGCAGCCATGTGGTCGATGCGGCGGGCCGGGTGCTGCGCGACAACGTCTGGGGCCCGCAAATTGAAGATGCCGCGCGGCGCGACTTCACCGTCAACGCGATGTATTACGACCCGGTGCGCGAACTGGTGGTCGACTACCACGGCGGCCTAAAAGACGCGAAGAAAAAACTGCTGCGCATGATTGGTGACCCCGAAACGCGGTACCGCGAAGACCCGGTGCGCATCGTGCGCGCGGTGCGATTCGCCGCCAAGCTCGGCTTCGAGATCGAGCCGAAAACGCGGGCACCCATTCAGGCGATGTCAGCACTGCTGGACAACGTGCCGCCATCGCGGTTGTTCGACGAAATGATCAAGCTGCTGCAAACCGGCCACTCGTTGGCCAGTTTGGCCGAGCTGCGCAAGCAAGGCCTACCCAGCGGCACTTTCCCGGTGCTCGATACGCTGCTCGACGAAAAGCGCGGCAGCGTCGCGCACCGTGAATTTGTGCGTTTGGCTTTGGCCGACACCGACCGGCGCGTCGGCGAAGGCAAACCGGTCGCGCCGAGTTTCATGCTGGCGTGCATGTTGTGGCACGACGTGCAGCGCCATCGAGACCAACTCACGCAGCGCGGCGAGCCGTTGGTCGCGGCGCTACAGCAAGCGGTCGAGGCGGTGTTCGATGCGCGCGTCGGTGACATCTCAGGACGCGGCAAATTGGGCGGCGACATGCGGGAGATTTGGCTGATGCAACCGCGTTTCGAGCGCCGTGCGGGCAATGCGCCTTACGCGCTGGTCGAGCAGCCACGGTTTCGCGCCGGCTTCGACTTTTTGCGCCTGCGTGCCGACGCGGGTGAAGCGCCGGATGCGTTGGCACGCTGGTGGGAAGACTTCTCGCTGGCCGGCGACGACGACCGACAGCGCTTGATCGATGAGGCCCGCGAGCAAGTTGGCAAAACTGGCGGCAAAGCCGCGCCACGCCGTCGTGCGACCGCAGTCGCGGGCCGCGCGGTGGCGACGGGCGATGCCGGTACCGAGATCGACAGCGAAGCCGAAGCCGAAACCGAAACCGATAGCGCGGCCGAAGTCGACATGTCGCGAACCGAGCCGCTCAGGAAACGGCGCCGACGTCGGCGCAAACCGAGTGAGGCCGGCGGTGCTGCCGCTGTAAACGTCGATATCGAAACCGACACGCCGTGATGGCGGCCACCGCCTACCTCGGCCTCGGTGCCAATTTGGGCGATGTGCGGGCCACGATGGCGGCGGCTTGTGCTGAATTGCAGCAGCTCGCCGGCACCAGTCAGCACCGCTTCTCACCTTGGTTTCAAACTGCTCCGATCGATTCCAGCGGCCCCGACTATTTGAATGCGGTGGCATGTTGTGAGACCACGCTGATGCCTCATGCGCTGCTGGTAGAAATGCAGCGCATCGAAAACCAGTTCGGCCGCCAGCGCCTACACCCCAACGCACCGCGCACGTTGGACCTCGATTTGTTGTTGTATGCCGACCAGTCGATATCCACGCCGGCGCTCACGCTGCCGCACCCGCGGATGCACGAACGTGCATTTGTGCTGCTGCCGCTGGCTGCGCTCGCTCCGCAGCTGGTGATTCCGGGTCGCGGTCCGATCAGTGACTTGCTGCCTACCGTGGCGCGACAACAGGTGGCACGTTGCGGCTAGCGCAAGCGTGTGGATATTGAGGCGGTCAACGATCCGTTAGATGCAACGAGCAAGACGCCCGCAACCGAGCCCGTGCCGGGATCCGTAAACGTTGGGGCACCGGCATGCAGTGAGCTTGCCGGCTGCGATTCAAAAAAGCGCTGGCTTGCATACGCAATCGTTGCCATCAACACACTCGCCCCGATCAGCAGCCCCACCATGGCACCAAAGACCGCGGCCCAACCGCTTTTAGATTCAGCATGGAAAGAGTTGAAGCGTGCGTCCCATTTTTCGTCGCTGGTGAGGCCATACACGATGGCTGCAAGCATCGCTGCCGACACGGTGAGCCCAAGCAGCGGAATCAGCACCCAAGCCAGTTGATCGTCTTGTCCCATGGTGCGTGCGCGCGCCACGCCGTAGAGACCCATCAGCGTTGGCAACGGATGCAGCCAACCGAAAAAATCGCGCCCACCGTGCAAGTAAAAGCGGTGCAATCCCAGGCTGCCGGCAACGATGGCAACCCAGGTGGCAGTGGTTTTTGACTTGAACGATCGCGGTGGGTGGGCGGTGGTAGCTGCGTTTCGCAGCAGGTCGTTTTTTTCCGGCGGCGCGCCAATTGCCAGTCCAGATGGTGTCGTTGCTGGCTTTCCGGTCGGTGCGACTGGAGGCTGCTGTGCTGGCGTTTGTTGTGGCGGCGTTTTTGGCGGCATATTCGGTTCGATGTCGGGAGTACTTTTTGCTGCGCGTGGTGGCGTCCAACCCGCCGCCGTGGGTTTGTAGAGGTAGTCGCAAGGTGTTGCCCGAATCCATCGGGTGGGCGAGGCGGTAGTGCCTACCGCTGTCGCTGCAGGCGTTTTGAACGCCCCGAGGCAGTTTACAATCGAGGTTTGACGTAAAGGTCCATGCCGCCGCAGCGCCACCCAGGTGGACATTGTTTTCAGGCGGCATTTCTACGGCACTGCTTTGGTCGCGGCCCCCTAGGGGCTCCCGGCATTTTTGTGCTGCTCTACCGGGACGGTCCTCCGGGTGCGATAGCCCATCTCTTTTTCAAGGAAACATCGTGGTTGTAATTCGACTGGCTCGCGGCGGCGCAAAAAAGCGTCCATTTTTCAACATCGTAGTCACCGATTCGCGCATCCGTCGCGATGGTCGGTTCATCGAGCGCGTGGGCTTTTACAACCCAGTCGCGTCGGGTGCCGAGCAGCCACTGCGCGTGGCCTTCGACCGCATCGATTACTGGGCTGGCAATGGCGCGCAGTTGTCGCCTACGGTGGCCCGTTTGGTTGAGCAAGCCAAAGCTGCAACCGCGTAAGTCCGCGCACGAACCTGCCGCACTACGGCTACGTTGCGTCCGACGCGCTTTGATGGACGCCGCACATGCTCGATTCCCAGGTTGATGCAAACGCGTGGCCGGCCGATGCCATCGAAGTTGGTCTGATCGTCGACGCCTGGGGCGTGAAAGGCTGGTTCAAGGTCAAGGCATTTTCGGCCGATCCGCAGGCACTGTTTGCTACCAAGCGGTGGTTGTTGAAGCCGCAAGACACGCCAGGCCCGCGCGCCAGTAACGCATTGCCGCCGCGGCTCGACATCGTGGCATGCAAGGTTCACGGCGATTTGGTGGTGGCGCAAGCGCATGGGGTAGTCGACCGAGTGGGTGCCGAGGCATTCCGCGGTGGGCGGATATTCGTTTCGCGCGGCGTGTTTCCGTCTGCCGGTAAAGACGAGTACTACTGGGTCGACCTGGTCGGTTTGTCGGTCATCAACCGACAAGGCGAGCACCTCGGTGACGTGATCGGTCTGATCGACACCGGGCCACACAGCGTGCTGCGCATTGCCATGTCGGCCGATGTTGCCGAGGCGGCGCAAACCTTGATTCCTTTCGTGGCTGCATTCGTCGACGCGGTCAGTCTGCCCGAGCGACGCATCACCGTCGATTGGGGCAGCGATTACTAAGCCGCTCGCACGCCACTGCGCCACTGCCATAGCGCCGAGACACCGCAGCTTGCACACCGACGCCGCTTGACGAGCGCTGTCACACGCACCACATCGGTCGACTGTCATGCGCTTCGACGTCATCACGTTGTTTCCCGAGTTGTTTGCACCGCACTTTGCGCACGGCATCACACGGCGTGCTTTTGAGACCGCGCAAGTTGATGTGCGGCTGTGGCCGTTGCGTGACTTTGCCGACGGCAGCTACCGCCGGGTTGATGACCGGCCTTACGGCGGCGGGCCCGGCATGGTGCTGCTGGCCGAGCCTTTAGATCGCGCGCTGGCCGCGGTCCACAACGCGCGGTTGACCGCGCTTGCCGAGGCGACGCCGGTAATTCACTTCAGTCCAACGGGTCGCCGGCTCGACCAAGCATTGGTGCAGGAACTCGCATCGGGCGGGGGCGGGGTACTGCTGTGTGGTCGATACGAGGGAATCGACCAGCGGGTGCTCGATCGCCACGTGACGATGGAGATCAGTTTGGGGGACTTTGTGTTGTCGGGTGGCGAATTGCCTGCGTTGGCACTGCTCGATGCGGTAGCGCGGCTGCAAGACGGCGTACTCGGCGACGCACATTCGCACCAACAAGACAGTTTTTCCGATGGGCTGCTGGAAGGCCCGCATTACAGCCGACCCGAGGTGCTGCGCCTCGATGCGGGCGCGGGTACCGAAGCATTGCCGGTTCCGCCGGTCTTGCTCTCGGGGCACCACGGCCACATCGCGATTTGGCGCCGTGAGCAGTCGCTCGTGTTGACCTCGCGCAGGCGGCCTGATTTGATCGCCGCGGCCCGCGCGGCGGGGCTTCTCAGCTCTGCTGACGAGCAGTTTCTAACCACCATAGCGGCGTCGGTGGCGATATACTCAAGGGCTTTTTGATCCTCTGCCGCGCCCGGCTGCACTGCGTCGCTCGCACACGCAATTCCGCGCCGGATCCAATTCCTCCACCACGCGTGGGCAAGATCACACGGAGAAACCATGAACCTGATTCAAACCCTCGAACAAGAAGAAATTGTTCGCCTCAATAAAACCATTCCCGTTTTTTCACCTGGCGACACGGTCATCGTCAACGTCAATGTGGTCGAAGGCACGCGCAAGCGGGTCCAGGCATACGAAGGCGTGGTCATTGCCAAGCGCAACCGCGGTCTCAATTCGAGCTTCATCGCCCGCAAGATTTCCAGTGGCGAAGGCGTTGAACGCACGTTTCAGTTGTACAGCCCGCTGATCGCGTCGATCGAAGTGAAGCGCCGCGGTGATGTGCGCCGCGCCAAGCTGTATTACCTGCGCCAGCGCTCGGGCAAGTCAGCGCGTATCAAAGAAAAACTGGGTAGTTAATGCGCGTTGCGGCCATGCGCTGGCATCGGGTCAGTGCTGCCGCGAACTGCCTGGCAACCTTGCTGTGTGGTTTGAACGCTGCCCTGCCGACCGCCTTTCGAGGCGGTTTTTTTATGCTTGTTTGAATGCGCTCGAAATTCGATCCCCAACAGCTGCCCGTGTGGTCGGTTGACGACCACTTGAGCACGGTGCCAGCGCATCGACTCGACGCGGCGGCCTTGCAGCAGCGGTTTGCTTGCCCGCCGCAGTGGCAGCCTGAAACCGTGTCGGATCTAGGCGCGGCGGCGGCCGGCCGCGGCCGAGCTGCGGTTCACGCCGCGGTGTTGGTGCCGTTGGTGCTGCGTGACGTGCCCACGGTGTTGCTGACCCGGCGTGGCGAATGCCTGCGCGACCACCCCGGACAGATCAGCTTTCCTGGTGGCCGTGCCGAGGCGACCGACGCTACCGTGGTGGACACCGCGTTGCGCGAAGCCCGCGAGGAAGTCGGTCTCGCGGCGCAGCACCTGCAGGTGTTGGGTTGCTTGCCGACCTACACGACCATCACCGGTTTCATCGTGACCCCGGTGGTCGCGCTGGTACGCCCGACCTTCACGCTGCAGATTGACCCGCGCGAAGTGGCCGAGGTGTTCGAGGTGCCGCTGGCGTTTTTGATGGCACCTGCCAACCACCGCCGACACCGCGTGACCGACGGCGGCAACGTGCGCGATATTTTGTCGATGCCGTGGTCCGTCGAAGGAGCCGACGGCTCACCGACCAGCCGTGTCATTTGGGGTGCCACGGCAGCCATGCTGCGTAATCTGTACCGCTTTTTGGCCGCCTGAATGCTGGCCACCTCGGCCGCTATGATCAAAAGCGATGAGTCTTTTTTCAGTCCTTTTGGCGTTGCTGCTTGAGCAGTTGAAGCCGCTGCAACGCGGCACTGCGGTTCACGCTGCGCTGACTTCGTGGCTGCGTTGGGCGGGCCGCAATTTCGACGCCGGTCGTGACCGCCACGCGTGGGTCGTGTGGGCTGTCACGGTGCTTGGGCCGATGTTGTTGATCTGGGCGGTGCACGCCGCATTGGCGCATTTCAGCGTGCTGCTCGGTTTGGCATGGAATGTGGTCGTGCTTTATTTGACGCTGGGGTTTCGACAGTTCAGCCACTACTTCACCGACATCCGCGACGCGCTCGATCGCGAGGACGAAGCCGAGGCGCGGCGCTTGCTGACCGAGTGGCGCCACCTCGATGTCAGCGAACTACCACGCACCGAACTGTTGCGCCATGTGATCGAACACTCGCTGCTGGCCGCACACCGGCACGTGTTCGGTGTGTTCTTTTGGTTCATCGTGTTGTCGTCGCTCGGCATGGGCCCAGCCGGCGCTGTCTTGTACCGCACAGCCGAATTCGCCAGCCGCTATTGGGCCTACCGCAATCGCACCGTCGGCGAGCCGACCAACGAGCGGTTGATGGCGTTGTCGTTGCGCTTGTTCGGGTTGATGGACCACATTCCGGCGCGCCTGACCGCATTCGGTTTTGCGGTAGTCGGCAATTTCGAAGAGGCGATCAACGGCTGGCGTCGCGATGCCGATTTGTGGCGTCACCCCAATGAAGGCGTCATCTTGGCCGCGGCCGCCGGCGCGGTGGGCGTGCAGTTGGGCGGCATGGCCGCGCCGGGGGTCACACCAGACCGTTCGAAAACTTTCGAGCGCGGTGTCGGCGTCGATGACTTGGCCGCCGTCGGCTCAACCGGCGGCATGCTGCCGGTGCCAGGCCATCTGCGCAGCGTCGTCGGCCTGGTGTGGCGATCGGTGGTGCTGTGGATGTTGCTGCTGGCGCTGCTGACCTTGGCTAACTTGATTGGCTAAAACGATCGGCCAGCGGGGTCGGCTGCATGCGCCTCGGCGTGGCGTGCGTCGGTGCCGTCTGCATTGTTGTGCGCGTTGATGTATTGCGTGGCGCGGCCTCGATTACCAGCGCGTGCCTTCCAACTCCGCGCGAATTTCCCCGTATATGCGGTAGCGCGGTTCGCTGATGGCACCGGCTGCCAACGCCTCACGCACACCGCAGCCAGGCTCGTGGCGGTGGGTGCAGTTGTAGAAGCGGCAGTGGGTGGCGGCTTCACGCAGGTCAGGCATGTAAGCCGGTAGCTGTTGCGCATCAATTTGCTGCAGGCCGAATTCTTGAAACCCTGGCGAGTCGATCAACCCGGTGCCGCGTGCTGCATCCAGCCAGTACCACTGCGTGGCGGTGGTGGTGTGGCGGCCTGAATTGAGCGCCTGCGACACCTCGCCGACCTGCGCGCGTGCGTCGGGCGCGAGCAGATTGATCAGCGTGCTTTTGCCGGTGCCGCTGGGCCCCAGTACCAACGAGGCTTGGGCGTCCAGCAAGGGACGCAGCAGCGCGCGCGACGCATCGGGTTCGGTTTTCAAGGCCACTTCCACCACCCGGTAGCCCATCGCGGTGTAAGGCTTCAATCGTTCGCGTGCGGCCACTATTTGCGGCAGATCCGATTTGTTCAGCAAGATGCTGGCAGCGATGCCTGCACTTTCGGCAGCAATCAACGCGCGGGCCAATTGCGATTCGCTGAACACCGGCTCACTGGCCACCATCACCAGCACCTGGTCGAGGTTGGCGGCAAATGCTTTGGTTTTCCATTCATCTTGCCGAAACAGCAGGTTGCGCCGCGGCTCCAGCCGTTGGATCACACCTTCGTCGCCGGTGGCTTGCCAGCTGACGCGGTCGCCGACCACGCAGAGGCTTTTTTTGCCGCGTGGGTGGCACGTGGTGCGCACGCCCGCCGCCGATTCGACGATGTAGTGGCGCCCGAAGCCTGACACCACCAAACCCGATTCAGTCGGCGGCGGCGCTCCCGGGGCTTTGCTCAAAACGCCGCGTCGCTCATCAAACCGTGGCCAACGCACGCATCGCTGCCAAACGTTCAGCAGCGGGTGGGTGCGAGTAGTAAAACCGCGCGTACAGCGGGTCGGGCGTCAGCGTGGCGGCGTTGTCCTCGTACAGCTTGAGCAATGCCGACGCCAGCTGATGGCCATCGGCTTGCGCGCAGGCGTACGCATCGGCCTGGAATTCATGCCGGCGTGACACGCCGGCAAATAGCGGTGAGATAAAAAAACTGAACACCGGCACGACCAGCAAAAACAGCAGCAATGCCACCGCGTCATTGGCGGTTGCCATCGACGGTTGCACGCCGAACGCGGCATAAAACCAGATTCGGCTGGACAGCCAACCGAGCAAGGCAAAGCCGACCAGGCTGACGGCAAACATCGCCGCGATGCGCTTGCCGACATGGCGGTGTTTGAAGTGGCCCAACTCATGGGCCAACACTGCTTCGACTTCGGTCGGCGACAACTTGCTTAGCAGGGTGTCGAAAAACACCACCCGCTTGGCCGCGCCGAAGCCCGTGAAATAGGCATTGGCATGCGCCGAGCGCTTGCTGCCATCCATCACGAAAAAGCCTTTGGCGAAAAAGCCGCACTTGGCCATCAGTGCATTGACGCGCAACTCGAGGGCCGGATCGGTCAATGGCTTGAAGGTGTTGAACAGCGGCGCGATCAAAGTAGGGTAGATCACCAGCGCCAGCAGGTTGAAAGCCATCCATGCGCCCCACGCCCACAACCACCACCAGTGGCCTGCGCTGCCCATGATCCACAACATGCCGGCAGCCAGCGGCAGGCCGACCAGCGCAGCAATCGCCAGGCCCTTGATCGCGTCCAGCGCATACAGCTGCCAGGTCATGCGGTTGAAGCCGAAGGCCTGCTCAATGCGGAAGGTGCTGTACAGCTCGAACGGCAGATCGAGCAGCGCGCCGATCAAGACAAACGCCGCCAGCAAAGCCAATTGGTACGCCAGGTTGCCGAACTGCGGTTGCACCGATTCCCGCACCGCGCTGTTGAGCCAGCCCAGGCCACCGAGCAACGTCCACCCGGTCAACACCAGCGCGGCAAATGCCAGCGTCCACAAACCGAAGTTACCTTTGGCAAGCGTGTAGCGGGCCGCCTTGTCGTGCGCCGCCAACGTGACGGTGTCGGCAAACGCCGCAGGCACCGCATCGCGGTGGTGGGCTACGTGGCGCATTTGTCGCGCGGTCAGCCACAAGCGCACTGCCAGCGAGCCGATCAGCGCGGCGGCAAACAGCAGGGCCGCAAGCGTCGCGGGGCGTGCAGACAGATCAAACAGGTTCGGCATGGCGGCGAAGTGTAGGGCTGCGAGAATCTTTGCAAGGAGTTCGCACCATGACCACAACGCTTACCAAGAGTGACCAAAACCTGATTTGGGTTGATCTGGAGATGACCGGTTTGTATCCCGATTCCGACCGCATCATCGAGCTCGCGGTGATCGTCACCGACGCGCAACTGACCGTGCGCATCGAGGGTCCGGTCATCGTGGTGCACCAAAGCGACGCTGCGCTCGACGCGATGGACGCTTGGAACAAGGGCACCCACGGCCGCAGCGGGCTGATCGACCGCGTCAAGGCATCGACCACCGGTGAGGCCGAAGCCGCCGCACAAATCATCGCGTTCTTGCAGGACTACGTTCCAAAAGGCAAGTCACCGATGTGCGGCAACAGCATCTGCCAAGACCGGCGCTTTTTGGCCAACTACATGCCGACGCTGGAGGATTTTTTCCACTATCGCAATCTCGATGTAAGCACATTGAAAGAACTTGCCAGCCGCTGGAAGCCCGGCATCATGGGCGGCTTCAAAAAAGCCCAAGCGCACACTGCGCTGGCCGATATTCGCGAATCGATCGAAGAGCTGGTGTATTACCGCACGCACTTTCTGGCGCTGTGAGACCAGCAGGCGTCTGCCACCAAATTCGCAGAGCGCTATAGACCTGACACCATAGTGGAAGATCGCCCGCGCAGCCGCGACACGCTGCCGCGGCGCAGTCCCCGATAATTTGTTTCTACCTTGCTGGCCCACCACCATGACGACTGACGCCGACGCTGCGCGCGACCACGACAACGCACCCGACTTGAGCCATATCTCGCCGCGCGACAAGGCCGAAATTTTGGCGCAGGCCTTGCCCTACATCCGCCAATTCCACGGCAAAACCATCGTCATCAAGTACGGCGGCAACGCCATGACCGATCCGGCGCTGCAGCAAGACTTTGCCGAAGACGTGGTGTTGTTGAAGCTGGTCGGCATGAACCCGGTGGTGGTGCACGGCGGTGGCCCGCAAATCGAAGAAGCGCTGGCCAAGATCGGCAAGAAAGGCACCTTCATTCAAGGCATGCGTGTCACCGACGACGAAACCATGGAAGTAGTCGAGTGGGTATTGGCCGGCCAGGTACAGCAAGACATTGTGGGCCTGATCAACGTGGCCGGCGGCAAAGCGGTGGGACTGACGGGCCGCGATGGCGGGCTGATCCGGGCGCGCAAGCTGAAGATGTACGACCAGAAAGACCCGAGCGTCGAACACGATGTGGGCCAGGTCGGCGAGATTGAATCCATCGACCCGAGCGTGGTGCGGGCGTTGCAAGACGACCAGTTCATTCCGGTCATCTCGCCACTCGGCTTTGGTGCGAACAACGAAAACTACAACATCAACGCCGACGTGGTGGCGGGTAAGTTGGCCGAGGTGTTGAAGGCCGAAAAGCTGATGATGTTGACCAACATTCCCGGCGTGCTCGACAAAAGCGGCAAGCTGTTGACCAACCTCACGGCACGCGAAATCGACGAGCTCTTTGCCGACGGCACCATCAGCGGCGGCATGCTGCCGAAAATAGCCAGTGCGCTCGACGCTGCGAAGAACGGCGTCAACACGGTGCACATCATCGACGGCCGCGTGCCGCACGCGATGCTGCTCGAGGTGCTGACCGAGCAGGCCTACGGCACCATGATTCGGTCGCACTGAAAATGAACTTCAGCCGAATCAGGGTGGCGGCTCGTCGACCTTGCAGCCTGTTCGCAACGCATTGAGTCCGAAACGATCCGCTCGTGGTGCCAGGGGCGTGGCTGCGGGGCCGCATGCCTCACGCGTGTGGTTGTTCGACCTCGACGACACCTTGCACGACGCGTCGCATGCCGCCCTCGGGTCGATCAACCTCGCGATGAGCGTCTACCTCGCGACCCACCTTGAATTGTCGATCGACGCGGCCAGTGCGTTGCGCCAGCACTACTGGCGTCGCTACGGCGCGACCCTGCTCGGTCTGGTGCGCCACCACGG
>JAYUGJ010000089.1:0-38313 GCA_043738425.1 Burkholderiales bacterium
TTCTGCGGAGCTGTGACCGAGCGGCCGAAGGTGCTCCCCTGCTAAGGGAGTATGTGGGCAAAACCTGCATCGAGGGTTCGAATCCCTCCGGCTCCGCCAAATGACAATCGTCTGAAACCAAACATCTACGGGCCTTCGCGGCCCGTTTTTGTTTTTTTTTGACCGCGCATGAATCTGTTGGCAGCGCGACGGTTGTCGCTATGCCACGCGCCCAACGGCAAGTTTTGCGTTCGATGCAAATTCGGATGGGCATACGGCGGGCCAGCGTGGTGGACTGCTTGACGTCGAAGACATCGGCCGCGCCGTTTTGGTTGCCGCTACCCGCGGCGCCACATTCACCGATAGCGAAACCGTTGTGCGGCTGGCGTTGGCATCAGTCAGCCACACCAGCCGCTTCGCGACGTGCCGGTTGCTGCGCGAGGTTGCTGGCGTAACCTCGAACGCGGTCACAGGTTGTGATTCGCAAGCCCGTTTTGCCAACCCCGAATGCGCGGCCAAGTGCCCGCCTTGTCGGCGAACGTGATCGACAGGTCGTTCGTATTTGCGCTGTTGCTCAGCAGTGAGTAGGTGTTGGTTTGGCGGTCGTACGCCAAACGCTCGCCATGCCCGTTTGTCTCACTGCGCCGCCACCGTTTACCGCAGCCACTCCGGCCACGGTGATCACGCCTCGGCCACCGCTGTCGATGATGGTGTCGTTGCCCCAGTCGGGATCGAACACATACCGATCGGACCCGGTGCCGCCGTACAGCGAGTCGTTGCCCATGCCGCCGTTCAAGGTGTCATCGCCACCGCCGCCGATCGGCATGTCGGCCTGGTCGCCGCCAGTGAAGGTGTCGCTGCCGCCTTGCCCGACGTAAATCTGGCGCTTGGCGGTGTCACGCGCGTTGGCGGTGACGGCCGCCGTGCCGGCTGCGATGTTCCATTGGTCGTAGGACCGGCTGGCGAAGTTTTGGTACACAGCCCCGGCTGCGGCAACCACCGGCGCCAGCCATCGGTTCACATAGTCGGCCGCCTTGTTCAGCGCCCCCGGCAGCCCCGCGCCCAGCGCGGTGGTGTACTGCAGCAGCGAGCCGGTGGCGGTGAAAAACTCACCCGAATACGTCTCCGGCTGCCAGTAATACCCCTCGATGCACTGCGCGATCAATGCGTCTTGCGCCTGCGCATTCAAGCCGGCCAAATTAGTGCCGATCTTTTGCAGGTCAGCGGCAAAGTGGGTCAGCTTCTTGCCCGTGCCTTGCTCGCTGCGGATGAAGTTGACCAGCAGGTTTTGCTCGTTGCTGGTGCGCGAGTCGTAGGCATAAAAGCCGGTGTCGAACAGCAGCGGCAGCGCGCGTTGCACCTTGATGGTTGCCAGCCGAAATGGATCGCTCAGCAAGCCAGCCGCCAGCAGCGCCATCGAATGCAGGTTGATCGGATCCAGAAGCCCGGTCATGTTGGCGCTGCCGAACGGCACCACCTGATCGATCGGGCCGCCTACCGTGGGCCACAGCACGCGCAACGCGGCCAGCGCTTCGCCGCTGGTGTAGTAGTTTGAGACCTTCGCCTCGCGGGCGGCGAAATCCAGCAGGCCGGTGTACGACGTGAACGCCGGGTCGCTAAGCCCCACCAATGCAAGCGCTGCCTTGGTGATGGGCACAAGCACTGGGTTGCGCGCACTCAACTCGAACGGCGCGTTGTCGAACACCACCGCAGGCCGGTCAAACCAGACCGCTACCGCACTCGCCAGCCCGGCACCCAGGCTGTGGCCGGTCAGTGTGATGTTGCTGCCGTAGGTTTGCTTGGCCTCCAAGTAAACCCGGGCGGCTTGCGTCAGCTGGGTGGAACTGAGACCAAAGCCGTTGGAAATGTTGGCGATCCAGTCCAACGAGTTCTGGTTGGTGCCGGTGTAGGCGACCACGACCTCGGTGGTGCCGATTCGCCGAAAAACGCCGTAGGAAAAGCCGTCGAATCCGTCGGGTTGGTATGTGAGTTGTTCCCAGCCAATTGGTACCGTCGGGCGATTTCGAAACTTATCAGCGTTGTAAACATAAAACGATAGCTGTGCGTATTCGGTCTTGGTCGTCATTTCTTGGTCTCCTTACTTTTGCAGCTGCCTATGTCGCCGATGTGATCGAGCTGAATTGATGCTTGAGAGGGGTCTTGCGTAGATCCCAGCCCGTCCTCCGTCTGTCTTTGCTTCGCGCTGTATCTCTCGCGCATTTTTTCTGGCGTGTATCGGCTTAGAAGGAGGTTGGCCGGCAGGCCGTACAGCCACTGCTGAATCTCCGGTGGCCACGTCCAGTTTTTTCCGATCGTGTCGGGCATTAGCTGAACGTAGTAAGGCGTAGTACACAAATATCCATGCACCCAACCCCAACTTCTGTCGGCGGCCCTCGCAACAAGCACAGGTTGTTTCTGCGGCGCTATAGCCAGCAGCAGGATTCGCGCGTTGCCTTTGTAGGCGTACTTTTTTCCGTCCCATGTGAACTCAGTCAACTCAGGCCAATCAGGGCGATATGCCATATCCAGCGGATTCCCCCCACCGCCTTGGTACGAATACTCCACCGTGCGCTTGACCCAAATCACCTCGCCGGTGTTGAGTGGCACTTCTTCTTCCCACACCACGGTTTTGCTGCAGGCGGTGAGTTGGGTGGCGGCGAGCACAGCCAGCGTGACCATGACTCGGCGCGCTGCGCGATGGGGTTGCAGATGTGGGTTTGGCGATTTGGTTGCTTGCGCCGCGATCGGTTCGGTCACACCGCGCTTGTTGGGCTGCATGCGATCCACGTCGAGGCCCATCGCATCGAGGTGTGCGGTGGCTTTGATTTGTGTGGTGCAGAGGTCATCGCTTGGGTCATGTTGGGTTTTATTGACGCAGCCCGTTGGCGGCGAATCGCCTGGGCGCAGCGGGCGGTGCGCGTGAGTCTTGCGCCGCGCCCAACAGCAGGTCATACCCAATTACCCCGGCATCAGTCGAATACGCCTGCGCATCGGCCCGCGCTTGCCGGCGCATGGCGGTGACGGCGGGGTCGTTTTGGTTGCCCATCATCGACACCGCCGCGTCGGCAATCGCGGCCACATCGAAGAAGTCGACCAGCTGCCCGTGGTGGCCGTGGCGGATGACTTCGCGCCTTGTCACGTGTTTGCCAGCAGCGCCCGGCGGCCGTTTGCCGTAGCTCACGTCATCAGCGCCCACGATGAGTTCGTGGCAGCAGCGGTCGGCTTGCTGTGCGTGTCAGCTGCGACACCCGCGACCGCATGGTCGCTGGCTTTGCGTGCGGTGCCGCCAAGCGGCAAACCCAAGTTTCGCCAGACCGCGGCTGGGCGGCATGCGGCGCGTGGTTAGAGCGGTGCGCCTGACCGCCCGTGCTGATGTGTGCGTGCGCCGTTTTGCGCGGCCTGATTCAGCGTTGCGGTAGGGCTTGCCGATCAGCGCCGTCGGCGCGATGCTTTGGGCACGCGGCCGCGGGTTCGGTGCCACCGTGAAATCGCTCGGTCGATAGCTCGGTGGTATCCCGGTGGTGTTCACTAGTGATCGGCCGCGGGTTGCCATGCACACCACGTAAGGAGTCGCGCCCCATGCCTCGCATATCCAAAGCATTTGGTACATCGCAAACCTCCCGGCTGCGCAAACCCGCCGCATCCCGCCTGGCCGAGCCGATCACTTTTGTGGTGGCGGGGCAGCGCACGGATTCGAATCGCACGCGAGCCGATGGCAGCCGCGATGCCGCAGTGGCCGCACCGCCGATGGGCTTGCGCGGCACGGTCAGCGCATCGGTGCGGCTGGTGGCGGGGCGCAGCGCTGGGGGTGCAGATGCGGGTGTAGCTGAAGACATTGATGCGGATGCAATGCATCGGCTGGTGGCGGTGCCCGGGCGCGATGTGGTGGTGCTGCACTTGGCCAACGGGCCGTCGCTGGTGCTGCACCCGCACACCGCGCGCGACTTGATGCGGGCCCAGGCGGGCACGCCGACCGGCCGTAGGCGCGGTGCGGCAGCGCCGAAAACCGCCGCGCCCCACGAAGTGACGGTGCCGGCGCAATGGCGCTGGTCGGGCCTGGAATCGCATGCGGTGGCCCACCGCGGTGCGGCGCGTGGCTTTTTGGGCGATGTGCTGCTGGCGGCCATCGAGGTGGTGCGCAGCACCACAGCCGACGCCGCATTGAACGACGCGGCGAACGCGGCGGCCGACCAGATCGCCGCGCGTGTCGACAGCCAGGTGGTCGAGGGCGTGTACGCGCTCCAAGCCGACACCTTGACACGATTGAAGGGCCAGCCGGTGCTGGCGACGATGCCTGCACCAGTTGGCGGCGGGCCGATCTTGGTGCTGCTGCACGGCACGTTTTCTGACACCTCGGGCAGCTTCGGCCAGTTATGGCAGCAGCACCCGCAGCGCGTGCGCATGCTGTTCGCACATTACAAAAACAGTGTCTTCGCGCTGGACCACGCCACGCTGGCCAACAGCCCGATCGACAACGCCTACACCTTGGCGCGGGCTTGCCCCGACGGTGCGCGGCTGCACCTGCTGACCCACTCGCGCGGTGGCCTGGTGGCCGAGGTGTTGGCGCGTGCGGCCGGGCTCACGCAACTCGACGATGCGGCGGCTGAGCTTTTTGTTCTCAGCGCGCTGCCAACTCGCGTGACCGCGGGTTCGACGGCGGCCGAGCGCCGCGCATTGCAACGCGCGGTCGATGGGCAAAAGCGCGTGCTCGGCTTGCTGATTGCGCACCTGCACCAGCACCGCATCACGGTCGAGCGGGTGGTGCGCGCAGCCTGCCCGGCGCGCGGCACGCTGCTCGCCAGCCAGCGGTTCGATGCCTACCTGTCGGTTTTCAAGTGGGCTTTAGACCTGGCACACATTGCGGTGCTGCCCGAGTTGCTCGATTTCATCGGCGCGGTGGCGCTGCGCCGTGCCGACCCCAACCACTGGCCCGGCGTGGCCGCCATGGTGCCCAACAGCCCGCTGGTGCGCTGGCTGCATGCGGCGGTGCAGCCGGTGCCTGGTGAGCTGCGGGTGATTGCCGGCGATATGGAAGGCGACACCGTCGGTAGCTGGCTGAAAACGCTGATGGCCGATGCGTTTTTCTGGACCGACAACGACCTGGTGGTGCAAACCCGGTCGATGTACGGCGGCGCGCCGCGTGCGGGCGGTGCCAGGTTTTTACTCGACCAGGGTGGCCGCGTCACGCACTTCAACTACTTCGCCAATGAGCGCACTGCGGCGGCAGTGGTCAGCGGCCTGACGCAGGACGCGCCTGCGCTGTGGCGCGAGATCGGGCCGCTGTCGTATGCCGGTGCGGACGCGGGTGGTGCGCGCGGCCGCAAAGCCATCGACAGCGTGCAGGCTGCCCAGATCGACATCCAGCGGCCTGCCGTCTTGGTGTTGCCGGGCATTCTGGGCAGCCACCTTCAGGTCGACGGCGAGCGCATTTGGCTGGGCTGGCGTTTGATCAACGGATTGAAGCTGCTGGCCTACCCAGACCGCGCCGGTCGGCCGGTGGCGCCTGACGGTGTCATCGGTGACAGCTACGACCAGTTGATCGAGTTTCTGGCGGCCACGCACCAGGTGATTGAATTCGCATTCGACTGGCGCAAGCCGATGGAGCTGGAAGCGCAGCGCCTGGGCCGCGCAGTGCAAGCCGCGTTGACGGCGCGTGCGCAAACCGGCCAGCCGGTGCGCATGCTCGCGCATTCAATGGGCGGCCTGGTGGCACGCACGATGCAACTCGAATGCCCGGACGTGTGGGCGCAAATGATGGCGCGGCCGGGTGCGCGTTTGTTGATGTTGGGCACGCCCAACGCGGGCTCGTGGGCACCGATGCAGGTGCTGTCGGGTGACGACAGTTTGGGCAACCTGCTGGTCGCCGTCGGCGCACCGTTTCAAGATCACGCGGCGCGCCAGCTGATGGCGCAGTTGCCGGGGTTCATGCAGCTGCAAAGCGGTTTGGTGGGCGAACAGCCCGGCGGCACCGACCCCCGTCGGCTCGACCTGCACGCCACCTGGGCGCGGCTGGCGCAAGACGACATCGACGCGCTGCAAGCCACCAATTGGTGGCACACCGATGGCCAACAGCTCAGCGTGTACGAATGGGGCGTGCCGACACAACCGGTGCTCGATGCGGCGCAGGCGCTGCGGCGGCGGCTGGATACGCAGCGCGACACCGTGCTCGGCGCATTCAACGAACAGATCGTGTTGGTGGTGGGGCAGGCGTTGCGCACGCCCGATGGCTACGAAATCGGCGACGCGGGCCTGGTTTATTTGAACGGGGCGCAAGCCGGCGACGGCCGTGTCACGCATGCCAGCGCGATGCTGCCGGGCGTGCGCACCTGGCAGGTCGACAGTGCGCACGGCGACCTGGCCAACCACCGCGATGCCTTTGCGGCGTACCTCGACTTGCTCAGCACCGGCACCACCCAGCGGCTGGCGGTGCACGCCGCGCCAGCCGATGTCCGCGGCGCCACCGCGGCTGCCAGCAGGTCGAAACCGGGCACCCAGCCAAGCGCCAAGCAAACCACCGACGCTGACCGCGCGGCGATCGCGCCAATGCGCAGCCGGCCGTCGCGCGAGCGCGCGCGAACCGGTACGGGAACCAGCGCTGAAACCGGCGCGGCAACCGGCGCATGGCCGCTGCAACGCATGGCCGACGTGCTGCGTGGTGCACCGTCATCGGGTGCGCCATTCGGCTCACCGCCGAGCAGCGCGTTGCCGGTCACGGTACACAACGGCGATTTGCAATGCGTGCGCGGCGCGCTGATGTTGGGCCACTACGCCAGCAGCACGCTCGCCGGCACCGAGCAGGTCGTGAATCGCTGGCTGGGCGGCGAATTGAGCGACGCGCTGGCGCTGGGCCAGTACCCGCAGGCAGTCGGCACCTGCCAGCTGTTTTCTGCTCGGCCAGCCGACCAGCACGACGGTGCGCCGCAGGTGCAGGCACAGGCACAGGCGCTGCGGCCGACCACGGTGGTGGTCATCGGCCTGGGCGAGGAGGGTGCGTTGAGCGGCGTTGAACTGGCGCGCAGCGTGAAGCACGGTGTGCTCGCACTGGCCCAACAGCTGGCGCACCAACGGACGCAACAGCTGACCCGCGGCGAGGGTCAGCCGGCCGGTGCCGCGCTGTTGCAGTTCGAGTTGACCAGCACCCTGCTGGGCAGCGGCGGCACCGGCATCAGCGTGGGCCAGGCGGCGCAGTCGATTGCCCAAGGCGTGTGCGATGCCGACCAGGCGCTGCGCGGCTTGAACGGGGCGAGCCGCACCAGCACCGCGTTGGCTGGCCGGGTGCGCTGGCCACGCGTTGGCCAGCTGCACTTCATCGAGCTGTACCTCGACCGTGCCAGCGAGGCGTGGCACGCGTTGCAGCTGCAAGCCGAATCGGCCGCCGCCTGTCGCACGCGGTTGACCCGTACCGTGCAAGCGCAGCCCGGTGCATTGCGCAGGCCACTCGATGGCGGCTACCGCGGCGCGCGCTACGACTTCATTCGCGCGGTCAGCAGCATTGAGGCTGCCAATGCCGCCGACCCGACCCGCAGCGGTAGCGGCAGTGGCAGTGGCAGTGGCAGCGATTTTTCGGGCTTCGGCACGGCCATCGAATTCACCCTCGACACCCAGCGTGCCCGCACCGAAGTGCGTGCGCAATCGACGCAGGCACAGCTGGTGCGCGAGCTGGTGGCGCAGGCATCGAACGACCAAAACCACGACACGCAAATCGGCCGCACCTTGTTTCAATTGCTGGTGCCGCCCGAGATGGAGCCGTACCTCGGCAGCAGCCATGAATTGCTGATCGAGCTCGACCGTGGCACCGCAGGCATACCGTGGGAGTTGCTGGAACCGCCACGACCCGGCGCGGCCGACGTTGACGCTGACGCTGACGGTGGCAGTGACAGTGACAGTGACAGCGACCGAAGCCACACCGCGCTGCCGTGGGCGATCCGCACCAAGCTGCTGCGCAAGCTGCGCATGACCGCATACCGGCAGCAGGTGACGGATGCCCACGCCGAATCGCATGTGCTGGTGATCGGCGAGCCGCAATGCCCGCAGCCGATGTACCCGCGGTTGCCCGGCGCGCGCGGTGAAGCGCAGGCGGTGCGCGATTTGTTCGCGTCGCCAGCGGCGCTGGGTGCCGAGCGCGTGCGCAGCCTGATCAGCGCCAACAACGCCGACGACGCCGACGACGCAGCCGGGCAAGGCCCCGACGCGCGCGAGGTGGTTAGCGCCTTGCTGCAACGCGACTGGCGCATCGTGCATGTGGCCGGCCACGGTGCGCCGCCCGAACGGTTGGGCGCGCCGCCGCAGCAAGCCGGTGATGCGCCGCAACGCGATGGCGACCCACGCGGCGTGGTGCTGTCGAACGGCACGTATTTAGGGCCGCGCGAATTCGCCAGCATGCGGGTGGTGCCCGAGTTGGTGTTCGTCAACTGTTGCCACCTGGCGGCGCGCAATCCGGCACAGTTGTTTGCCGCCGATCGATGGCTGCAGTACGACCGCGCGGGCTTTGCCAGCAACGTGGCTGACGCGCTGATGCACATCGGCGTGCGCTGCGTGGTGGCCGCCGGCTGGGCGGTTGACGATGCCGCCGCGCAAGCATTCGCCACCGCGTTTTACGCCGCCTTGCTGCGCGGTGCGCGCTTCATCGATGCGGCCGCCGAGGCGCGCGCAGTCGCGCTCAATTACGGCGGCATCACCTGGGCCGCATACCAGTGCTACGGCGACCCCGACTGGGTTTTTCGCCGCGGCAATGCCGACGCGCAGTCGCCGGCAGCCTGGCCCGCGATTGATGTCGGCAACGACTTTGCCAACGAGTTCGCCAGCGTCATTTCGCCGGTGGCACTCACGCTGGCGCTGGAGACGTTGGCCATTCGCAGCCAGTTCCAGGGCGCGGCAGCCGCAGCGCAACGCGACAAGGTGCGTTTTCTTGAAGCGCGTTTCGCGCCGCTGTGGGGCGACATGGGTGCGGTGGCCGAAGCATTTGCGGTGGCGTGGCACGCAGCCGGTGACCGCGGCAACGCGCTGCGCTGGTACCAGCGCGCAGTGGCCGCCGCCGACGGCAGCGCCACGATGCGCGCCGTGGCGCAGCTCAATCAATTGCGTGCCGAAACACGTTGAACGCCACGCCGCACGCCGGCGGTGAAACCAGCTGCGCAGCTACAGTCGATCGATGAACCCGAGCCTGCTGCCACCCGACCACACCGACCGCCGCGCACTGGCTGAAGAAGTGCATGCACGGCCGCCCGAGCCACTGGGTACGCCATCGCGGGCGAGTTACGTCGCGGTGCTGATCGAGCCCGATGCACGTGCGCGCGAGGTGCAGCACATCGCAGATTTGTGTGCGCAATTCGGCGTGGCCGCACCTCCCGAGCACGCCACGCAATGCAGCGCCGCACTCGGTACGGTGCGCTTCAAGTGGGAACGCCACGGCGAGTTTTCGAGCTACACATTCATCATCAACGGCCGCAGCGCGTCACCGTTTCTGGAAACCGCCTTGATGCGTTTGCCGGACGGCTGGTTGGCGCAAATTCCTGGCGCGACGCTGGTGGCGGTGCACGCCAAACTGGTCAGCGCCGAAGCCGCGGTGGTGCCGAGTGCGGCCTTGCTGACGACACACTTCGACGGCTTCGCAGCGGTCGGTGCGTTGGTCGGCGATGGCGCGGCGTATGCGTTCACCGACTTTCGGGTGCATGCCGACGGCTTCGCGCGTTGCGTGATGTTCGACCTCAGCCTGACGCCGCGCCAGGCAGGCCGCACCTTGCAGCGTTTGTTCGAGATCGAGGCCTACCGCATGCTGTCGCTGCTGGCGCTGCCGATTGCCCGCGGCTTGCTGCCGCGCATCGTCGCGGTCGAAAGCTCGCTCGCTGCGCTGACCAACAGCATCGCGCAGGACGAACGCAGCAACGACGAAGCGCTGCTGCACGAGTTGACGCGATTGGCCGCTGAAGTCGAGAGCGCTTTGGCGTCGAGCCAATTTCGCTTCGGCGCATGCCAGGCGTATTTCGAACTGGTCACCACCCGCATCGGCGAACTGCGCGAAGAGCGCCTGACTGGCATCCAGACGATTGAAGAATTCATGTCGCGCCGCTTCACGCCGGCGGTGGCCACCTGCCGCACGGTGTCGCAGCGCATGCACGACCTGTCGGAACGGGTGGCGCAAACCAGCGCGCTGTTGTCGACCCGCGTCGACATTACCCGCGAGCGGCAAAACCAGGCGCTGCTGGCATCGATGGACCGGCGCGCCAAGTTGCAGTTGCGCTTGCAGCAAACCGTCGAAGGCTTGTCGGTTGCAGCCATCGTGTATTACGTCGCGGGCCTGGTCAGCTATGTGTCGAAAGCGCTGCAAACCGGTGGCTTGCGTGTCGAGCCCGACCTGGTGGTGGGCATCGCGATTCCGTTGGTCGCGCTGATGGTGGTGCTCACCATACGCCGCGCCAAACAGCGCATCGCGAAAGCCGAAGCGGCGCGTCTGTCAGTGCCCGAGCCGGCGGCTACACCTGCGCCCGAGCGAGCGCATTAACCCCCGCCGATACGGCCAATCCGGTGCGCGGTGCGTGCAGATTGACGCCGCCGTCTACTTGTTCAGCGGCTCGGTACGCGGGCTGCGCCGCAGCCCGATAGGGGTGGTTCGAAGCCCTGCGCAGCCGCTGCCCGCGCGGTGGGCCGTGTGTAAACTTCGCGCGGCTTTGAAGAGCGCCACTGCATGCCGGACTCCGTGTTGTCGAGACTGCGCAACCCCCGGGTTTGAAGCTTCGTTGAACCTTTCTTGAATCTTCCCATTACGCGGCCACCCAGCCTTCTGACCATGTCCGTGCAGTTTCCTTTTTCCGCCATCGTCGGCCAAGACGAGATGAAGCTGGCCATCCTGATCGCCGCCGTCGACCCGAGCGTGGGTGGCGTGTTGGTGTTCGGTGACCGCGGCACCGGCAAGTCGACCGCGGTGCGCGCACTCGCTGCGATGCTGCCGAAAATGCGCGCGGTGGTGGGCTGCCGTTACCACTGCGACCCGGCGTTGATCGGCTCGATTTGCGACGACTGCAAGGCGCTCAGGTTGGCCGGCGGCGCGGTCAAATCGCAGCTGATGTCGGTGCCGGTGGTCGACTTGCCGTTGGGCGCCACCGAAGACCGCGTGGTCGGCGCGCTGGACCTCGAACGCGCGCTGTCGCAAGGCGTCAAGGCCTACGAACCCGGCCTGCTGGCGCGTGCCAATCGCGGTTTCTTGTACATCGATGAAGTCAATTTGCTCGAAGACCATTTGGTCGATTTGTTGATCGACGTGGCCGCATCGGGCGAGAACGTGGTCGAGCGCGAAGGCCTGAGCGTGCGCCACCCCGCGCGCTTCGTGCTGGTCGGCAGCGGCAACCCCGAAGAAGGCGAGCTGCGGCCGCAGTTGCTCGATCGCTTCGGTTTGTCGGTCGAAGTGAAAACACCGACCGATCTGCCGTCGCGGGTGCAGGTGGTCAAGCGCCGCGACCAGTTTGAACGCGACCCCGCAGCCTTTACCGATCAATGGAAAAAAGAAGACGAGCGGGTGCGCCGCAGCATCGTCAAAGGCAAGGCGCACCTGGCCGCGGTGGTGGTGCCCGATGCGGCACTTGAACGTGCGGCGCAGTTGTGCATGGCGCTCGGTACCGACGGCTTGCGGGGCGAGCTGACCTTGATACGTGCAGCGCGCGCGCTGGCCGCGTTGCAAGGCGATGCGGCGGTCGGCGACGCGCACCTGAGGCGCGTCGCACCGCCCGCATTGCGCCACCGGCTGCGCCGCAATCCGCTCGACGATGCGGGCTCCAGCGTGCGCGTCGACCGCGCGGTGACGGAGTTGTTCGGCGCATGAATTTGTCGCGGTGCACGACGCCATGACGCCGTCGGCGCACCCGCTGGCCGCAGCGCCCCAGCCGGTATGGCGCTGCACGCAACCCGCGTTGACGTTGGCAGCCGTGCATGCGGCGGCGCTGTTCGCGGTCGATCCGGTAGGCATCGGCGGTGCGGTGCTGAAGGCGTTGCCCGGCCCGGCGCGAGACGGCTGGCTGGCGTTGGTGCAAGCCATGCTGCCGCCCGCCACGCCGTGGCGGCGGGTACCACTGCACATCAACGACGAGCGGCTGCTCGGTGGGCTGGACTTGGCGGCGACGCTGCAAGCCGGTCGGCCGATCGCCCAACACGGTGTGCTGACGCTGGCCGATGGCGGCGTGGTGCTGCTGGCGATGGCCGAGCGGCTGGCACCCAGCACCGCCGCCCGGGTAGTGGCCGTGCTCGATACCCGAGAAGTTGCGCTCGAGCGCGATGGCCTGGCTGCCCGCCACGCCACCCGCTTCGGCGTGATCGCGCTCGATGAAGGCCTGGCCGACGACGAACATGTCGCACCCGCGCTGCTCGACCGGCTGGCGTTTGCGCTCGATTTGCACCCGGTGCTGGAAGACGTGGCCGGGCGAACCGGCGGCAATCGAGCCCACGACGACCTGCTCGACGAGCTGCCGAGTTGGAGCGCGGCAGACATCGCCACCGCCCGCGCCTTGTTGCCGAAAATCGGCGTCAGTGATGACGCGGTGCAGGTGCTGGTGGCCACTGCGGCCGCGTTGGGCGTGGCTTCGTTGCGCGCGCCGATGCTGGCCTTGCAGGTGGCGCGTGCAGCTGCTGCACTGGATGGCCGCTGGCACATCACCGAAGAAGACACCCAGCTCGCAGCCGCGCTGGTGCTGGCGCCGCGCGCCACGCAGGTGCCGATGGCTGCGCAGCCCGATGCAAACGACGCGACCGATCCCGCGCCCGAGGCGGCTGAGGGCGCCGATGCACCGCCTGCTGAGCACGCGGACCAGCCTGATCCCAACCCTGACGCGAACCCCGACGACGCTGCGCAAGATGCCGCGCCACCCGTGAGCGAAACCGATCCATCGGCTGACAACACCGCGCCTGACAGCGCGCTGTCTGAGGTCGAAGACCGCGTGCTGGCAGCCGCCCGCGCCGCGATTCCTGCGGGCTTGCTGGCCGCGTTGATGTCAGGCCAAACCCAACGCACCAGCGCGCAGGCATCGGGCCGCGCGGGCGCGCTGCAAAAGGGCCAAAAGCGCGGTCGCCCCAGCGGAGCACGGCGCGGCGAGCCGCGTGCCGGCGCGCGGCTCAATGTGATCGAAACGCTGCGCGCCGCCGCGCCGTGGCAAAAAATTCGGCACGCTGAAGCGGACCGGGCAGGCGTAGATCGTGCGGGCGTGGATCGTGCCGACGTGGATCGGGCAGGCGCGGCCGATGCGTTGAACGGCAGCGGCGCAGCGGCACGCGCAAGTCGCAAACGCGCCGCCGCGCCGATGCAAGCCGCGGCGCCCCGCGCCCGCGTGCAGGTGCGCCGGGAAGACTTCCACATCACCCGCTACCAACAGCGCAGCGCCACCACCACCGTGTTCGTCGTCGATGCATCCGGCTCAGCGGCGTTGAACCGATTGGCCGAGGCCAAAGGCGCAGTCGAGTTGTTGTTGGCCGATTGCTATGTGCGCCGCGACCAGGTCGCCGTGCTCGCATTCAGAGGCCACACCGCCGAGTTGCTGCTGCCACCGACGCGTTCGCTGGTGCGTGCCAAACGCAGCTTGGCCGGCTTGCCGGGTGGCGGCGGCACGCCGCTGGCATCGGGCATCGATGCAGCAGCGGCGCTGGGTTTGTCGATTGCGCGGCGCGGTGAAACGCCGATCGTGGTGCTGCTGACCGATGGCCGCGGCAACATCGCCCGCGACGGCACGCCCGGCCGCGCGCGCGCCGGTGAAGATGTGCAATCGGCGGCCCGCCAATTTCGCGCCACCGGTGTGGGTGCCTTGTTGATCGACACCGCGCCGCAGCCGCAAGCCGCTGCACGCCAACTCGCCGACGACATGGGTGCCAGGTATTTACCGCTGCCGTATGCCGGCTCCACCGCGTTGTCGCACGCGGTGGCGTTGGCAGCGAAGGCGGTGTCGCTGCCGCCCGGCGTGGCCAGATAAGCCGCCGCCGCCAAACCCCATGTCAGCGCGATTGCAATGGGACCGTGATGGCCACGACTGGCCGCACCGCGAGGCCAGCCGCTTCGTCGATGCAGCCGGCCTGCGTTGGCATGTGCAGCAATTTTTTCGCACCCGCAGCGGTGCGAACAACGGCGGGTCGATGGCGGCACCCGGTGCACCCGCGCCGCTGGCGTTGCTGCTCCACGGCACCGGCGCATCCAGCCATTCGTGGCTGCCGATGGTGCCTTTTTTGCAGCCGCATTTCGACTTGTTGCTGGTCGATCTGCCCGGTCACGCGTTCACCAGCATGGCCAGTGCGTGGCAGGCGTCGCTGCCCGGCATGGCGCAATCGGTGCATGGGCTGCTGCAGGTGCTGACGCTGCAACCGTCGATCGTCATCGGGCACTCGGCCGGTGCCGCATTGGCCGCGCGCATGTGCCTTGATAAACACCTGGCACCGCAAGCGCTCGTCAGCATCAACGGCGCGTTTTTACCGTTGGGTGGCCTGGCCGGCATGCTGTTTCCGCCGGCTGCCAAATTGATGGCCGCATTGCCGTTCGCACCCAGCTGGGTCGCGCAGCGATCGACCGACCGGCGCACGGTCGAGCGCCTGGTCAGCAGCACCGGCTCAGTGCTTGATGCTGCCGCCACCGCGCTGTACGCCAAGCTGGTCACCAACCCCGGCCATGTAGCCGGTGCGCTGGCGATGATGGCGAATTGGGACGTGCGCCCGCTGCTGCGCGACCTGCCGCAGCTGCAGGTACCGGTCACCTTGGTCACCGCCAACCGCGACTCGGCGGTGGCTCCGGCGCAAGCGCAACAAGTGCGTGCGCTGTTGCGCAACCGCCTGCAAACCGTGGTGATCGACATGCAAGGCGTTGGCCACATCGCGCATGAAGAAAAGCCGGCGGTGGTGGCTGCACTGTGCGTTGACGCGGTTGTCGCGACCAGCGCCTGAGCCTCTCGGCTGTGTCTGTGACGATCACCCGCACTGGAAGCGCACTGTGACCCGCAGGCCCGTGCGGCTTGGGCCGTCGGACAAATCGATCGTCGCGCGGTGCTTGTCGGCCACCGTCTTCGCAATTGACAACCCCAAACCACTGCCTGATTCGGTTTGGTTCGGCGCTCGGTAAAACCGGTCGAAGACGCGGGCCCACAGCTCGGGCGCTATGCCGGGGCCTTCGTCGATGACCTCGAGCCGCACCCCGTTGGCAACAGGTTCGAGTCGCACCCGCACGGTGGCACCTGCGGGCGAATACTTGATGGCGTTGCCGACCAGGTTGTCGACCAGAAAGCGCAGCGATTCGGCATCGCCCCACACCTGCAACTTCGGCTGCGACTCGAGATCGAGCTCAACGCCTTTCGCCTTCGCCACCCCAGCCGCTTGCGCCAACGCGTCTTGCACCAGCGGCTCCATGTCGATCGTGGCCGTAACGGGTAAATCATGTGACGCATCGCTGCGCGTGAGCATCAACAGCTGCGCCACCAGGCCGGCGGCGCGGGCGTTGCTGCCCAGCAGGTTGTCGAGCAGTTCTTTATCGGCCGTGGTCACGCTGCGCTGGCGCAACGCTTCGGCACTGATTTGCATTGCCGCAATCGGCGTTCTCAATTCGTGCGCGGCATCGGCCACGAAGTTGCGCTGGCCGCTGCGCGCGTTGCGCAAACGTGCCAGCCATTGGTTGATGGCGCTGCTCAACGGGCTCAACTCGCGGTGCGCCGGCGTGAACTGCAGTGGTGATAAGTCATCACTCGCGCGCGATGCGATTTCGCCGGTCAGGCGAGCCCATGGGCGCAACGCGAAGCGCACCGACCACCACGCAGGAAGCACCAACAGCGGCAGCGACACCAGCAACGGCAACACCATCCAGCTGGTCGACCACGGTGTCAAACCCGCCGCATCGGTCGATGCGGGTGCCATGGTGGCAAACCGGTAACGGCCATCGACAGATTCCTCCGCATAGGCGTGCCATGGCAGACCGTCCATCGTGATGGTGAACAGCGCGCCGGTTTGTTCGGCTTTCCAGTTCGGCGGTGCATCGATGCTGTTGTAGAGCAACTGGCTGTCACCCCACAAATACACGCGCGGCATACGCAGCATCGACTGGCCCGACGCCGGCACCACGTTGGCGCGCTGGAAATCGTCGAGCCGGCGCAAGGTTTGCTGCAGCAACTCGGGCTGCGTGCGCAGTGCGTGCGCCAGCGGCAGCACGATCGATGCGCCAGCGCGCATCAGTGCCAGATCGTCCGCCTTCGATCCCATTTCAATCTGCTGCGCGACGAAACCCATCAGCAGCAACCACAGCAGCGCGGCGACGGCCATTTGTGCCAGCACCAAACGGCGGGTGAGTGAAGGACGCGATGTCTGCCACCACCACTTCCGCAACCACGGCCGCAGCCGATGCAAAAAAGTGTCCGTCATAGCGTCATGCGCTCATGCACGTGGTGCGCCGAGCTGCATGTCTCGGTCGATCACGTAGCCCACACCGCGCACTGTGCGGATGTAGCCATCGCCGATCTTTTTGCGCAGGTTGTAGATGTGCACATCGAGCAGGTTGCTGCCGCGGTCTGCGCTGGCTTGCAGCACCGTGTCTTCCAGCAGGCGCCGCGTCAGCACGCGGTCAACGCGCATCAGCAATGCGCTCAACAGCAAAAACTCGCTGCGCGTCAACTCGACCAGGCTGCCATCGACAAACGCGCGCTGCGTCGCTGCGTGCAATGCCAAACCGCGCAGTTCCAGCCGGTCATTGTCGAAGCCGTAAGCGCGCCGCGAAAGCGCGCGCAGGCGCGACAGCAACTCTGCCAACGCAAACGGTTTGACCAAGTAGTCGTCAGCGCCGCTGTCCAACCCCGCCAGCCGGTCGTCGAGCGCATCGCGTGCGGTGAGCACCAGCACCGGCAGCGTCTGCCGATTCCGGCGCAGTTGTTTCAGCAAGGTCAGCCCATCGCCATCGGGCAGACCCAGATCGAGCAACACCATGTCAGCCGGTTGGCTGTCGAGCGTGCTGATGGCGTCGCCCAGGCGGCGCACCCACACCACGCTGTAGCCCTGATCGTCCAGCGCAATGCGCACGCCGTTGCCCAGCTCCAGATCGTCTTCCACCAACAAGATGTTCATTGCCACGCATTGGAACAAAGGAAGGTGAAGAACGCATGAGGTCGCCGGTTCATCTTTTCTTCATCAGGAATTGAGGTGCGATTCAGGTGCCGCTGCAACAGTGGCTTGGCCTATTCACCTCAAGGAGATTGCCATGCGCTTGTCGATTATTTCCACGCGAGTTGCCGGTTTCGCAGTGGCTGCGGTGTCGCTTTTGGCCGCATGCGGCGGCAGTTCATCAGACTCTAAAAAACCCACCACCCCGGTGGCATCGATGGATGCACGCAGCAAGTTGGCGCTGGGGCCGTGTGCGGTGCCGTTCGCCGATCCGTCGGCGGTGTGCCGCACGCTGACGGTGGCCGAAGACCGTGCCGACCAAGCCAGCCGCTTGATCGGTTTGCCGTTTGCCATTTTTCCAGCTGTCTTGGCGAAGCCAGCCACCGACCCCATCGTGGTGTTCACCGGCGGCCCAGGCCCCAGCCCGCTGCGCACATTCACCGACCTGCCCGCCGAGGCGCTGCAAGGCAACCCGCTGCGGCAAAAGCGCGATGTGATCGTGATGACGCAGCGCGGTACCGACCTCACCACGCCACAAAGCCTCGATTGCAATGAGTTGGCGCTGGATGCCGCAAGTGCTGCCGGCTTTGCGTCTGAAGATGCTGCATTGGCTGCGGCCACCGCATGCCGCGACCGGTTGGTACGCGCAGGTGTGAAGCTGGCGCAGTACACCACCAAGGCAATCGCACGCGACATGGAGGACTTGCGTGTGCTGCTGGGTGCACAACGCGGCTTCAAACAATGGAACCTGGTGGGCTCGTCGTTCGGCTCGCGGCTGGCGCTGGCGGTGATGCGTGACGCGCCGCAGGGGGTGCGCAGCGCAGTGCTCGACGGCCCTTTTCCGCTGCAATCGCGCGAGTTGTACGGCGCGGGCGTGCTCGATGCACTTACGCAGGTGTTGGCAGCCTGCAATGCCAGCACCGATTGCGCTGCGGCATACCCGAACCTGCAAAGCCGGTTCGCGCAGGCGCTTGAAAAGCTGCAAACCAGCCCGGCTGTAGTAGGCGGCAAACGCATCACCGGCCACGCGTTGTTGAATGTGCTGCGCGGTGCGCTGTCGACGCCACGAGCACCTTACGGCAGCGTGCCGCTTTTCATGGAACGCATTGCGCAGGCCGACTACGCCGGTGCCGATGCAGTGCTGCCGTTTTTAGCCGGCCTCGTTATCGCGATCAACCCCGAGGGAATGTTCTACACCGTGACCTGCACCGACGACGCAGGCCAGCCGCGCGGCGAGGCGCTGCCGGCCGAAGGCGCAGGCTGGCCCGATGCAGTGCGCCGCCTGATCGCCGTCAATGGCTTGGGCCTGCAGGCGCGCACCTGTGGGCTGTGGACGCAGGGACAAACCTTGTCGCGTGCGGTGTCGCAGCCGCTGCGCAGCAGCATTCCCGCGCTCATCACCGTGGGCCAGTTCGACGCCTCCACGCCGGTCACCGATGCCGACCGGTTGCTCGCCGATTTGTCTCGCGCGAGGAAGGTGGTGCTGACCGGCCGCGGCCATGGCTTGTTGGAAAGCGACGTGTGCATGCTGCAAATCAGCGCTGCGTTTCTGGACGACCCGTTGAAAGCACCCGACACATCGTGTGTGGATGCGGCCAGCAGCCTGCGTTTTGTCACGCCGAGTTCGGTGCAAGAACAGCAAGCCGCGCTACAAGAAAAACTGAGCCGACAACTGCGCGAGCAGCCGCTGATACCGAGCATGCAGGTGCGGGTGGAGGTGCCCCAAGGCGATTTGGCGTGGTCGGGTGCGGGCGGAGTCGTCGAGCGCAATGGCGGCGCGGCGGTGGGTGCGGACACTGTTTTTCGCATTGCGTCGGTGACCAAGATGTTTACCGCCGCCACGATCTATCGGCTGGTCGAACAAGGCCGATTACAGCCAAGCGATGCGATTGCAAAACACCTGTCGCCGGACACCACCGCACTGCTGCGTGAACGCGGCTATGCGCCCGACCAGATCACCGTCGAGCATTTGTTGGCACACACCTCGGGCCTGCCCGATCACGACTCGCCGCAGTACCAGCGAGCCGTGCTGGCCGACCCCACGCGCAAGTGGACGCGGCGTGAGCAAATTGCATTCGGGCTCGAGCGTTTTCAAAGGGTCGGTGCGCCCGGCGCGCAGTATTCCTATGCCGACACCGGCTACATCATCCTCGGCGAAATCATCGAAATGAAAACCGGCGGCAGCCTGGCTGCGGCGTACCGCAGCTTGCTGAACTTCGAGGCGCTGGAAATGAAATCGACCTGGATGGAAGCCACCGAGCCGGCACCGCGGCTAGCGTCAGGCTTTGCGCACAACTACACCGACACCGGCATCGATACCCGCCGCATTGATCCATCCACCGACACTTATGGCGGCGGTGGCCTGGTGTCATCGGTCGCCGACCTGACCCGTTTCGTGCGTGGCCTCTTCGAAGGCCGTGTGGTCAGCGCGGTGTCGCTGGCCGCGATGACCACCGAGTTCCAACCGGGCAGCACCGCTGAGGTCGGCCTGGGCCGCGGGCTGTTCCGAGTGCTGGCGGGTGAGCAACGCTGTTGGGGCCACCCCGGGTTCTTCGGTGCGGCGACCCTGTACTGCCCGACTACCCGCAGCAGCGTGGCGTTGTCGTTGAATCTGGCACTGTCCGAAGAAAAAAATCTGGGCAACAAAGCGCTTGATCCGACGGCCGTGGCCGCCTCTTTTCTAGAAGCGTTTGCACCATAAAGCGCGGTATGAACTGGGTCAGCGTTCGCGGTGGATCAACAGCCCAACATCTCACGCCAACGGCTGCAGTTGTTGCAATAGTGTGGGTACCAGTTCCGACACCGTCGGGTGGATGTGCGTTGCGCGCGCGATCACCGAGTAGGGCTGCTTTGCGGTCATCAGGTCCAGCAGGCCGTGCACCACCTCGTCGCCGTTGAGTCCGAGAATCGCAGCGCCCAACAGCAGTTTGCTGTCGGCATCCACCAGCACTTTCATGAAGCCTTGGGTTTCGCCCGCTTCATTCGCGCGTCCCACACGCTGCATCGGCATCTTGGCGTGGAGCACTTTGCGGCCCTGCGACGTGGCCACACGTGCTTCGGTTTCGGTCATGCCGATGCGGCCGAGCGCCGGGTCGATGAAAAGTGCGTAGCAAGCGATTCGGTCGGAGATGCGGCGCGAGTCGTTGTCGAACAGGTTGGCGACCACCACTTCGTGGTCGTTCCACGAGGTATGCGTGAAAGCACCGCGGCCGTTGCAGTCGCCCACCGCCCAGACCCCCGGCGCGCTGGTGCGGCACTGGTCGTCTACGGTGATGTAGCCGCGCGCGTCGGTGGTGACGCCGGCCGAGCCGAGGCCCAGGTTGTCGGTATTCGGCCGTCTACCGACCGCCAACAACACGTGGCTGCCGACGATGTTCGAGCGCGCATCGCCGCAGGCGGTACCCACCGCGATGCGCTCGCAGTGGTCCGACTTGTGCATAGACAGCGACAGACATTGCGACGCCATGGCGAAACGTACGCCCTCCGCCTCCAGGATCAAGCGAACGCCGTCAGCGACGTCGGCATCCTCGCGTGGCAGCAGCTGCCCTGACCGCTCGACCACCGTCACCTCGGCACCGAAGCGCCGCATCATTTGTGCGAACTCCAGACCGATGTAGCTGCCGCCCACGATGACCAAATGCTCGGGCACCCGGTCCAGCGCCATGATCGACACGTTGTCGAGCGTGGGCACGGCGTCGATGCCGGGCAGATCGGGCCGCGCTGATCGACCGCCCACGTTCAAGAAGATGCGCGGTGCCGTCAATTGGCGGCCACTGACCTCAAGCGTTGCCGGGCCGACGAATCGGGCGTCGCCAGCGATGACCTCGGTGCGCTTCAAGCCGCGCATCCAGCTCTCGACACCCTCGCGCGACGAGCGGACCATCGCGTCCTTGCGCGCTTTGACGCGGGCCATGTCGACCCGAATCGCGCCAGCGTCAAAGCCGAACTCCGCGCCGCGGCTGGCCATGTGCATGGCACGCGCACTTGCGATGAGCGTCTTGGTTGGAATACAGCCGACGTTCACGCAGGTGCCGCCAAAGTCGCCGCGTTCGATAACGGCGGTGCGCAAGCCTTCCTTGCTGCAGCGAGCGGCGATGGCCGGGCCGGCTTGTCCGGCACCCACGACGATCGCATCAAACGATTCGTTGTTCATAGCCCGCCTTCCGTTACAGACAAGACCGGAAAGTATGCGCCTGTTATCAGGGGGTCAGGTCTCAAGACCGTTCGCCCAGCCGATCGTTCTGAGTCCTTGGTCATGTTCCATACGGGCCTGTCGAACAGCCCAGCCAGAATGGGTTTGGCAGGGTGGAATCACATTTCAACTGCACCGTATCCGGTCAGGGCTTTGATGTTTCACGAGTTTTTGGAAGTTCGGCCGATGCCGCCGCGTCGCTCGACCCGCCTGGATTGGCTGGGCACGTGTGTCGGCGCACGCCGCAGGTGTCCAACCGTGGTGGGTGTCGCGGTTGACCCGGACATGCTGCGTGCTGCATGTTGCGTGTTGCGAGCTGCGAGCTGCGAGCTGCGAGCTGCGTGCACGTTCAGTGTGAAGGGCGGGGCAGGGCAGCGAGCAGCCGAGCCAACGTCGCGCGCAACGCGGCGGTGCCAGCAAACCGCACGGAATCAAGCCCGATTTGCGTGTGTCGGCGATTGGCAGGGCGCTGCGAAGCCAATGTTCATGCGGGTCGCAGTGCACGCCTAGGGTCAACCCGAGCTAGGGCTGCTCCTAGCTAGGAACGGTCCCATCTGGTCAGCCGCGCGCGCACTGGCAACACTGGCGCTGTGCTGAACCCGTGGGGTGTCGGCTGCCACCACCGCCGTCGGAGCCCGCGCATGAACCTCAACAACGACACCACACGTTCGGCCTACTGGAATCTGCGGCAACCACAACCCGAGCTGGCACCGCCACCGTCACCACCGGCACCACCGGCACCACCTGCGCCAGCCTCGCCACCGGTTGTGCCGACCCACGGCATGCTGCCGTTGTGGGCCATCGGCGTACCCGTGTCGACCAGCAGCCTTAAAGACCTGCCCCCCGCCATCGTCAAAGAACCGGTGCCGGCTCCTGCCCCAGCAGCACCCCCCGCGCAACCCACCTCTGCGACTCAGGTCGCGCCGCAACTGTCCATTGCACCATGGCAGTACCTTGCGCTGCGGCAGCTCGCGCAGCAGCAACTGTCGCGGCAGAAGCAGCAATCGCAACCGCAACCGCAACCGCAACCGCCTGCGATCGATTTATTTGCTATCAGCGCGGTGGCGCGCGTCGCCCCGCAAGCAGCGCCGACCCCTGCGCCGACCCCAGTACCTGTACCGATTCCAGCCGTGGCGATTCCAACGGTGGCAAGGGCAGCAGCGCCCGCACCCGCACCCGCCGCGGCATACGACCCGTTCGTCATCGGCGGCACCGCACGAGTGGCCGCGTCGGCCGCGCCGGCACCCGCACCGGTTCAAGCGGTGGCACCGGCACCCGCGTACGCACCGGCGGCAAACCCACCCGCACCCGCACCCGCACCCGCATCGACCGCGGCGTACGACCCATTCGTAATAGGCGGCACCGCACGCGGTACCCCGTCGGCCGCGGCGGCAGCCGCACCCGCACCCGCATATGCCTACGCACCCGCCTACGACGCACCCGCCTACGACCCATTCGTCATCGGCGGCACCTCACGCACGACCCCACAGGCCGCGCCTGCCTCCGCATCGAATCAAGCCGCCCAACCCGGCTACGACCCGTTCGTCATCGGCGGCACCTCACGCACCAACACCACCACCTCCGCACCATCACCATCACCAGCTCCCGCACCCGCACCGGTGTCCTACAACTTCGTCATCGGCGGCACCTCGCCGGTGGTTGAAGATCGGCGCGTCACCCTGGCACGGCAACCCGCACGCGACCCAGTCGCCGCGCCCAGGCCAGACGGGTCCAGCACCAGCAGCAGCACCAGCACCAGCACCAGCGCCACCTCCACCACCACCACCACCACCAACCCAAACACTTCCAGCAGCACCAGCACCGGCACCGGCACCGGCACCGGCACCGGCACCGGCACTGCACCCGACACCTACCGATCGCCCAGCGGCTACCGCGGCGAACGCGCCCTCGATGCCCAGTGGTTCACCGACCGCGAAGCCGCACTGGTGGCGCTGCGCACCGGCTACGACAACGCGCACCGGCAAACCAACATCAGCGCGGCCAACTACCAGATCCAACTCGTGGGCCAAGCCGGCTCCGCAGTGCAACTGCTGGCCAAGCTGTACGGCGTCGACGCGTCCCAGGCCGCCACCGAATTCAGCCGGTACCCCGATCTGTGGAACGTCGTCACCAACGCCAAACACGCCATCAACGCCGGGCCGCCACCGGCCGGCCTCGCCATGGGCGACGCAGCCCAGCTCCAGCAACTCGACTGGTACCTCGCCGACCCGCTGGTCGCCCAACTCACCGACACCTACGGCCGCGCACCGGCCCCGGCCACCGGCGGCCTCGCACTCGAACAAGTGCGCCTGCACGGTGCGACCCGCTACGACCGCCTCAGCCGACTGGCCAGCGCCATGGAGACCGTGCGCACCCAATACGCCGACGCGCTCGAACTCGCCCGCGGCGGCAAGCGCAACCCCCACACCGCGCCCGGCTGGGTCAACGGCAAATTCGACCACCCCGCCTTCACCGCCTGGTACATCAGCCAACCCGGCCTGGCCAACCAGGCCTTCGCCAGCTTTTACGGCGCCAGCCACCACGGCCCCACCTACCCGTTCGACCAAGACGTGCACTTCGACAACCCCAACTGGGTGGTCATTCAACGCCCCGGCGCGCGGCTGGACAACTACGGCCAAATCGCCATCGACCTCAACCGATCGCACCACCTCATCAGCAAAGCCGCCGTCGGCTTCGACGTCGACGCAGGCTGGTCCACCGCCAGCACCAACTTCAAAGAATCGAGCGACTGGGTCGAAGACCTCACTGGCCTGGCCATCGTCGCCGGCGTCAGCTTCATCAGCGCCGGCACCTTCGGCCCTGCGGTGGCCACCAGCCTGGGCATGACCACCACCACCGTCGATGCCGCCCTCACCGGCCTGCGGGTCTACCAACTCACGGTGACCGGCAGCATCGTCTCCGGTGCGATCGCCGGGGCCGCCAGCAGCGCAGTGGGCGGTGCCATCAGCGGCAACCTCAGCTTCAAAGGCCTGTTACAAGGCGCGCTCAGCGGCGGCTTGAGCGCCGCACTCGCCGGCCAACTCAGCAGCACCTTCAGCCGGTTCGGCCCCGCAGGCGCAGTCGCACTGCGCACCACCGTGCAAAGCGGAGTCGGCGTGTTGCTGGGCGGCAAGCTCAAGGACGCCGCGCTCGCCGGGTTTGCCGCCGGCCTGGCCGAAGTCACCGTGCAAGGCCTGCTCGATGGCATCAACGGCGCGGCGAGCACCGGGCCTGGCAACACCGCAGCGCGCCTCAGCCCGACCGAAGCCAACGCGGCCCGCCAATTCGCCCGCGTGCTCGGCAGCGCCATCCGCGCCGCCGGCAGCCCCGGCGAGCCGGGCCAGGCGTTTGCCGCGGCATATCTGGATGAAGTGTTTCGGCAGATAGGCGACCCGGTGGTGGTGGCTGCGCCGAGCAGCACCAGCAACAGCACCAGCACCAGCACCGCAGGCGAGCCCCTGTGGACCGCAGCCGATGGCCGCACTATCGCAAGTGCCGAAGGCGTCAGCGCACCGACCGGGGCACTGCACGCCATCGACGGCGCGCAGCCTACGTTGCGCGACCCCACGCTGCTGCCCGCCGGGGCCCGCGTCACCGCCTACACCGACGACGCCGGCCGGCTGTACTTCCGCGTCGTAGCCGACTATGTAGACCGGGTCGTGGCCGCGTTCAACCCCACCGGCAGCTCCGGCATCGTGATCCAACTGCCGCGCGTCGTCGTGACGGGCAACGTCAATGGCAGCGCGACCCCGCGCAACCTATCCACCGATGCGCAAGGCAACGGCATCGCCACCCAAGGCAACGCCGCCACCCTGGCCACCCGCGCAGGCACCACGCTGGTGGTCACCCAGGTCGGCGAAGCACTCAGCGGTGCCGAAGCGGCCGGTGCCGTTGCACGCGCAGTCGCAGCCCTGGGCCAACTCGCCACGCTGCCAGCGACCGCGCTGCTCGCACTGTTCACGCCCACCAACGTGCAACAGCGATTCGTGCCGCTGGCCAACGGCGAACGCTTCCGCGTCGCGCCGGGCGACCTGTTCGGCCACGTGCAATACCAAAGCGCCGACGGCCGCTGGCTGGACCGGCCAGGCGAAGTGCGGCTAGACCAGGTGCAAGGCCGCGACATGCTCAGCGACGCCGAACGCCAGCGCATCGGCGCGCCGCTGAGCAACCCCGCCGACCCGAGACAAACCCCGCCACTGGTCAACCCCACACCCGACCCACGCGACCAGCCACCCGCAGTGCCGGGGTATGAAGGGCAAGCGCCGAGCGGGCCGACGACCACGACCACGCCGGTGGACACGCAGAGTTGGCAGGACTTCATTTTTGACAAGCGAAACTCAGAAGCCCTTGGGGACAATCTGCGAGCCGGTGGCACCAGCAAACCTGCGGATGGGTACGAGGCGCATCACATCGTGCCGAGTCGGGCGGGCGGCACGGAGATGAATGAGTTGCGCGCCAAGCTGGAGCTGCTTGGCATCAAACTGAATGACGCAGCGAACGGTGTTTGGTTGCCTGGGCCTGATGCATCGAGAGACGCCACTGAGGCGTATCACCGGACGTTGAACAATGATGAGTACAACAAAGCCGTACAGCGTGCTTTCGACAGGGTTACGACCAAAGAAGATGCAATTGACGCCATGCAGAGAATTGGATCACGCTTAAAAAGCGGCAACTTTCCGGGTGTTCGAGCCCGTCCAACGCCATAAGGAGCCGGGCCATGAAAATTTACGAACTAGATTCAAGCTCCGGCGGCAAGTGGGTTTGGTTTTCTACCGTGGCGGGGCCAGTTACCCCGGACAGCTTTGGTAAGCGCGCGTTCTTTGATTCACAGCCGCGCATTCGCATTGACAGGAATACGGAGTCAAGCCCCCGCGGATCAAAGGCGGTGTTGGCTGATTTTTCCAATTTAGGTTACCGCCCTGAGCCGTGTTTCAGCGCACGTGCAAAACAACTATTAGGGCCACTCATCGATGATCTTGGCCAATGGCTCGCGCTTGAATGCGACGAGGCTCCGTACTGGCTGTTCAATGTGACCCATACCGCTGACGCGCTTGATGAGCCGCGTTCGGAGATCGCGCGATTTCGCGACGGGCGCGTAATGGACATTGATAGTTTTACGTTCAAACCCGAGAAACTGATTGGCGAGCTGCTGTTTCAAGTGCCGCAGTGCCTGGGCACGCCCAACCTCGTCACGCAAGATTTTGTCGATCTCGTTCACCAGCACGGCCTCACCGGCTTCAGCTTCCGTTTGGTGTGGTCGGAAGAGGGCGGCGCGGTGTCGTCGAAGTTGAAAGACTGGGAGCGACCTCGCATCACTGGCTTGGAGCCTCGTCCAGCCTAGGCAGACGCAGTAACGGGCACGGCCGCCGCTGCTGCCTCCGCCCCGATGAGCGCGCCGTCGAAGCCGCTTGGCTGCAAACCCGCGAGGCCGCCTTGGTGGCCTCGCGCACCGACTACCAAGACGCACTGGCGCATGCGCAATCGGACAACCCCCCGTCTTCGGCAACGGAGATGTGGGGGCAGGTCTTGCACGTTTCACGGTTAACGGCAAGCTCGGCCGATGCAGTCGCGTCGCTCGATCCGCCCGCATCGGCTTCACACGCGTGACGGGTTGCGTCTCACGTGCCTGACCGCAGTGGGCGTCGCGGTCGACCCGGACATGCTGCGTGCTGCGTGCTGCGTGCGCGCTCGGCGTGACGGATCGGGCAGGGCAGCGCGCAGCCAAGCCAACGTCGCGCGAGGCGAGACGTTGTCAGCCGATGGCAGGTGATATGGCCCAATTTGTGTATGTCGGCGATTGGCCGGGAAGCTGCGCAGCCGATGTTCATGCGGGTCGCAGTGCGCCGCTAGGTTCAACCCCACACCCCTGCGTTTGCAGGGGTGTGCACCGCCTCGGGCACAAGCCTGTGGCAAAGCACTGTAAGTGGCCTGAGACTGCCGAACCGTGACTATTTCGGCTGCTCAGCACTTCGGGCCTCTTTAATCGGCTGCGACTGCGCGGTTGCGCGATCGCGGAACGGACCTGGCGCTGAAGCGATAACCCTCAAATAGCGCGAGATACCCGTGATGTGGAACGGCGGTTTTTACGCTCAACTGTTCTCAGCCCCCTTTAAAAACCGACTTACAAGCGGCGAGAGAAGTGTTCTGTCGCGTTCGCGGTGCTGCGAGCGCGGGAAAAGGGTGTTCGAAAAACCTATCCTTGCCACTCTTGTTTTCGGTGTTCGTCAAAATTGACCGACAAGCGATGTCGGCCCGTGCAAAACCAAGCTGGGCCGCACCTGATTGCGCAGATGCACAATATTGGTGCTCTACGAGCAGATAATTACGTCCGGCGCCAAAATGGCTAATACCGATAATAACCATATTCCTTTAAAAATGCAACGCAACTAATTGAACTTTTGAGTGCGAAAGTATTTTTCGCTTCAAAAGCAAGTAATTTAACGGAGTGATGGTGGCAGACAAAGATATCCCTGTGCAAGCGTTGTTTGAAACTAATCAGCCGTGGGATGTGGCATTCCCGCCGGATGAAAGCACCATTTTTTTGAGATATACGACCAGACACAATCGGTCCATTGGTGCGGTTGTTCGTCGTTACACTCCGCTCGAAGCCCGATTCGTGTTGCGTGGCGATTTAAGTACGAAAGAAGATCTGGCATTTTGTTTGTCAGCGGCGGAAAAAACAGCGCGACAATTCGGTTGCAGTGTGTTGAGTACGCAAGATAGAATTGATCCCGATTGGCTCGATGCGTTGACTACGTTTCAAGATCATGGATTCAGCATAGTTGATGAATCTTGGCTCTTTACCGGGCCATTTAACGCCTTCGCCTCTCGGATTCGGCGGATGGAATCGCTACTTTGGAAAAAATATGCGATTCCTGCAGAAGCCCGAGTGTCAAGTTTGAACGAAGGTATTCAAATTGCTCGGGCCTTACTTAACGATTCATTCATGATGGATGATTTCGAGTTTGACAACGGCATACAAATTGGCTCGTTGAAGCCGATTTCGATGGCGTACAGCCAGTTAGCTTGGTACGGAAATAAGATCGTCGGCGTGTTGCTCGTTGCGACCACTCCTGATGCACGTTTATATGACATTCCGATCCGTTATGTGCTTCCGGAATTCCGTCGAAAATGGGTCAACGCGGTGCTGATTTCCGAATGCGTGAAACACGGCGAGAAAATCGGGGCCGAATTTATACGATTTGAGGCCAACTCGAAGAACCACATTGAGACGCTTGCCCTCGCCAAAAAAACCGGCTGCCAGCGCGTCGCCATTTTTAACCGATTTCAAAAACTTCTAAGCGTGTAGCATCAATGAATATTGACTGTGCCCAACTGAACAACGCTGTTAATATTTACCGTCGCTTTCTGCCAAATTATGGGCTACAAACTTTCGATATTTCCAGCTTAGACCGTCTCGGAATTCCTGTTTGTATAGCTTCGTTGCAAGAGGATACCGGATTTTTAAATAATGGGGTTGGATACGGAAATTCTTCTGTTGAGGCGCTTGTCGGAGCGTTGGGAGAAATGTCGGAGACATTTCATGTCCATAATGCGCTCAAGATGTCCCCGGCGTGTGAATCAATCAGCTTCAGCGAGATGGTGAACCATTTTGGCCTGGACCACGTAATTGACCCCCTCCAGCTTTGCCTGTCAGCAGGTTATGCGTACCACGACAAACTGCCGCTGCGATGGGTTGCAGTAACAAGATTCAATGATGGGGTTCGCTGCTGGGCACCACGCGAGTCCGTTGCATATAGCGGATTTAGCTACGACACATACTCAACTACCGTCGAATTGCAAAGCAGTAAATTGCCGGCAAAACTGTTTCCCGCTATTACTTGTGGTCTTGGTGCAGGGTTGAGCCTCGATCAGGCGCTGTCTCACGGTGTGCTGGAGCTTCTCCAACGCGATGGCAACTGCACCGCATTTCGCGCCATGGATCAGGGAATCGACATTGAGCTGGATCTGATCGAAAGCAAGGAAATCATCGCAACACTTTCTCAGCTTAAAAATCAAGGTCTAAATGTCCGAGTCAAACTTGCCTCGATTGAGTTTGGGCTGATCAACCTTTATGTCATTGCTGAGCAAGACGACGGCAAATACGCCTCCGAAACATTCCCGTTAATCATTACAGCGTGCGGAGAGGCTGTCCATCCAAATCGGGAACGCGCGCTACGCAAGGCTTTGCACGAGTTCGTCGCGTCGCGGAGCAGGAAAACCTTTATGCATGGGCCAATCCAAAATGTCAGGGCATTGGCACCAACTCAATACTTGGAAACTCATCTCGAACTAGCACAGTTTTATCTCGAAGAGCCAAAGGCGCTGATGGAAATGGTGGGGTGGCTATTAAAGACGCCAGCAGAGTTGAGAACTCTGCTGGCTGACACCGTGTTTTCGTCACGCCAAACTGTCAAGTTTTCGTCGTTACCAAACGCCGATGACCACCTTGTTTTGAATCCGACTAATCGTTTGAAAGATCTTGTCAATCGATTGACGGTACAAAACATTCCAATTTATTTCTTTGACGGGTCGCCGAGTGACAGCGACGGGCCCAAAGTGGTGAAAGCGATCGCGCCGGGCCTGGAAGGGGAGACGCTGAGCTATTGGAGGATGGGCGAGCGCGGCGCAAAACGACTTCTTGCGCAGCGATCCAGCTTGGTTTCACAAGGTCACCCACAAGCGCAACATGTTGTTGTGCCGCTGCGGTCGACTGTGCAGGAGGCCATGGGCGGCCAAGTTTTCTTCAAGGTTCCGGAATGGGAGAAGACCTTGAATGGTCACTATCCCCTTTACCGGGAACCTGCCCCTCACACAGCACAAAAATATTTGGCAAGCCATGGATCCTGAGCGAAACATCGCAGCTGGCTTGACAAACGCGCTGGATTTCACAGCTCAGTTCGGCGTTTCGGAATTGAAATCAAAACTGCTGGGTCTCCGCGCTGCAGAGGTATATTGCCGCGAGTTACCCACTATTGACGGATTAGCTGCATGCGTTGATCGAGTAATCATCGACCGCGGACTGCGAATTGATTGTGTCAAAGAGGCGGCGCGATGTATTCCAGAAAAGGGCGCACTTTTAGTTACCGCCAATCACCCGACTGGGATCCTGGATGGCGCGGTGCTACTTTGTGCCTTGCTAAGCCGACGAAGCGATGTATCGATCGTGGCAAACGATCTGCTAAGCAATATTCCTGTATTGGGAGAATATGTGATCCCCATCAAGAAAATAGATTTGCACGATGCTGGCGGTTATCGTGCTCTGCTGAAGATCCGCCGTGCATGGAAGCGCAATGGGTGCGTCGTTGTTTTTCCCGCAGGTACGGTTGCACACTGGCAATGGAAAACCATGGCTGTTTCAGACGCTCCCTGGACAACCAGCATCCAAAGTTTCGCCGCCAGTTCGAATGTGGCGGAGTGTCGAGCAACGCTCTCGGTCAGAAATCCGCTTTGGTTTCATGCGTGTGCTGCTGTTTCACGACGAGCCCGGCTGGCTTTTTTGCTTCGAGCTTTTTTATCCGCAAGACGCGTCCATCCCACGCATCCTGTGGCGTTTAACTTTCTCGGTGACCCCGAATAAAAAGTCTTGCACCAATCGATTTGCAGTTCGTGAATGAATCAGTCATGCAAAGCACGCAACCTGTTGTTTGGCGACCCGATTCGCAGCCTGTCCAGGTTCAAAGGTCAGGCGCGTCAATACGACGGGGAAATACGGGGTCAGGTCTCAATGTTGTTCGTTTAACTGCCAAATCCGTTAGGGCTGAGGCGTTCGACATGCACAGAGCGAACGGCTAAGCGAACGGTCTTGGCTCCGGCCTGTTCGTTCTTACGACTCGCTTTTTTTCTACAGCGAATCCGTCGCTTCTGAATCTCCTCGCGTCTGCAGCACGCTGCTGCGCGTGACCTGCTCGGCACTTCCTTGCACCGCAGGTATCCGACCGAAGTCCGACCGGGGCCCGCTCGGCCCGCCAATTCGCCAGCGTCCGCGGCCCGGCCATCCGCGCCGCGGGCAGTCCAATGGAACTGCTTGAGCGGATCCGGCAACGTGAAACCGGTAATCAGCCGCTGCGCAGTGGCGTCGAAACCCAAAACTAGCGTCGGCTCTTGCTCGCGGCCTAGCGACATGCCAATCAACAAGTCGATAGCGGTGCGCCGCGACGCCGGCGGCTCCGTTGCATGCAGCGGTACGCTGAGTTGTTTCGCCGGCCGGCTTGTATCGGGCCGACAAATAGTGCCGCAGTGGATCGCACGACCCATCGTTTGACATCTTCAAACCCAGAAGATGCTGCGCAACAGTTGGCAGCGGTGCTGAATTCGGCGTGGCAAAGTGGTGGTTCTCCAAAACCAAGTGCCCCGCGATGAACGCTGCCCACATTCCACCGACAACCCAGCTGCGTACCTGCGATTTGTGTGATGCGCACAAGAACGACTCGAGCGGTGCGTTTCGCGTGTTGCCACCGGTGTTCACGCACTTCGGTGGGCGCAGGTACTTTGCGGGGTTGATCAGCACGGTCAAGTGCTTCGAGGACAACAGCGTAGTCAAAGCTGCGCTGGAGTCGCCGGGTGCCGGCAGGGTGTTGGTGGTCGATGGCGGCGGCTCATTAGGCCGCGCGTTGATTGGCGGCAACATCGCCGCAGCCGCATCAAAGAACGGCTGGGCCGGTGTGGTGGTGAACGGCTGCGTGCGCGACCGCGCTGAGCTGGAGGCAACCGACGTGGGCATCTGCGCACTGGCGTTGATGCCGCTCCCCACCGACCGCAAAAATCTGGGCCTGCGTGATGAACCACTGCACATCTTTGGCGTGGTCATTCGGCCTGGAGAATGGTTGCTTAGCGATGAAGACGGCATCGTGGTGATGCCTACTGCACCTGGAACCGGAAGACACAAATGACCACTGCATCGACCGCACTCAGAGACATTGTTGGCCTTGGCCAAACGCCTGGCGAATTACGCGACTCAGCGCTGCTGATGATCGACTTGCAAAACACCTACCGCCGTGGCGTGATGCGGTTGACCGGGGTCGAACAAGCCATAGCCGAAGCGGTCAAATTACTAGCCATGGCACGTGATTTGAAAGTGCCGGTGTTTCACATTCAACACGATGCCGGTGCGGGCACGCCGTACGACGTGCACGCGGATATCGGCGCTATTTCTGCGGAGGTAGCACCGATAGCGGGCGAGACGGTCATCACCAAAAACTACCCCAATTCGTTTGTTCAGACCGATCTCGACGCGCAACTCAAAGCGCTCGGCATACAAAAAATCATGCTGGCCGGTTTCATGACGCACATGTGCATCAACTCGACTGCGCATGGCGGTTTCAACCTGGGTTATGCGCCCACCGTGGTGGCCAGCGCCACCGCAACACGCGCACTGCAGGGCGCAAACGGGTTGGTACTGAGCGCGCAGCAGGTGCACGACGCGGCGATCGCGTCGACGCGGGACTTGTATGCAGCCATTGTCGACAGGGTGTCGGATCTGCGCGGCTGAAAACTGCATCCGACCGCGGCGGCTGCACGCGGCATCAAATCATGGCAAAACCACTTCCAGCAGGCGATCCAAACCGCCGCTGTCGATGGCGAGCATCGCTTGTTCACGCACCCGCGGCTTTGCGTGATAGGCCACCGACAAGCCAGCCGCACCCATCATCGGCAAGTCGTTTGCGCCATCGCCCATCGCAATCGTTTGTGATGCATCGATACCTAAATCAGCGCAGGTTGCCAGCAACATGCGGCGTTTTTCCTCGCCATCACAAATGTCGCCCCACGGCTGGTCGACCATGCGACCGGTGAGCTGCCCGCAGTTGGGACCCGATTCGATCTCGAGCAGGTTGGAGCGAGTGAAATCAATCTCGAGCAGATCGCGTATGCGGTCGGTGAAAAACGTGAAGCCGCCCGACACCAGCAGCAGCTTCATGCCGGCATCGCGGCATGCGCGCGCTAGCGTGTCGGCCCCGGGATTCAAACGCAGCCGCTCGGTGTAGACCTGCTCCAGGTGGGCAACGGTGACGCCGCGCAGCAACGCCACGCGGCGGCGCAAGCTGTCTTTGTAGTCAGAGATTTCGCCGCGCATGGCGGCTTCAGTGATCGCGGACACCTCGGCTTTGAGGCCTGCCGCATCGGCGATTTCGTCAATGCATTCGATGTTGATCAGCGTCGAATCCATATCGAACGCAATCAACTTGAAGTCGCGCAGGCGCAGCGGTGGCGTGAAGCGGCGGATGGTGAGTCCGGGGGCAAATTCGAATGGGTTCATTTGCCGCTTATTTTGTCGGATGGATCCACGGTCAGCGGCTATGTCACGGCAGCGGTGGCGATAACATTTCGCGGAGTAATTCAAACAGGAGCAGGTGGCATGGCAATGGACGTCGTCGATTTCGAGATCAAAGGTTCGGAAATGCAGTTTGTCGAGATCGAGCTCGACCCGGGGGAGGCGGCCGTGGGCGAGGCGGGCAGCATGATGTTCATGGATGCGGGCATCGCCATGGACACCGTGTTCGGCGACGGTTCGGCGAACACGGGCGGCGGCTTGTTCGGCAAGTTGTTGGGTGCCGGAAAACGCCTGGTGACAGGCGAGTCGCTGTTCACCACGGTGTACACCAACCAAGGCAACCGCAAGTTGCGGGTCGCGTTTTCTGCGCCGAACCCCGGCAAGATCTTGCCGATGGACTTGCGCCAGTTGGGCGGCATGTTGATTTGTCAGAAAGACGCGTTTTTGTGCGCGGCAAAGGGCGTGTCGCTGGGTATCTTTCTTCAGCAGAAGTTGTCGGTCGGTTTTTTCGGCGGTGAAGGTTTCATCATGCAAAAACTGGAAGGCGATGGCCTGGCGTTCGTGCATGCCGGTGGCACGGTGGTAAAGCGCGAATTGCAGGTTGGCCAAACGCTGCTCATCGACACCGGTTGCGTGGTGGCGTTCACGCCAAACGTGGCGTTCGAAATTCAGTATGTGGGCAAGGTCAAAACCGCGTTGTTCGGCGGCGAGGGTTTATTTTTAGCCAAGGTCACCGGGCCCGGAACGGTGTGGCTGCAGAGCCTGCCGTTTTCACGATTGGCCTCACGCGTGTTCGCCGCAGCGCCACAGCGCGGTGGTTCCCGCGAAGAAGGGTCGTTGCTCGGCGGGGTGGTCGGTGGTGGTTTGCTCGGCGGCATTTTTGGTGGCGACGATGAATAGGCGCAAAGGGCGCCGGCAGCGGTTGGCCGTGCAGTGGCTGGCCGCGGTGCGCGTTGTTTTTGCTCGCGTATCCTGCGCCGCATGAAATTACTGGTTGATTCGTTTTGGCGCGCGGTTGCCTACTGCTTGCATCCGCGCGTGATCGCGCTGTCGCTGTTGCCGCTGGTCGTGATGGCCGCATTGGGCGGGGCGCTGTGGTACTTTTTTTGGCAGCGCGCAGTCACCTGGGTTCGTGCGGGTTTCGAATCGTACGAATGGATGTCGCGGCTGCTGAATTGGGTCGAGGGATTCGGCGTCGCGGGGTTGAAAACCACGCTGGCACCGTTGGTGGTGGTGCTGATGGCCACGCCGTTGATCGTGGTGGTGTCGCTGCTGTTGGTGGCGGTGTTGATGACGCCGTCGATGCTGAATCTGGTGGCCAACCGCCGCTTTCCGCTGCTCGAGCGCCGCCATGGCGGCTCACTCATCGCCGGCGTGGCTGCTTCCACCGGGGCCACCGTGCTGGCATTGGCGGCGTTGGTGGCCACGGTGCCGCTGTGGTTCGTGCCGCCGTTGATTTTGATTCTGCCGCCGCTGATTTGGGGTTGGTTGACCTACAAGGTCATGACCTACGACGTGTTGGCTGAGCACGCCAGCAAAGAGGAACGGCAGACGTTGGTCAAACGCCATCGCAACGCGTTGCTGGGCATGGGCGTGCTGACCGGTTACCTGGGCGCTGCGCCTTCGCTGGTGTGGGCCTCGGGTGTGTTGTTTCTGACGCTCGCGCCGCTGTTGGTGCCGATCGCGGTGTGGATCTACACATTGGTGTTCGCGTTTTCAGCGCTCTGGTTTTCGCACTACGCCTTGAGCGCGTTGCAGCTGTTGCGCGCTGAGCGGGCAGCCGAATCGACAAACGCCAAATCGGCAAACGCCAGCATGGCCGCCACTGCGACCGCGACCCCAATGGTTGCTGGAGCTGCGCGGGGCACGGATGCGGTCGTCACCGCGCCGACCATGCCGCCGTCTGTTTAGGTAGCGCGCAATGGCATTTGGCTTATTGATCGTCGGTGACGAAATCTTGTCGGGCAAGCGCGCCGACAAGCACGTACCCAAAGTGATTGAGTTGCTGGCGGCACGCGGATTGGCGCTCAGTTGGGTGCGCTACGTGGGCGATGACCCGCAGCGCATCACCGCAGACCTCGTCGATGCATTCGCCAGCGGCGACATCGTTTTTTCTTGTGGCGGCATTGGTGCCACGCCCGATGACCACACCCGGCAATGCGCGGCGCACGCGCTGCAGGTTCCGTTGCAGTTGCATCCTGTCGCGCGCGACTCGATCCACGAGCGATTGCGCGACATGGCCGCCGAACAAGGCGTCGCGTTCGACCCGGAACGGGCCGACAACTTGCAGCGCCTGAACATGGGCATGTTCCCGTTGGGCGCGGAAATTATTCCGAATCCGTACAACAAGATTGCGGGCTTCTTTGTGCGGCGGGTGGCCAGCGCCGATCCCGCAGTCGCGACTGGTGTGTCTACCCAAACCGGTGCCGCGCTGACCAGTGCGGTGTTTTTCGTGCCTGGGTTCCCGGTCATGGCCTGGCCGATGATCGAGTGGGCGCTCGACACCCACTGCACGCACTTGCACCGCGCACACGGCCAGCGCGAACAATCGGTCATCGTGATGGGCACCATGGAGGCGGTGCTCACGCCACTGATGGAGCGCATCGAAACCGAGCATCCGTCGATCAAGGTGTTCAGCTTGCCCAGCGTCGATCATCCGCTGTGGGGCGGCCACATCGAACTGGGCGTGAAAGGCGATGGCGTGCACGTCGGCACGGCGTATCAGGCGTTGTTGCGCGGGCTGCATGAACAGGGCGCGACGCTAGGCCCCGAGTTGGTGCGTTGACAAGTCGCTGAGCGCACCAACCGCAGGCATTGCGACGCACCGTGGGCGAGCAGGAACTGCCCTCGATCACATCCGACGTCGGCATGCTTTCTGCTACATTTTCGTGCGCTTTTTGAGGCGGTGTGGCGTGACATTTGCACCGCGTCAATTCCTTTTTTAATGCCTACCCCAATAGCTTCCCGCTAGGAGATCCTGATGGCCAAGACCGTCGCCGACGTGATGCAGATGGTGAAAGAAAACGAAGTCAAGTTTGTCGACTTCCGATTCACCGACACCCGCGGCAAAGAACAGCACGTCACCGTGCCCGTGTCCCATTTCAACGAAGACAAGTTTGTCTCGGGCCATGCGTTCGACGGCTCGTCGATTGCTGGTTGGAAGGGCATCGAAGCATCCGACATGCAACTGATGCCTGATGCCAACACCGCCAACATCGATCCGTTCTTCGAAGAGCCGACGATGATCTTGACCTGCGACGTTATCGATCCTGCCGACGGAAAGCCGTATGAACGTGATCCACGGTCGCTCGCGAAACGCGCCGAGGCGTACATGAAAGCCTCGGGCCTGGGAGACACCGCCTATTTCGGTCCCGAGCCTGAATTCTTTGTGTTCGACAGCGTGCGTTGGGGCAACGACATGTCGGGCTGCTTCTCGAAAATTGATTCGGAAGAAGGTGCGTGGAACACCGGTCGCGAATACGAGCACGGCAATTCCGGACACCGCCCAACCGTCAAGGGCGGCTACTTCCCCGTGCCGCCGGTCGATAGCTTCCAAGACATGCGCTCCGAGATGTGCCTGGTTCTCGAAGCGCTCGGCGTGCCGGTCGAAGTGCATCACCACGAAGTCGCGAACGCCGGCCAAATGGAAATTGGTACCCGCTTCAGCACGCTGCTGCAGCGCGCAGACTGGGTTCAGCTGCAGAAGTACGTGATTCAAAACGTCGCGCATTCATACGGCAAAACCGCCACCTTCATGCCCAAGCCCATCGTTGGCGACAACGGCTCGGGCATGCACGTGCACCAGTCGGTGTTCAAAGACGGCAAGAACCTGTTCGCAGGCGATGGCTACGCCGGTTTGTCGGAATTCGCACTGTTCTACATCGGCGGCATCATCAAACATGCACGTGCACTGAACGCGATCACCAACCCAGGCACCAACAGCTACAAACGTTTGGTGCCCGGTTTTGAGGCACCGGTGAAATTGGCCTATTCAGCAAAAAACCGCTCGGCGTCGATCCGTATTCCTTATGTGGCCAACCCGAAAGGACGCCGCATCGAGGCGCGTTTCCCTGATCCGCTGATGAATCCATACCTCGGTTTTGCTGCGTTGCTGATGGCCGGCCTGGATGGCGTGGAAAACAAAATCCATCCCGGCGAAGCCGCATCGAAGGACCTGTACCACCTGCCACCGGAAGAGGACAAGCTGATCCCCACGGTGTGCCACAGCCTGGACCAGGCGCTTGAGTACCTCGACAAAGACCGCGCGTTTTTGACCAAAGGCGGTGTGTTTACCGACTCGTACATCGACGCGTACATCGATCTCAAGATGCAGGAAGTGACCCGCTTCCGCATGGCCACCCACCCGGTCGAGTTCGACATGTACTACACCCTCTGAGGCATCTTTAATCCGACTGAAGGGACGGCTTTGCCGTCCCTTTTTCGTTGCATCGGAACCCGGGGGCATGCGCGACAATCGAAGCCTGCGTTGAAGTGTCGCGCTCACGTCGGCATGCGGTGGCCGGCGTGTCTTGGTCCGATCGGGAGTGTGTGCATGAAGTGTCTGGTCGCAGGTTCGATGGGGGTGCTGGTGGCGGTGGCTGGATCGGCGTGGTCGGTTCCGGCCCCAGCGCAAGCGCAAGCTTTGGCGGCGGGTGCACCGGTGTACCGCTGTCCCGGCAACCCCGTGCTGTACACCGACGCGCTGTCTGCGAAGGAGGCCAGGGACAAGGGCTGCCGCACGCTCGAAGGCACGCCGATCACCGTCATCCAGGCG
>JAYUGJ010000090.1:0-15108 GCA_043738425.1 Burkholderiales bacterium
CAGGTCGTTTGTTTTGGTGACGTTTATTTGGACCAGCAAATAAAAGTTACCCGCCTGCCGGGGCGGAACCCGGCGCGGTCTGACCAACAAACAAATCACACCGAAACACACCGAAACACACCGCCTGACGAACCCAAGTCCAGGCAACCTAGGCCCGCTCAAACTTGAACACGGCGACTGACGCCATCAAATTCGGCCACCTTCGCACTGGTGCCCCATCCTGAATGCCGAATGCGTCCAGCACCCGCAAACCACATCGCTCGGCAAGCAGTGCGAAATCGGCGTAGGTGCTGACGCGGATGTTGGGTGTGTCGTACCACTGGTACGGCAACGCTTTGGTGATTGGCATGTGCCCACTCAGCACGCTGAGTCGGTGCGGCCAGTGCGCAAAGTTCGGGAAGCTGACGATGCCTATGCGTCCCACGCGGGCGGTTTCCATCAACATGCGTTCGGTATTGCGCAGGTGCTGCAGCGTGTCGATTTGCAGCACCACATCGAAGCTCTGGTCGTCGAAGATGGCCAGGCCGTCTTCCAAGTTGAGCTGCAGCACATTGACACCGCGTTGCTCACAGGCCAGTACGTTGGCGTCGGCGATTTCAACGCCGTAGCCGCTGCACCGCTGCTGGTCACGCAGGTAGGCCAGCGTCTCACCCGAGCCGCAACCGAGGTCAAGCACGCGTGAACCTGCGGGCACCAGGCCGGCGATCAGTGCCAGGTTTTTAGCGGAGCTCATGGCGTGATGTTGCGCGGTGTGTCGACCTCGCGCGCGATGCGCTCGAAGCGTGCGCGCAACACGCCGTGGTAGCGCGCGTCGTCGAGCAAAAACGCATCGTGTCCGTGCGGCGCATCAATTTCGGCGTAGCTGACGTCGAGCCGGTTGTCGAGCAGCGCCTTGACGATCTCGCGGGTGCGTGCGGGTGCGAAGCGCCAGTCGGTGGTAAAGCTGATCAACTGGAACTGCGCTTTCGTGCGCGCAAATGCTTTTGACAAATCGCCGCCGTGCGCGCGTGCCGGGTCGAAGTAGTCGAGCACGCGGGTGATCAACAGGTAGCTGTTGGCGTCGAAGTACTCGCTGAACTTGTCGCCCTGGTAACGCAGGTAGCTTTCGATTTCGAACTCGATGTCTTGCGTGGTGTAGCGCGGCGCGTCGGTGGCTGCCACAGCCGATGCGGCCAGGTCGACCGGCACGTCGGCGACAGCCGACACCGCAGCGCGCAGCTTGCGGCCGAATTTGGCTTCCATCGTGTCGTCGCTCAAATAGGTGATGTGGCCGATCATTCGCGCCACCCGCAAGCCGCGTTTCGGTACGCTGCCGTGCGCTTGGTAGTGGCCGCCGTGAAAATCGGGGTCGGTGACGATGGCGCGGCGCGCCACTTCATTGAACGCAATGTTTTGCGCCGACAGGTTGGGTGCCGTGGCGATGGCAATGCAATGGCGCAGCCGCGCCGGATACCGGATCGACCAGTCGAGCGCCTGCATGCCGCCCAAGCTGCCACCGATCACTGCAGCCAATTGGTCGATTCCCAACGCATCGCACAGCCGCGCTTGGGCATCGACCCAGTCTTCGACCGTGACCACCGGGAAGTCGGCACCGTAGGGTTGCTGGGTCGCCGGGTTGGTGTGCGTCGGGCCGGTGGAGCCAAAGCAGGAGCCGGGGTTGTTGACGCCGATGACGAAGAATCGATCGGTGTCGAGCGGCTTGCCGGGGCCGATCAGGTTGTCCCACCAACCGATCGATTTCGGGTCGTCGGCCAAGCAGCCGGCCACATGGTGGCTGGCATTCAGCGCATGGCATACCAATACCGCATTGCTGCGCGCGGCGTTCAAGGTGCCATGCGTCTCGAAGGCCAGGGTGTAGTCGCGCAGCAGCGCGCCGCTGCGCAATGCCAGCGGCTGCGCGAACGACATCGACTGCGAAATAACGGGATCTGGCAATGCCATGAACGGAGGGTTCGGTCCTGTGTTTAGCGGAGTTTGTAGAGCGCCCGCAAGCCGGAGCAAATCAGCGCTGCGATCAGTATATCCAGCGGGTCTGCGCTGCATGGGCGGCGTATGTGACGCTGTGCACGGCCGCTACGATGGCTGTTGGTGGCGCAGGCCGATCGGCCCGCCCAACGCGTTGAGGAAGCCCGATGCTCGCCTGGCTCAGTAAGTTGAACGACCTGTTTCCGCTGCGTTATGCGGTGTGGTTTACGTGCGCGGTGGCGCTGGCCGCAAGCGCCTCGCGTTGGCTGGCGGCTGCGCCGGCCACCGGTTGGGCGTGGCTGGTGCCGCTGGTGTGGCTGGCGCTGGTGCTGCTGGGCGTGCGCGACGTGCTGCAGACCAGGCACGCGGTGCTGCGCAACTATCCGGTGGTCGGCCACCTGCGCTTCTTGCTGGAATTCATACGACCGGAAATACGCCAATATTTCATCGAGGGCGACAACGACGCCGCGCCGTTTTCACGCCAACAACGCTCGCTGGTGTACCAACGCGCCAAGGGTGAGCCCGACAAGCGGCCGTTCGGCACGCAAATGGATGTGGGCGCGGCGGGCTACGAGTGGATCAACCATTCGGTGCAACCGACCAGCCTGCCCACGCACGACTTTCGCGTCGTGATCGGCGGTGCCGGCAGCATCGATGCGACAACTCCTAAACACCTGGCACCGGCTGGCACGCCGTGCACGCAGCCCTACAGCGCCAGCGTATTCAACATCTCGGCGATGAGCTTCGGTGCGCTGTCGGCACATGCGATCCTGGCATTGAACGCCGGTGCCAAACGGGGCGGCTTTGCGCACGACACCGGCGAAGGCTCGATCAGCCGCCATCACCGCGGCACCGATCCCGCCGGCGGTGGCGATTTGATTTGGGAAATCGGCTCCGGCTACTTCGGCTGCCGCCATGCCGACGGCAGCTTCAACGCCGAGCTGTTCACCCACAACGCGTTGCAGCCGCAGGTCAAGATGATCGAGGTGAAGCTGAGCCAAGGCGCGAAACCCGGCCACGGCGGCGTGCTGCCGGGGGCGAAAGTCACCGTTGAGATCGCAGAAGCGCGTGGCGTTCAACCGTGGGTCGATTGCGTCAGCCCGGCCAGCCACAGCGCGTTTTCGACGCCGATCGAAATGCTGCATTTCATCGACCGCCTGCGTGCCTTGTCGCTCGGCAAGCCGGCCGGCTTCAAGCTGTGCATCGGTCACCCGTGGGAGTGGTTTGCCATCGCCAAGGCCATGCTCGAAACCGGCATCCCGCCCGACTTCATCGTGGTCGATGGCGGTGAAGGTGGCACCGGTGCCGCACCACTCGAATTCACCGACCACGTCGGCGCGCCATTGCAAGAAGGCCTGCTGCTGGTGCACAACACGCTGGTCGGCTTAAACCTGCGGCACCGCATCAAGATTGGCTGTGCGGGCAAAGTAATCAGCGCATTCGACATCGCGCGCAACCTGGCGTTGGGTGCCGATTGGTGCAACTCGGCGCGCGGTTTCATGTTCGCGCTCGGCTGCATTCAGGCGCAGGCCTGCCACACCGGCAACTGCCCGACCGGCGTCAGCACGCAAGACCCGCAGCGGCAAAAAGCGCTGGTGGTGCCGACCAAAGCCGACCGGGTATTTCATTTCCACCAAAGCACGCTGAAGGCGCTGAAAGAGTTGGTGCAAGCCGCCGGGCTCGACCATCCGGGCGCGATCACCGCCGCGCACATCGTTCGGCGCACCGCCGGGCATGAAGTGAAATTGCTCGGCGCGTTGCTGCCCTTCATTGCGCCGGGCTCGTTGTTGTCTGGCGAGCTGCCGCACAGCGTGTTCCGGCAGTACTGGCCGATGGCGTCGGCGCACAGTTTTCGGGTTTGACTGGCAAGGCGCGATTTTTTGCGCCGCGCCGCATTCCGCACGGCGCATGCGAAAAGCCCGCACCGAACCACGCTGAAACGCCACGCCTAGACTGAATGGTTCCGCGCCGCGAACCAACGCAAAAGCACCTCGACCACACTGCAAAGGTCCGCCATGAATACCGTCTCACTCGAAAACTTCTGCGCCGAGCGTTGGGATCGCGCGATCGTGCCGGCGCTTACCGAGTACATCGCCATCCCTGCCAAAAGCCCGCTGTTCGACGCCGACTGGCAAGCCCACGGCCACATCGACCGCGTGGTGCGCGAGGCGGCGCAATGGGTCGAACTACAGAAAGTGCCAGGTCTAAAATTGGAGGTGTTGCGCTTGCCGGGCCGCACGCCGGTGATTTTTTTCGAGGTGCCCGCCACCCGCAGCGGGGGCAACGAAGCCGAGTCGCCGACGGTGCTGCTGTACGGCCACCTCGACAAGCAACCCGAGTTCACCGGCTGGCGCAGCGACCTGGGTCCGTGGACGTCGAAGTACGACCGCGGCTTGCTGTACGGACGCGGCGGTGCCGACGACGGCTATGCGGTGTATGCAGCCATCACCGCGATCCAGGCGCTCGACGCGCAAGGCGTGGCGCGGCCGCGCTGCGTGGGGCTGATTGAAAGCTGCGAGGAAAGCGGTTCGTACGATTTGCCCGCGTACCTCGACGCCTTGCAGCCGCGGCTGGGTGCGATCAGCCTGGTGGTGTGCCTCGACAGCGGCGCGGGCAACTACGACCAGCTGTGGCTGACCACCAGCCTGCGCGGCATGGTCAGCGGCGTGTTGAAGGTCGAGGTGCTGACCGAAGGCGTGCATTCAGGCGACAGCAGCGGGTTGGTGCCGTCGAGCTTTCGGGTGCTGCGCCAGCTGCTCGACCGGCTGGAAGATTCGACCACCGGTGAGTTGCTGCCGGCCAGTTTCCACTGCGAGATTCCGGCCGACCGCGTGAGCCAGGCGCGCGCCACTGCCGAGGCGCTGGGCGACGAGGTGTGGCGGCGTTTTCCGTGGGCGTGTGGTGCCGACGGTGGCCCAACGCTGCCGACCACCAGCGACCCGTTCGACGCGCTGATCCGGCGCACCTGGAAGCCGACGCTGAGCGTGACCGGGGTCGACGGCTTGCCCGAGCTGCGCAGCGCCGGCAACGTGCTGCGGCCGTACACCGCGTTCAAGCTGAGCCTGCGTTTGCCACCGTTGGTCGATGGCAACCAGGCTGCGGCCAAGTTGAAAGCGCTGCTCGAAGACAACGCGCCATACAACGCGAAGGTGACCTTCAGCGCGGATGGCCGGGCCGATGCGACCGCCGGGCGACCCTCCGGCGCGACGGGTTGGAACGCACCGAGCCTCGCACCGTGGCTAGACGACGCGCTGCACGCGGCATCGCAGGCGCATTTCGGCGCACCGTGCGGCTACATCGGCCAGGGCGGCACGATTCCGTTGATGAGTTTGTTGCAACGCGGCTTTCCGCAGGCGCAAATGATGGTGTGCGGTGTGCTCGGCCCGAAAAGCAACGCCCACGGACCGAACGAGTTTTTGCATGTGCCGTACGGCAAAAAGCTGACCGCAGCGGTAGCGCAGGTAATCGCTGCCGTCTGACGGCGCGCGCGGCTTATGGCCAATTTGCCGTGGTGCGCAAGGTGGTCAACGGCAACGCTGCAACCTCGGTCAATAAAGCGGCGAGCCGCTCGGCCCAGTGCGCCAGCAGCGCCGCGCCTTTTTCCGCGCTGGCCTGGGTGGCATCGCCACACGCACCTTCGGCGTTCAGGTCTTGCGCCATCCAGCCGAAGCCGATCGGTTTTTCGGCACCGAGCAGCGCACGGCCACCGCTGCGCTCAGCCAGTTGCTGGCCCAACGAGACGAAGTTTTTGATCGCAGCCAGGCGCACCAGATCGGGCCGCAAGTGCAGCATCAGCGAGGTCTCGACCGCGCCGCCGTGAAGGCCGTGCGCCAGCTCGTTCGCATCGAACGCACCCGCCGTCATGCCGAGTGCAAAGCTGTGCGCGCGCACCACCAACATCTGGTGCGCGACCCGCAAGCGCAGCGCCACCTGATCGACATGCGCCTTTTGGCCGCCGTGGCTGTTGAAGATCACCAGCTTGCGCACGCCCGACCGCGCCACGCAGCGGCCCACGGCGCACCACGCAGCTGCCAGCGTGTCGCTGTCCATCGTCAAGGTGCCGGCGAACGCGCTGTGCTCCAGGCTGTGGCCGATCGTCAGTGGCGGCAACACCAACACCGAGGCGGCGGGCGCGGTCGATGCCGCCAGCCGCGCTAACGCCGCGCGCAACACGCCGTCGTTGATGACCGCGTCGGTCGACAACGGCAGGTGCGGCCCGTGCTGTTCGGTCGCCGACACCGGCAACACCGCGACCGTGGTGTCGGGGTCGAGCGCGGCGAAATCGGTGGTGCACAAATCGGCCCACTGGCGTGCGGCTGGCATGGGTGTGGGTGCGGGTGTGACGGAGGAAGCAGACATGCGGTGCGTAGCCCGGGGTTGAACACGACTCGCCTCGACTGTAGGTTCAGGCTGCGCTTGCTTGCTTCGGCAAACCAAAGCAATGCGGAACCGGTCCGCACCGTACGCGGGCGGCACGGCAGTTCGCGCCGGGCCCACAAAAAAGGCCGCCGATTCGCATCGGCGGCCTGGTCGTGGGGCAGCGGTGGTCAGGCCGCGGCTTCTGCGTTTTGCGCCGCAGTGGCCGCGTCGAGGCACTTGTTGCACTTGCCCAAACCACGCAAGCGCGGGTCGGGTTTGCCTTCACCGGTTTTGAAATTTGCCTGGCAACGGCGACACACGTACATCTTCGAGCTCGACATCATCGGCTTGATGCCGGGTTCGGACGACGGCCGAGCGGCTGAATACTCGGCCTGGGTTTGCCGCAACTTGACGTTGTCAGGTGCAGCGGTAACAGGGGTGGGGATGGAAGCCGGTACTGACTTCACTGCGGGGGTTTTGGGTTTTGCTGTGGCCATGGCGCGGGAGTGAACCTCTCAGGTTGAGCCGGCACGTCGGGGCTGATCCGTGCCTGTAAAAACCCTATTGTCGGCGTAGTCACCGCCGCGTGTCGTGTGCCACGGATTTGGCCGTGCTGCGGGTGGGGTTCCGCACCACCGGGCGGCTCATCGCACGGATTGAATCGGCGGTGAATGTGTCAAGCCCGCCGTGAATCGGCAGGCAGGGCGACGCCGCAGCCTTCCAGCGCCTGCGCCACGCTGCCTCGGGTCAACGGCTTGGTCAAAAACGCGTCACTGCCGGCCAGCGTGGCGCGGACGCGTTCCACCGGTTTCGCCACGCTGGCCATGACGATCAGCGCCGAGACGCGGCCGGTGGCGTGCGCGCCTTTGGCTGTGACCTGGCGGCACAGTTCGATGCTGGCAGCTTGCTCGACACCATCGAACGCCAACTCGAAAAAAGCGGCCACGAAGTGTTTGGCGTTCAGCATTTGTGCCGCTTGCACGGTGCTTTGCACCGGGTGCGCACGAAAACCGAATTTTTCCAGCAGCGCGCACAGCTGCTCGCGCGTCTGGTCGTCGCTGTCGAGCACCAACACATCAGGTGGCGCAGTCGACGTGGGCTGCGCTGCGGGGTTGCTGGCCTGGCGGCGGCGGCGCACCTCGGCGCGGTGGGCCTCTTTGCTGCGCGCCACCGGTGGCAGCGGCGGACCCGATGCCGTCAGACCGGAGGTGGTGTCGGTGAACGGTGCGGTGTCCGACAGCACATCCGCGCCATCGACTGCACGCAGCGTCAGGTCGAGCGGCGCGGCCGCGGTGTGGTGCTGGTGTGGGTCGTGGTCACGGTCACCGTGTGAATCGAACCAGCGCATCAGCTCGGGCACGTCGACATGCACTGACGGCACGGTGTCCTCTTCAACCGCATTTTTCAGCGCCGGCAGCCCGAGGTCGTTCGGCACCTCAACGCTTGGGCTGGTGCCTGCATCCAGCGCGCCGTCGATGCGGGTGGGCGCATCGGCGTCACTCTGGCTGGGGGTGGAAGGCATGCCACCATTTTGGCCGCGCTGCCGGTCTTCGCGCAACGCGCGCACCGCTTATTGCATGCCGAAACGCACTGAAAGCAGCGCCGCCGCACCACTGAAACACCGAAACAGCGACTAACCCAAAAAGCGCCGCGCCGTGATCAGCGGCCCAGCAGCTGCCGCCGGCGCTCGACCAGCCGCATGATCATCGGCGTGAAGATCAGCTGCATCGCCAGCTCCATCTTGCCGCCGGGCACCACCAGCGTGTTGGCTCGCGACATGAACGAGTCGTGCAGCATGCTGAGCAGGTACGGGAAGTCGAAGCCGCGTGGGTTGGCGAAGCGAATCACCACCAGGCTTTCGTCCGCGGTAGGAATGGTGCGCGAGATAAACGGGTCGGAGGTATCGACCACCGGCACGCGCTGAAAGTTGATGTGCGTGCGGGTGAACTGCGGGCAGATGTAGTGCACGTACTCATGCATGCGGCGCAAGATGACGTCGGTCACCGCTTCGGTCGAATAACCGCGCGTGTTGCGGTCGCGGTGAATTTTCTGAATCCACTCCAGGTTCACCACCGGCACCACACCGATCAGCAAATCAGCATGCCTGGCCACATCGACCGTCTCGGTGGTGACGCCGCCGTGCAGGCCTTCGTAGAACAGCAACTCACTCGGCGGCAGCGGTTTCCACGGCGTGAAGGTGCCGGGCTCCTGGCCGGTCGGCGCGGCTTCTTCGGCGTTGTGCAGGTACTGGCGCGACTGGCCGGTGCCGGTTTGCGCGTAATCGCTGAACAGCTTTTCGAGTTCGGCAAACAAGTTGGCCGCGTCACCGAAATGGCTGAAGTGCAGGTTGCCTGCGGCCTCGTTTTCGGCCATCGCGATCTTCATCGCCTTGCGGTCGTAGCGGTGAAAACTGTCGCCCTCGACGACGGCGGCCTGCACGCTTTCGCGGCGAAAAATATTCTCGAACGTACGCGTCACCGAGGTGGTGCCGGCACCGGATGAGCCGGTGATCGCGATGACAGGGTGCTTGGCAGACATGGAAACCTCAGGTGATCAAAAGCGGCCGCGGGTTCAACGGCTGGCGGATTCATCGACTGGCAAATTCAGCGACCAGCCGTGTCGGTACTGCGGCGGTCGGTGGCGGCGAACAAGCCGCGCTTGCCGAACAGCGGCGAGCTGTAGGTCTCTGGCTGTTGCTCATCGAGGTGGTAGTTCTCGATGCGCGCAACCTCGTCGGCCGAACCGAATACGAAACCGATACGCTGGTGCAACGCGGTCGGCTGCACGCCAAGGATGCGGGTGCGACCGGTGCTGGCAGCACCGCCCGCTTGCTCGATCAACATCGAAATCGGGTTGGCTTCGTACAGCAAGCGCAGGCGACCCTGCTTGGCCGGATCTTTGCTGTCGCGCGGATACAAAAACACGCCGCCGCGCATCAAGATGCGGTGGGTTTCGGCCACCAGCGACGCAATCCAGCGCATGTTGAAGTCGGTGCCGCGCGGCCCGGTTTGGCCGGCCAGGCACTCATCAACATATCGTTTGACGGCCGGCTCCCAAAAGCGGCTGTTCGATGCGTTGATAGCGAACTCGCGGGTGGTTTTCGGCACCTGCAAATTCGGGTGGCTGAGCACCCATTCGCCCAACTGCGGCTCCAGCGTGAAGGCGTGCGTGCCGCGGCCCAGCGTCAACACCAACATCGTCGATGGGCCGTAAATCGCGTAGCCCGCACACACCTGTTCGGTGCCGGGTTGCAAAAAATCCTCAGTCTGCGGATCGGCCTCCGGTGTCACCGCGCGCAGCACCGAAAAAATGCTGCCCACTGCCACATTCACATCGATGTTCGACGAGCCGTCGAGCGGGTCGAACGACAGCAAATAGCGCCCGCGCGGGTAGCCGACCGGCAGCGTGTAGATGGCCTCCATTTCTTCCGACACCATGCCTGCCACATGGCCGCCCCATTCGTTGGCGCGCAAAAAATACTGGTTGCTCAACACGTCGAGCGGCTTTTGCTCTTCGCCTTGCACGTTGATGGCGCCCGCGGCCGCGGGCAGCGTGGCGTCCAGCCCGGCCGCCACACCGTAGTCCAGCCCGCCGTACGCGACCTTGCGCGAAATGGCTTTGCAGGCCAACGACACCGCGGTAATGAGTGCATTCAAATCGCCCGATGCTTCAGGCGCGCGGCGGCGCTCTTCGATCAGGAACTGGGTCAGCGTGGACTTTCCTCCGGTCGGCATGGACTGCACCTCAGTGATTAACAACAGAAGAAATCGACGGCGGTGAACTGTTCAAACGCCCCGCCTTGCGCAGCTGTTCCCACAGTTGCTGCGGCGTGTCGACACGCCATGGGTTCAGCGCAGGCGGTATCGCATGCGTGCCGTAACCCCAGCCGACCAAGGCGGCCGCGCAACCGGCGGCCTGCGCAGCCAGCATGTCGGGCGGCGCGTCGCCCACCATCAACAGCTGTGCGGTGGTGACACCCATCGCGGCGGCGGTGGTGTGCAGCATGACCGGTGCGGGCTTGCGTTGCGCTTGCGTATCAGCGCCCTGCACCTGCGTAAAAAACGGCAGCAGGCCCGACGCGCCAATCACCGCCCGCGCCAGTTCGGTGGGTTTGTTGGTGACCACCGCCAGCGGCAATTGGCCGTGCAGCGCACGCAGCAATTCGGCAATGCCGGGGTACACCGTGCCGTGGTCCATCGGGTGGCTCAGCGTGGCCATATTGAAGCCGTGGCGCAGCTGGCGGCGCAGCGCCTCGTCGTCGGGTGACAGGCCCTGCGCCACCAGCGCGCGGGCGATCAACGCATCGGGACCGTCGCCGATCCAGGTGCGCACGGTGGCGGTGTCGAAGCTGCGCAAACCGGCCTGCGTCAGCGCGGTATTGACCGCGAAGCCGATGTCGGCGGCGCTGTCGACCAACGTGCCATCGAGGTCGAACACCACCGCTGCGATGGCGCTCAAATCAGGTACTGCGTGCGGATTCATGGCCGTACTCAGCGTGCCGCAGCGCGCGCCCGGCGGCCGGCCAGTGCGTGGTCGCGAATCGCGGCAATCGACTCGGCGTAACGCGCCGCACCGCCACTGAACACGGCCGAACCGGCAACCAGCGTGTCGGCACCGGCAGCACCCACGCGCTGCGCGTTGTCTGCCTTCACGCCGCCATCGACTTCAAGCCAGATGTCGCGGCCGGTGGCGTCGATGCGGCGGCGCACCGCGTCGATTTTCGGCAGCACATGCTCAATGAAACTCTGGCCACCGAAGCCGGGGTTGACCGACATCAGCAGCACCAGATCAAGCTGGTCGAGCACATGGTCGAGGCAGCTGAGCGGCGTGGCCGGGTTCAACACCAGCCCCGCTTTGAGCCCGAATGACTTGATCAACTGCACCGTGCGGTCGATGTGTTCGCTGGCCTCGGGGTGGAACGAAATGATCGAGGCCCCGGCTTGCGCAAACATCGGAATCAACGCATCGACCGGCTTGACCATCAGGTGCACATCGATCGGCAGCGGCTGGCCGTTTTTCACCGCGTACGGTTTGATCGCCTGACATACCAGCGGCCCCACCGTGAGGTTGGGCACGTAGTGGTTGTCCATCACATCGAAGTGGATCACGTCGGCACCCGCGGCGATAACCGCAGTGACTTCTTCGCCGAGACGGGCGAAGTCGGCAGACAACAAGCTGGGGGCAATCCGCATCGTGGGGTGGTGCATCGTGGTGTGAAGCGGGGTGGTGGGTGACATGGGCGCACTCGGTTCAGGGTCTGGCCGCACAGCGGCTGGCTTGCGAGCCGCGATTCTGGTGCGCTGCGGTGGCGCTGCGCCATTGCGCGGCCACGCCATTCAGGATCGAGCCGCCTGCTGTGCATTGAATCAAGTCAGCGCACACCAGGCCCGCCGCGTCGAAGTTGCTGCCGGCGGTCCACTCGGTGGGCGTAACCACCGTCCACAAACCCGCCGCCACGGCTGATTGCAAGCCCGCCGCTGAGTCTTCGAACGCCACCGCATCGGCGGCATCGACGGCCAATAAACGCAGCGCCAATTCGTACACGTCGGGCGCGGGTTTTTTGTGCGGCACCTCGTCGCCACACGCGATCGCATCGAACACGGTTGCTGCCGCCGCGCCGAAATGCGCAGCCAGCAGCGCATCGATGTTGGCGCGTGTGGTGGTGGTGGCAATGCCCAAAAGCACGCCCGCGGTTTGCGCCTCGCTCATCAACTGCGCCACCCCGGGGCGCAGCGCCAACGCACCGCCGGCCACCAGCTCGGCAAAGCGGGTTGTCTTGTCGGCGTGCCAATGCGGAATCAACCTGCGCAGTGCCGCCGCCTCGGCAGCAGGCAGCGCCAGCGTGTCGAGATGCGCGGCCATGCGCTCTTTGCCGCCGGTTACTTTCAGCAGCCGGGTGTAGTCGGCCGCCGACCAATGCCAGCCGATGCCGAAGTGCGCAAAGGTTTGGTTGAACGAGGCGCGGTGCGCGGCCTCGGTGTCGGCCAGGGTGCCATCGACATCGAACACCAATGCGCGGGGCAGCGCTCTCGTTGCAGCGGCCTTTGCGGTGGCCTCGGAGGTGGTCTCCAAAATGCCCATCACCGCGCGCCTGCGGCTGGGCTTGGCGATGTCAACGGTGTCGAGTCTCCAAACACCCGGCTGGCCAAAATGTCCTCGGCTTGCAAGGTGGTGAGCTGCTCGCGGGTGAGCGTGCTGTCGTGGGTGAACAGGCGGGTTGCATGGCGCAGCCGAATGCGGTCGAGTGCGTTGCGGATCGAGCGCGCGTTGGCGAAATGCGGTTGCTGGCGGCGCAGGTCGATGTAGCTTGCAAATGCAGGTTCCGCGTCTGCGTCATCGAAGCGGTAGTTCAAGTTTTCGAGCATCAGCTTGGCGATTTGCATCAGCTCGGCCGCGCTGTAATCGGGAAAGTCGATGTGGTGCGCAATGCGCGATGCCATGCCGGGGTTGCTGCTGAAAAACGTGTCCATGCGGTCTTTGTAGCCGGCCAGGATCACCACCAAATCGTCGCGCTGGTTTTCCATCACCTGCAGCAAGATCTCGATCGACTCCTGGCCGTAATCGCGCTCGTTCTCGGGCCGGTACAAGTAGTAGGCCTCGTCGATGAACAGCACGCCGCCCATTGCTTTTTTGACGACCTCTTTGGTTTTGGGCGCGGTGTGGCCGATGAACTGGCCGACCAGATCGTCGCGCGTCACCGCCACCAAGTGGCCTTTGCGTACATAGCCCAATTGCTTCAGCACCTCGGCCATGCGCATCGCGACCGTGGTCTTGCCCGTGCCGGGGTTGCCGGTGAAGCACATGTGCAGCGACGGCGGCTGCGATTGCAGTCCCATGCCTGAGCGCAGCTTGTCGATCACCAACAACGCTGCGATGTCCCGGATGCGGCTTTTCACCGGCACCAAGCCGACCAGCTCGGCGTCGAGCTGGTCGAGGACCGACTTCACGCCCGACGACTCGAGCATCGCCCGCGGCGTGGCCGCGTCGGGTGGTGGTGGGGTGCGGGCCGTCGAATCCATCGCTCAGTACCGCGCGCCTTCGCCATTGGCCGCCACCGAGTAACTCTCGATGCTGTAGCGGATCGCGCGGCCGGGCTCCTCGGTGCGAATCAGCCGGAAGCCGGGCTCGACCTTTGGACGGTTGACGATGTACGACATCCGCACCGACTCCACGCCTTGCGACGAATCGAACGCAGTCACGCGGATGTAGTGCTTCGGGTAGGTTTTGCGGCAGGTGTTGATCTCGGCGAGGATGCCAGCCGGGTCCTTCAGGTCGAACATCGGGTTGCCGAACATTTCCCAGTAGGTGTTGCGCGGGTGCGGGTCGTCGGTGTACTCGATGCCGACCGCGTAGTTGTGCTTGAGCGCGTATTCGATCTGGCGGGTGATTTGTACGTCGGTCAGATCAGGCAGGTAAGAAAACTGGCCCTGCGTGACGCGGTTGCCGTGGTTGGTCATCATGATTCGGTTCCTTTTGGTGGCGTCTCGTGGCGTCTGTGAGGTGGGGCTGCGTTGGCGTTCAGGCCGATGCGGTTGGAGTCGCGACGAAGTCGGCGGTGTCGGTCGACTCGAAGTTGAAGCTGACATCGCCCCACACATCGAGTGCGGCCTTCAGTGGCGAGCACCACTTGGCGGCGTCTTTCAAGATTTGCGGTCCTTCGTTCCAGATGTCGCGGCCTTCGTTGCGCGCCAACACCATGCATTCCAGTGCCACCCGATTCGCCGTGGCTCCGGCCTGAATGCCATCCGGGTGCCCGATGGTGCCGCCGCCGAACTGCAACACCACGTCATCGCCGAGGTAGGTCAGCAGCTGGTGCATTTGCCCAGCGTGGATACCGCCTGAGGCCACCGGCATCACCTTGTTCAGCGACGCCCAGTCTTGCTCGAAGAACAAACCCTTTTCCAGTTGCATCGGCGTGTGCGTGTCGAGCAACGTGTCGTAGAAGCCGCGAATCATCATCGGGTCGCCTTCGAGCTTGCCGACCACCGTGCCGGCGTGGATGTGATCGACACCCGCCATGCGCATCCACTTGCAAATGACACGGAAATTCATGCCGTGGTTTTTCTGCCGCGAATAGGTGCTGTTGCCCGCGCGGTGCAGGTGCAAGATCATGTCGTTCTTGCGCGCCCACAGTGCCATGCTTTGAATCGCGGTGTAGCCGATCACCAGGTCGATCATGATGATCACGCTGCCCAGGCTCTTGGCGAACTCGGCGCGCAAATACATCTCTTCCATCGTGCCAGCGGTCACGTTCAGGTAGTGGCCCTTGACCTCGCCGGTGGCGGCACTGGCCTTGTTGACCGCATCCATGCAGTACAGAAAGCGGTCACGCCAATGCATGAAAGGCTGCGAGTTGATGTTCTCGTCGTCTTTCATGAAGTCGAGGCCGCCCTTCAGGCCTTCGTACACCACGCGGCCGTAGTTCCGGCCTGACAAGCCCAGCTTGGGCTTGGTGGTGGCGCCCAGCAGCGGTCGGCCGAATTTGTCGAGACGTTCACGTTCGACGATCACGCCCGTGGCCGGGCCCTGAAAGGTTTTCAGGTAGGCCACCGGAATGCGCATGTCTTCCAGGCGCAGCGCCTTGACCGCCTTGAAACCGAACACGTTGCCGATGATCGACGCGGTGAGGTTGGCGATGGAGCCGCCTTCGAACAGGTCGATGTCGTAGGCGATGTAGGCGAAGAACTGGGCTTCGGTCTTGGTGCCCGGGCCTGTGTTGGGCACGGCATCGACGCGGTAAGCCTTGGCGCGGTACAGGTCGCAGGCGGTCAGGCGGTCGGTCCA
>JAYUGJ010000091.1:0-2126 GCA_043738425.1 Burkholderiales bacterium
GCCATCTACGGCAAAGGCGGCATCGGCAAAAGCACGACCTCGTCCAACCTGTCTGCAGCATTCAGCAAACTGGGCAAACGGGTGCTGCAAATCGGCTGCGACCCGAAGCACGATTCGACTTTTACGTTGACCAAGAAAATGCTGCCGACGGTCATCGACGTACTCGAGTCGGTAGATTTTCACGCCGAAGAACTGCGCGTCGAAGACTTTGTTTTTCCCGGCTACAACGGTGTCATGTGCGTTGAAGCCGGTGGTCCACCGGCCGGTACCGGCTGTGGCGGCTACGTGGTGGGTCAAACCGTCAAGTTGCTGAAAGAGCACCACCTGCTCGAAGATACCGACGTCGTTATTTTTGATGTGCTGGGCGATGTGGTCTGTGGTGGATTTGCGGCCCCGCTGCAGCATGCCGACCGCGCGTTGATCGTTACCGCCAACGATTTCGACTCCATCTTCGCGATGAACCGCATCGTGCAGGCGATTGGTGCCAAGGCTAAAAACTACAACGTGCGTTTAGGCGGTGTGATTGCCAACCGCAGCAAAGACACCGACCAAATCGACAAGTACAACAACAAGATAGGCCTCAAGCTCGCGGCGCATTTTCCTGATCTCGATGTCATCCGTCGCAGTCGCCTGAAGAAATCGACGCTGTTTGAGATGGAGTACTCGCCCGAGCTGGAAGCGGTGCAAAACGAATACATGCGGCTGGCCGCGTCGCTGTGGCTGGGCACCGAGCCGCTGAATGCGGTGCCGATGAAAGACCGCGACATTTTTGACCTGTTGGGTTTCGACTGACGTGCTGGCGCACACCACATCCCACTTACTTGAATGCCGGGCACCGAGATGAATCCCCTGAGCTATCTTGAACGTCGCAGCAAGATCGAAAACTATTTCGACAAAACCGCCGTGCAAGCGTGGGAGCGGCTGACGTCGGACGCGCCAGTGGGCCGCATACGCAGCACCGTGCGCGCCGGGCGCGACCGCATGCGCAACACATTGCTGGCCTGGCTGCCCGCAGACCTGCGCGGGTTGCGTGTGCTGGACGCCGGTTGCGGCACCGGCGCGTTGGCTGTCGAAGCCGCGCACCGTGGTGCCCACGTGCTGGCTATAGACCTGTCACCGACGCTGGTCGACTTGGCGCGTGATCGGCAGCCAGCCGAACTCACCAGCGAATTCAGCATCGGGCGCATTGACTTCCGTTCGGGCGACATGCTGGACCCGGAGCTCGGTGACTTCGACTACGTGGTGGGCATGGATTCGCTGATCCACTATCAGGCGGCCGATGCCGTGCGCGTGGTGGCGGGGTTGGCCGCGCGCACGCGGTGCGGCGTGCTGTTTACCTATGCGCCCAGCAACCCTGCGTTGATGGCATTTCGCGCCATCGGCCGACTGTTGCCGCGCGGCGACCGCGCACCCTGGATCGAACCCGTGGCGCAAAGCGCGCTTTACCGCATGCTGGCCGCCGACGCCTCACTGAAATCGTGGCAGCGTGGTCGTACCGAACGCATCTCCAGCGGCTTCTACACCTCACAAGCGCTGGAGTTGGTGCGCCGATGAAAACGCTGAAGTTGTTTTCGGTGCGCGCCAAACAATGGGTCAACGTGGCTCCGCGCTACCTGCCGTTCGCAGATGCCGCGTCGAACGAATTACCGCTCGGTAGGCTGCTGCGGTTGTCGCTGTTTCAGGTCTCAGTTGGCATGGCCACGGTGCTGTTGATCGGCACCCTGAACCGCGTGATGATTGTCGAGATGGGCATGGCGGCCTGGCTGGTGTCGCTGATGGTTGCACTGCCGCTGGTCTTCGCACCGTTTCGCGCGTTGGTCGGCTTCAAGTCCGACACCCACCGCTCGGTACTCGGCTGGAAACGCGTGCCGTACATCTGGATGGGGACGTGGCTGCAGTTCGGTGGCTTCGCGATCATGCCGTTCGCGTTGATCTTGTTGTCGGGCGATTCGCGCGCGGGTCCCTGGTTGGGCCAGCTGAGCTCTGCGCTCGCGTTCCTCATGGTCGGTGCGGGCTCACAGATCACGCAGACCGCAGGCCTCGCCTTGGCCACCGACATCGCCCCGGAGACCGCACGCCCGCGCGTCGTTGCGCTGATGTACGTGATGCTGTTGATTGGCATGGTG
>JAYUGJ010000092.1:0-43024 GCA_043738425.1 Burkholderiales bacterium
TCAATTGCAGAAAAAATGCAGAAAATTTTTGTTCCTATCAATTTTCACACAAACACCGAAGGTCATGGCTGCTCAGCGAGTCACAGATACTCTTCAAAAGAGCAGCCGGCTCATATTCGCGAGCAAAGCAGCGAACGATGTTGAGAGCGACGAAGACGGGACCTGAAAGCCTGCTGCGCAGAGGAACGTCGAGAAGTCTGGCTACGGAAAACACAACCTCGGCCGCTGCGGCACTGCCTCAGACGCAGGAAGCGCAAGTACAAACTTTGCGAGAGTCAAGCCGTGAGGCACACCAACGGCTCGAAGTGGCCGGCGCCCCAAGTGATGTTGCACTCGCCGGAGGGAAGGCCGTCGCGCACTGCCGCGGACAACAACATGAGCGGAAACGATGAGTCGGCAATAATTGCCTTTGAATGTGCCGTGTGCGGCGCTAAGCGCAGGCACAGCCGCAGGTGCAGGTGCGGGCGCAGGTGCAGGTGCAGGTGCAGGTGCAGGCACCGCTTGCCCTGAAGTCAAGAAAGCCGACAGCGGCGAGTTGCTGTAGACCGCACCAGTGACCCAGCTGGTGGGCACGCTGGTCAGGTTGGTTTGGGCGCTGGTGACGGCGCGGCCACCGCCGGTTGCCAAATCGCGGAACTGCACCGTGCCTGCGCCAGGCGGCGTGAGCAGTGCGATCCAGTATTTCGCACCCGCGGCGATCTTGAATGTTTGCAAAGCAAACGCGTTCCACGCACCGGCTTTCGGGTTGTCGAGCGCTGCATTGGCTAGCAGTGCGCCGGGCTGGCCGGATGCATCCGCATACACGCCGACGATGACACGGCTGGCGCTGCTGCTGGCGTCGAGGTACAGGTTCAGCGCGTTGGCGTCGCCGCTCAGTGCCGAGGCCATCTGAAACGCTTCGGCCATGCCGCCCGGGTTGTTGTCGAGCGACGGTTGAATCTGGAATGTGCCGAGCAGTGTGTTGCTGCTGCTGGCGGCCGCTATCTTGGCGGTGGCTTGCTCACCAAGCGGGCCGGTAGCCGCTTGGGCGCTTTTGCTCGGGCTGACAGCGGCTGTCGGTTCGCCGGACGCATTTGACGAAGGGAGCGCGCTGCTGGAAGACTTGCTGCCGTCACCGCCACCGCAGGCAGCGAGCAACAAAACACTGGACATCAACGAGGCGAGTAAAGCGATACGGGGCTGCTGGAAATCAGGTTGCATAAATCCTCGGGCTGGGTAAAAAGTAAACAACGACCTGCGTGACGCAGTGCGTGGATGGGTCTGTGGTGGGTGCCGAAAATCAGCACGACCGGTCACAGAACCGCCGTTGTTTGCATTAGCCCATCGCAGGGTTGGCCGCCTGATACAAGTCGAAGCGGTTCAGCGTTTACCCGAGTCTGGTAACCGCATGTTTGTTTAGTGGTGGTGGCCGACGCGTGCTGCAACTGCAGCTGCGTGCCCGCAACGCGCACTGGCGCTGCATAGCTGGCGATTGACCTTGTCGGCGTCGCATGTAAGCGGCCGATACAACTGGTCGAGTTTGGTGCGGTGTCTAGGCCTCAAATCCCACGAACTAGGGATGTACTTTTGCCCCGGCCTTTGACACTTCTTACGTTCCGAGAGGCGAAAACGCGAAAAATTCACGCAAACCGGTCGCGCGCGGCCGGTGCGCAAGGGCAAATCGGCGCAATGACGTACGGAATAACGGCCGTCCTGATGACGGCGATTTCCTACAACCTGCGCAAGGATGGTTACCGCGCATTGGCGGGTTGCGGGTCGGTCGAAGCCGCTGCGGTGACATGCGCACCCTTCGACACGCTCAGGGCGAACGGGTTTGGGTGCTCAGGGCAAACGGGTTCGGCGCTCAGGGCGAACGGGTTCGGTACTCAGGGCGAGCGAGTTCGGTGCTCAGGGCGAACGAGTTCGGTGCTCAGGGTGAACGGGTTCGGTGCCCAGGGTGAACGGGTTCGGTGCCCAGGGCGAACGGCTTCGGCGCTCAGGGTGAACGGCTTTGGGTACTCAGGACAACCGGTTTTGAGCACCCGCCGCAGACGAGCTTTGGGCACCCACGGTGAACTCAAAACCAGCCCTGCGGCACGATGATGATGTCGCCGGGTGCTACCGGCACATTGGCGGTGATGTCGCCGCGTGTGAGCAAGTCTTTCAGGCGCACGCTGTAGCGCTTGTCGCCGTCTGCGCTGCGTACCAACACGGCACCGTTGCCGTTGGCGTAGGCAGTCATGCCACCGGCTTGTGTCATCGCGTCGAGCAACGTCATGTTGGGTCGGTACGGCATCGACTGCGGCTTGACCGCTTCGCCGACCACCCGGACCTGGTCGGCGTAGTCGCCCTGGAAGCCACCGACCACGATGGTGACCACCGGATCGCGGATGTATTTGGCCAGCGCTTTTTCAATTTCGCGCGACAACTCGGCAGGCGTTTTACCGGCGGCCAGCATGTCTTCGACCAGCGGCGTGGAAATCATCCCATCGGGCCGCACCGCCAGCGTGCTCGACAACTCCGGGTTGCGCCACACGACGATATTGAGCGTGTCGAGCGGCCCGATCTTGTAGCGCGCCAGCGGTGCCGCGGTAGTGGTCGGTGCGGGCTCGTGCGGCGCGTAGCCTGCGCATGCCGACAGCACCGACAGCACAGGCAGCGTGAATACGACCGCCAGTGCGCGGGCTGACCGCATGGCCGCGCAGCGCCTGGCGTAAATCCAACCGCAGCTGGCGGGGACTTCGATCAGTGGAATGTTCATGGCGTTCCTCGCGACAAAGATCGAGCGCGCACGACGCGCTGGGTTGGCATCGGTGGCGGCGGCGTTGGTGTGGTCGCCGGCGTGTTCGCTGAAGTCGTCAGCGGTGGTTGTGGTGGCGCTTTCCTCGTTGCGGTCAACGAAAGACCTGCCCCCGCTGTAGGCGACGGCTCCAACGGCTCCAACGGGTGAGAAGGCTCGCTGCGGTTCGCTGCGGTGGGTTCTGTCAATCGATCGATGAACCCTGCGTTGTCCCGGCGCAGTGCATCGGCGCGCTGTGCTTCGCGGTGCGCATGGACGACCTGTTGCCCGCGGCGAAATGCGTAGCGCAACGCGGCGTCGCTGGTGGGCCACTGGCGGCGGCGCGCCAGTGCATCGTCACGAAAAATTTCTTCACCATCGCCAGCGCGCCGACCGCGCAGATTGATCACCAACGCGGCGTGATAGCCCTCGCCCCAGCCCGCTTCAATGACCCCGGCGTAGATGTGAAAGTCACCGTCGTCTCGTTCTTCGAACCGCATGGCCGCACGCTCCTTCCAGCGCCATCACACGCGCTGGTGTGCGCGTGCGAATCTCGATGACCTGATGTTCGGCGGCAGCCGGTGTCGGCAGATTGATTGCGCTCACGGCGGGGGCAAACAAAGGGGCGTGCGCAAACAAAATGAACAAGCAAGCGCGCAGTACGCGCGTGACTGGTTCAGCGCGGCGTTACGGCTCGGTGGGCAGATGGACCGCTGCGACAACACGCGGTTTGACCATGCCAGTTACCCACAGTGGCGGGCCGAAACGCGCGGCGGCCATCGTCCAATGGTCGGCGCCGTAACCGATGCGCAACTCCAGGGTGTGCGTGCCGAACGGGTCAGCGCGGGGAACGGTGTGCGGCGGCCACGCCAGCCACCAACGGTGTGCTTGCCTGTGCTGCGGCCGCTCGGCGGTGGTTGGCTCGTTATTTGATGCGTCGGTCGGCTCATCAGCTGACCCATCGGCCGGACTCAATGCGGTCAGCAGCTCGACCGCATGCGGCTGTGACGCGTCGGCCGACTGCGCACCGCGTGGGCCCGGCCGAACGATGCACACCGACGCGGGTTCGGCGGCATCGGCTGGGTTGGATGATGTTGTCGCTGCTGATGCGCTCCCAAGCGAGGCCCCAGGCGCGGCCCCAGCTGCCGCCCCAGCTGCGGTTCCAATTGCGTTCACCCGCCAGCGCGCAAAGTATTTCAAGCCTCGGTGCGCATGCAGGCAATCCACCGACAGTGCCTGCGCGAACTCGATCCACACACCGGCTTCGGCACCCGCACGGTGACCGACATCCACCACCTCCATCGCCAGCACATGCGGTGCCTCGCGCGGTGGCCGTGCCCAAGGCAGGTGCAATAGCTGCGCCTCGCCGATCACCTCAGAGTGCAACGGCAGCAGCGCACGGGCGCGCCAGGCCAGACGTTGGGGTGATGGTGGCTCAGGTGAATCAGGTGGTTCAGGCCACACCGCCGGCCGGGATTGGTGGTCGCTGCCGGCGTCGAATGCGCTGGGGGCGGGATGCACCTCCGACATGCCAGCCGCCTCGACTGCGTCGAAAAGTATCACTACGGTGTGGTCGCGCTGCACTTCGGCGGTGGCCTGCGCAGCCTGCCCATCCAGGTGCAAATGACCAATGCGCGTGGGTAACCTGATCTGGGTGATCTGGGTGCTCTGGATGACATGGTTGGGCTGCGCGCGCGGTTGCGCAGCCGGTGGCCATGTGGTGGGCGATGCCGGTTGCTCCAGCGGTTGCAGCCCGCCCTGCGCACTGTCATGCGCACTGTCATGCGCACTGACCTGCGCACCCGCCGGCAGGTGTTCGAAACCCACACGCAGCGGCTGTGTGCCACACCAGCTCCAGTCGCGCTGCAGCCGCACGCGACGCGCGACGAGCCAGCGGCCGCGCAATGCATCGTGTGAGGCGAAACTGATTTCGCTGTCGGCAGCGGTCAAGGTGTGTGCCAGTCGCCCGGTGGCTGCAAACACCACCCGCTCGCCGGCTGCGCCGTGCAAGGTGCTGCCGCGCGAGTGCAGGCCGAATGCGTCGGCCATCTGCGCAACCGGATCGATGTCGGCCAACGCATCGGTCGCGCCACGTGGAGCTGCAACCGCAGTGGCAAGCGCAGTGGGCACCACCGCGGGGACAGGCAACCACAGCGCCACCGTGTGGTCATCAGCGCACGGGTCGAACAGCTGGGCCATTGCCGCGCCGTCGATTTCTTCACTTCGCAGGTCGATGTCAGCCACCAGCCCCACGGCGACGCGCTGACCATCGACGGTGCGCAGCAACGCCGGCGCGAAATGGCTGCGACGGCCCTTCGGTGGCAGGTTGGCAGCGCGCAGGCGCAACCGCACATCGCGCCCGGTCGGCACCGCCACGCTGGCCCCACCGCTGGCCGCTTTGAGGTCTGCGGCAGCGGCCCGCACATCAGCACAGTCGGTGTAGGTCAGCAGCAAGTCGAAGGCGGTTTCTTCATCGTCGAAGCGCAGGCTGGTGGCGGGAAAGCCGTCGCGTGCGGGCAGCGGTTTGAGCACGCTGAACAGCTCGATGAAATCGCCGTCACGCGGGCAGCCGCTCGCAGCCTCGGTATCGCCCCGCAGTGTGCGAACCTGTACCGACACCGCGAGGTGCGTCGCGTCGGGGTCCGGCACGCCGAGGCCGTAGCCGACCGTTCGTGCAGCGCTGCGGTGGCGCGCCAATTCATCGAGCAGCGTCGGCGTGGCGTCGATGCCGGCAAATCGAAAATCGGGGTAGGCCAGCAGCGGGCGGCGCAGCAGCACGCGTGTCGGGTGCGCAGATGCAGCCGCGGTATCGGCGGTGTCGGCGTTGTCGACGGCCGCAACATTCGCGGCAACTTCGTTGCCATGGCCGTCGAGCAGGCACACGATGCGCATCGCTTTGGGTGGCACCCAACGTTCGAAGCGCACGCTGGCCACCGATGCCGCGGCTGCGTACTGCGGCACATCACCGACCTGCGGGCCGCCACCGGTGAGGTCGACCAGGCGCACCCGAAAGTCATAGCGGCGGCCATAGCGCAAGGCAGGCAGCGCGCGGGTGGCAGGCAGCGGCTGCGGGCTCCAGGCGCCGGGGCCGCGGCCGTCAACCGCCAGCCGTTGCGCGGCCGGATCGGCCAGCACCAGGGAGGGCGCGCACCAGGCCGCAAAGTAGCGCGGCAGGTGCAGCCACTGGGTCGACACGCCCGATGCCGATCGGCACGCCAGCTGCGGTGCGGTGTCGACCATGAACTCGCCGCGGTAGCTGCAGCGCCAGCCCGCCAACGCCACGTCGCCCTGCACGCCGCACAGTGAGCGCCAGCCGGCGTCGCTGCTGCCACGCGAGCGCACGTCGACGCGGTAGCCCGCCACACCCAGCGGCGCGCGCGAGTGCAGTGGCTGCGTGAGGTTGTCCAGCGCAGCAGACCGCCGCTCGCTGCCCCCCGGGGCCGCCATGCGGCTGCTGTCGAGTTGGCGGTTGACCCACCGCAGCACCTGCTCGTCGTCCCAGCCCAGCGCAATGCCCCCGTCGATGCAGGGCAGCGCAGCGGTGGGGATCGGCGCGTCGGCCGCGCGGAGCAACGTGTCTGAAGCGGCGGTCGGCGGCAGCGGCTGTGCTGCGTGCACCACCCGCGCAAAGCCGTCGTCGTAGCGGGCGGCCTCAGCGCGTAGCGTGCGCTGATCGTCATCACAGCGTAGCGTGCGCTGATCGTCGTCACGGCATGACGTGCGCTGATCGCCATTGCCGCGCATCGCCTCCTCCTCCAGCAACTGCCCGGCCTCGCCCTGCTCCACCCGCTGCGGCTCGCAACCCGTATGCGCGACCGGAAAGAGTACCGCCGCAAACAACGGCCGGGCCCGCGCCGACAGCGGTGGCAGGCGGGCCGCGTATGGCGCGACGCTGTCGCCCGCAATCGCGTCGCCGACCAACCGGAATGTGGCAGCCGAGTCAGCCGCCGATGGCGCTGTCGATGCCGCCAGCGTGGCATGCAACCAACCGCCGTGCGCCAGCAGCCGCGGCAAATCCCAGCCAGTGAAGTCGGTGTCGAAATCGACGACCAGACCCAACGCGCGGGCCAATGCCGGTTGCCGCAGCGCGTAACTCAACACCTGACCCCACGACACCGGGCTGCTGTGCGCTGCGGTGGCTGCCGCTGATGTTGCGGTGGACGCTGCTGCGGCGGCAGGCGTGGTCGCGGCGTGTTCGGCCAACCGTTGCAGGTAGTCGGCCTCGGCTATCACCTGGGGCGCATGTTGCGGTACGTCGATTGCGGCTGCGGCGCAATAACTCGGTGGCAGCACCTTGACCACCGGCCCCAGTGCACGCAGTCGGTCGCCGCGCCGCTGGCGCAGCTGCGCCAACGCAATTGGGTTCGACGGCTGCGGAATCGGCAAAAACTGGTGGTGCAACGCTTCGAACAGGCGCCTGGCCTGCGCCCGGTCAATCGACGGCGCGAACTCGATTGCCAACGCTGCGGCGTGGGGTGCGGGCTGGGCTTCGGCCTGGCTTCGGTGCCGGGCAACGCCCCCCGCGGCCGCACCCGGCTGCAACACCAGCTGCAGCACCAGCGGCATGCCGGCGAACGGCGCGCCCGAGTCGAACAGCGGCGCGTGCAGCGGGTCCCCCGTAGGCAGCAGCAGCACCGATCCGCGCAGTCGGTGGCCGTCCCACGCTTGCGGAAACATCAACACCGACAACAGCGTGGCCGGCCTCACAGTGCGCCGTCGCCTGCTGCACGTGCCAGGTCTGCAGTAAACCGCCACGCGCTGTCGAATTCCATATCGACCAGCCAGCACACGCCGAGGTGCAACCCCAGGCCGACGGTGCAATCGATTCGCACATGGTCGGCATCGGAATGGTTCGGCCACACCGCGGCGGCGGTTTCCAGGTAGACGCTGGTGGTCGCTACACCGCCCAACACCTCCACCACCGCCGCGCCACCGATGATGGCCACCAGCTGCAACGGCGCGTCGCGTCGCGATTCGTTGCGCAATCGGCGCGGATTCTTTTTGCCCGCGCTGCCCTCGGCGCTGACCGTCGCACCGCTGGCGGCTCTTTCGCTGTCGTGTGCGTCGCCGTCGTGTGCTTTGCTGTCGACCAATCTTCGGTCGACCACCCCAATCACAGCGACCACCGCAGCGCTGCCGCGTTCGATGCAGCTCGCCCGGTCCAGCGCGGCCACGGGTTCGTGCGCCAACCGCACCGGCAGCGCCAAGCGCAGTGCAACGCACGCCCCGCTGCCTGCCCCCGCATCGCGATACCCGGTGTCCACGCCCCACCTGACCACCGCGGTACCAACGGCGGGTGCTACCACCCAGGCCAGCGGTGCCGCTGCACTGCCCACGCCGACACCAAACGACAGCACATCTGCAGCGGCCGACAGCGCGGCACCCGCGCGGATCTGCACGTGGCGCACCACGCCGAAGCCGAGCGACACCAACGCGCGCGTCGTGCTGCGCCCGATGTACAGCGCACCGCAACTGGCGTCGACAGCCAGGTCGCCGCTGGCGTGGTCGAGCAAGCCAGGCAGCAGTGCCTCGACCGCTTCACACCTGGCACCCGCACGCCAGCGCGTCCGCATCCATCGCGCTGCGGTGGTGGTGCTGGCTTGCATTGCCTCGGCCGACAAGACCAGCGCGGTCTCGCCGTGCGCCTGCAGCCGAATGTGCAACGGGCCGCAAGCGGTGTGCCAATGCTGGTCGCTGAAACCTACCTCGATATCGATCGGCGCAGCCCGCGTGGCAGGCAGGTGAACGTCGCCAGCGGCTGCGCTGTCCCCATCTGTGCCTGTGCCTGTGCCTGTGCCTGTACCTGTGCCTGTACCTGTGCCTGAATCTGCGGCTGTATCCAGTTCTGTGTCTAGTTCCGAATAAACGCCTGCATCCACACTGGTATCTACGTCCGGATCCATATCGGCATTTGTATCGGCATCAACTTCGGCCCCATCGCCATACGCCCACAACAGCTGCAGCGCATCGTTGACGCCCCACTTTGCAACCTGCCGATGCGCGTTTCCCGGCAGGTGCCAGGTCTTTATAAAGTGCCAACCGTCGATACCCAACGTCGGCATCGATTCGACTGCCAACGGCAAACGCATCGTCGCTTCGGTGGATGCAAACGCCACGGCGGGCTGCCTGTCTGCACTCGGCTGTCCGTCGACTTGGAAACACGCAGCCATGTCGGCCAGCTCCACGCACGCACCGTCGGGCAGGCGCAGCAGCCCGTACTCACCGCTGCTTTTCACCGCCAGGCGTTCAAAGCGCGGCTCGGGGAAGTAGATTTTTTGCGCGCCTGCATGCAATACCAACCCGTAGGCCACACGCGGCCGTGTGGCACTGCTGGGCAGCCGCAGATTGAACACATCGCGGGCTTCGGCCAGGTGCCACAGGCGGTGACCGTGACGCTGAATCACCGGCACCACTTCATCGGCCGCCAGCGCGCGGCGGGCAGAGCCGTCTTCGTGTGTGTCGTGTGCGTCGCGTACGTCGCGTACCTCGCTGGCGCGGCCGGTGCCGTGCGTGCCGCTTGCATCGCGCGTCACACACCACGCACCGCTGCTCGGCAACACCGGGCTGCCGGCGACCGCCAGCACCAGGTGCACCGTGCCGTGCGCGTCGGTCACCGGCGTGGCGTCGATCTGCGTCGCGCGCAGCCACCAACCGGTGCCGCCGACATCGACCACGCAGTCGATGCGACCCCGCGCGGGGCTGCGCCCGACGGTATCGAACAACGCGGTGAGCTGCTGCGCGTTTGGCGCATGCGCTCCGGTAACGTCCCACAACACGCCCCACACACCAGCACACGCGACCGCCTCGCGGTACTGCAACCAACCGCCGCCCGACGCCAGCCACGGCGCACCCGCGTGGTCGGGCAACAGTGCGGTGGCATCGAAATGCACTGCCTGCGCGCCGGGTGGAACGCGCGGCCCGGCGTGCGCTGGTTCATTCAGCTCGACGATGTGGCGCACGCCCACCAGCCGGTCTATCAGTCCGTGGTGCACCCGCGACTGCGCGCCGCCAGCTACGCCTGATGCGTCGGCAAACGGCATGAACGTGCTGTCGGACACCGCGACCCATTCGCCCGACTGCCCACTTGCATCGACGGTGCGCTGCACTTGAATTCCCCACGGATAAATCACCGCATGCACCACCGCCGGTTGATGTAGCGGGGGCAGTGGTTGCGGCGTGGGCATGGGCGTCGGGTCCAGGTAACCGAAGTGAATCCACCGGCAGCCGACCAGCGGCACCGCACTACACCGGCCAGGCGAAGCCGGCGCTTGCGGCGACTGGTTCCGAGTGGCGTGACAGCGGCAGCACCGAACTGAACGGTGCGGGCAGGCAGCGCATCGCGGCAGCGCGCGACTCCTGTTTATTTGCACCGACGTCAATCAACCGGCAACCGCGCCACAACCGCGCCGCAACCGCGCCGCAACCGCTTGTTGCAGTTTCCAGTGATCACATGGCGACCGCGTTGACGGCGCTCAAGCGACGCGTAGCGATGTGCCTGGCGTGGCTTGCTGCCGTCGGCCGAGGCGCGCCGTGGCATCACCGTTCGGACTATTCCGAGTCGATCAGGTAACTAGTCGTGTCGGTCGCGGTGTGCGGTTCCGACGCAGATCGGCACGCATCACCGATTGCTGCGCACCTGCGCAGCGCTGAACCTGCACACATGCCAAAGCAGTGCGTTTGTCGCTGCGGCCCACGCCCATTACGGAGACTGCGACATGAACACCATCTGCTCGCTCGACACACCGCGCGCTGCCGCGCCGCAGCTTGCCACCCAGTTCGATGGCACCCCGCACGGTCGCTGCACGCTGATGCCGCAGGCCACCACCAAACCATTGGCTGATCTGCTGCGCTTGATGGGCGGGCCCGCCTGTGCAGGTGGCGGCCCCGACCACGACAACAGCCACGCTGACAGCGCGAACCCATTCAACATCACGGTGTGGCAGGTGCGCGCCGGCGCGGCACTGCTCACAGAAGGCGGCCGCGCCACGCATTTGTACGTGGTGCGCGCCGGCACCTTCAAAGCCATCAAAACCGCAGAAGACGGCTATGAACAGGTGCTGGCTTTTGCTGGCGCAGGGGAGGTGCTGGGCTTCGAGGCGATGTGCGCCGACCGCCAGCCGGTGGGTGCCATCGCGCTCGAAGACTCGAGCGTGTTCGCGCTGGCGGTGCGCGACCTCAACTGCTGGCGGCAGCAAAGCCCGGCGCTCGACCATGCGCTGCAAGTCGCCCTCAGCCGCCAGCTGATGCGTGCCGGTGCGATGACTGAATTGATGGCGGCGGTGTCGTCCGAGGTGCGCTTGGCACGCTTCATTGGTTGGTGGGCTGCACGCATGGCCGAACACGGCCAATCGGCACGCAGGCTGCGGTTGCGCATGAGCCGCCGCGACATCGCCAGCCTGCTCGGCATTGCGCACGAAACCGTCAGCCGCTCATTCAGCGCCTTCGTCGAATGCGGCTTGCTGCGGGTCGACAACCGCGAAATAGAAATCCTCGACCCGGTCGGCCTCAAAGCCTGCACGCGCAATACCCGTGGAATGGGCGATGAGGCACCAAAACGCACGCCAGGCCGAACGCCGCCCCAGCGCGCCGTCGCAGCACGCCAGCACACCACAAGCCAGCCCGCAGTGTGCTGACACCATACGCAGCGACGACCACCCGAATCGGTTCAGTGCGGCCCTAAGGCGTGCGGGCTGCGCGCCCACGTTGCAATTCTTGCGACACCGCGTCAGCCACCACGTCGTGCAACGCGGACTCCAACTCGTCGCGTGCGTCTTGCGCCAGTGCCGATGCGACCCGCTCGAGCACCGGTGCCATCGCCAGTCGCAAACGCTGTTCCAACATCGCCTCGACCTGCGGCATCAACTGCGCCAGCACCCGTTGCGTCAGCGCGGCCACATCGATCGATTCAGGCGGCATAGCGGGTGGTGGCGGTTTGCTGGCGGCCTGCAACCACGCTTGCAAAAGTTGCGCCTCGGTCGGCCCGGCCGCTGTGTTGGGTGAGGCCGCGGTGTCCAGCTGCGCGGCATCGGCGAGCGCTGGTATGTCGATATCGAGCGCGGCGTGGTGCCGTGGGTTGCCAGAGCCCGCAGCGCCCCACTCGACCACCTCGGTCAGCGTGGGCACGCTCACCGGTGGCATCGACGGGTCGAGTGGCGAAGTCAACGCGACGAACGGACTCACGCTGCCACCCCCTGGATGCTGATGGTGTGCGTCATGGCGTCGTACCTCACTGACCCACGCCCGCTGATTCGTGCTTCACTGGCGCATAACCCTGTGCCACGTACTCCCGCCAGCGGTCGCGCGCGGCCAGCCGACTCGCATCGTCGTCCGCCACGATTTCGATGACCCGCTGATAGCTGCCGAAACCAGCCGCCATGTCGTGACCCAGGTTGACCAGTACCGGCAGCAACGCGCCCAGGCGGGCGTCTTCTACCAACCACAGCGGCGCACGGGTTTGCGCAGCGCTGGGTTGCGCGGCGGCATCCACCCGCAGGTGCGGCAAGAAGGCTTCTGCCTCGAACGTCCACAACGCAAGGTCTAGCTCGCTCAGCGCATCTGCCGAGCCGGTCACCGCCACCCGCGCGCCTTGCCGCAGTGCCTTGCGCAGCAAGCGGCAGGTGTAGTGCATGCGGTCAGGCAGGTTGACGTGAAATTGCACTTCAGTCATGGGTCAGGCGGCTGCTTGGCACCGGGTTACTCGGCGGGGCCGATCGGTTCCGACCGTCAGCCACGCGCATGCAACTCGGTGCGTCCACCACTACTTCACCTGCGACAACACGAAGTGCGTCAGCAAGCCCACCGGCCGACCGGTGGCACCTTTGTTCGCGCCGGACTTCCAGGCGGTGCCGGCGATGTCAAGGTGCGCCCAACGCAAGCCGGTGGTGTAGCGGCGCAGAAACATCGCCGCGCTGATCGCACCACCAGCGCGTGGGCCGACGTTGGCCATGTCGGCGAAGTTGCTCTTCAACGCATCGTCGTACTCCTCGTCGAGCGGCATACGCCAGCACGGGTCGAGAGCCGCGTCGCCGGCGTGTTGCAACGCTGCAGCCAGCGCGTCGTCGGCGCTGAACAAGCCGGTTCGGTGGTGCCCGAGCGCCACCACGCAGGCACCAGTCAAGGTGGCGATGTCGATCACCACTGCCGGCTTGAAACGCTCGGCATAGGTCAGCGCATCACACAACAACAAGCGACCTTCGGCGTCGGTGTTGAGTATCTCGATGGTCTGCCCCGACATGCTGGTGACCACATCGCCTGGCTTCACCGCGTTGCCGCTCGGCATGTTGTCGCACGCCGGAATGATGCCGATCAGGTTCAGCTTCGGCTTGATTTCAGCCACCGCGCGCAGCGTGCCCAACACGCTGGCCGCGCCACCCATGTCGAATTTCATCTCGTCCATTTCAGCCGACGGCTTGATGGAAATTCCGCCCGAATCGAAGGTGACGCCTTTGCCGACCAGCACGATCGGCGCGTGTGATTTGGGCGCACCTTCATACCGCGCAACGATGAAACGCAACGGCTCGCTGGAGCCCTGCGCGACTGCCAAAAATGCACCCATGCCGAGTTTTTCCACCGCCTTGCGGTCGAGCACCTCCACTTTCAAACCGTATTCTTTGCCGAGCCGTTTTGCCTGCTCGCCCAAGTAAGTCGGCGTACAAAAATTACCCGGCCGATTGGCGCATTCACGCGCCAACGTCACGCCAGCGGCAATTGCCGCACCGCGCTGCAATCCCGCCGCCACCTCGCGCGCCTGCGCCTTGCCGCACAACAGCGTGAAGCGCGCCATGGTCGGCGCTTTGGCGGCGCTGGGTTTGGTATGCCGATAAACGTACGTGGCATCGGCCGCGGCGGTGGCCAGCGCTTGTGCATGCAGCGATGTCAGAGGCGCGTTGTCGGCCACTGCCACCGCCACATGCACCGCGCCCAGCCCCTTCAATTGCGCCAGTCCGCTGGCCACCGCGGCTTTGAACGATTTGACGCTGGCCGCAGCGGCACCGACCACCACCAACCGCCGCGCTTTCAGGCCCGCAGGTCGGTGTACGTACAGCGTGCAACCGGCCTTCAACTTGAAGTCGCCAGCCGCACAAGCGTCGTTGATCAGCGATGCGACTGCGGGCTCCAGACCGGCATCGAGCGCGCTGCCGTGAACCACCACCAGCAGTGCGTCAGCAGCGGTTTGCGACAGTGCTGCGGGCGTCGAAATAAGGTGTCGAAAGTCCATAATGCGGGCTGTTCAATTGGGCTCAACATGTTATTCGATTCGACCTTGCGGCGTGATCTGGCGCGCAGTTTCGGTGCCACCTTGGTCGTCATCCTCACCATCGTGTTGACGATGATGTTGATCAAGTCGCTGGGCCTCGCAGCGGGCGGCAAGGTCGCACCGCAAGACGTCATTTTGTTGCTCGGCTACACCGCCCTCGCTCACCTGCCGACCATGTTGTCGCTGTCGATGTTCGTCGCCGTGGTGGGCACCTTGGGTCGCATGTACCGCGACAGCGAAATGACCATTTGGTTTGCCAGCGGGGTGCAGTTGTCGCGCTTCGTGCGGCCGGTATTGCGCACCACCTGGCCGGTGCTGGTGGTGGTCGGCTTGCTGGCCATGTTGGTGTGGCCGTGGGTGAATGAACGCAGCACCGAGTTGAAAGACCAGTTCGAACGCCGGTCCGATTTGTCGCGCGTGGCGCCCGGTCAGTTTCAAACCTCCAGCGATGGCAGCCGGGTGTTTTTCATCGAACGCGACTCACTGGACGGTGCCACCGGTCGCAATGTCTTTATCTACGGCAACGTGAAAGACACCGAATCGGTGACCACCGCGCGCACCGGCCGCATCGACATCGAAGACCAAACCCGCTACGTGCGTTTGGGCAGCGGTCAGCGCAACGAAGAAAACGCAAAGACGGCGGAGAAAACGCGCTCGCGCTTCGAGCAATACCAAGTCATCGTCGGCAATCGGCTGGCCGCCGCAACCGACAAGCCACCGCCGAAATCGGTGCCCACCCTGGAGCTGTTGCGCGACCCCATCGCGCCGAACCGCGGTGAGTTGACCTGGCGCATCGGGCTCACGCTGGCCGCGACCAACATGGTGTTGCTGGCAATTGGTTTGGCGGCCACCAACCCGCGACGCGCAAGCAACTGGAATTTGTTGTTCGCGCTGCTGACCTTCGTCGTCTACTACAACATGATCACGCTGTCGCAGGCGTGGGTAGCCAGCGGCAAGGTGGGCATGGGCGTAGCGTTGCTGGTCACCCATGGCGGCGCACTGGCGCTGGCATTGACGCTGATGTGGTGGCGCGATGCCGCATCCAGCCGACCGCGTTGGCTGCCCGCGCTCGGCAATTGACAACCTGCCGCTGCCTGCACCACATGAAAACCGTACGCCGCCTTTTTTACGCCGACATCGTGTCGTCGGTCGCGTTCGTGTCGGTGGCATTTTTGTCGCTGTTTTTCTTCATCGACTTTGTTGATTCGCTGTCGGACTCAGCGCGCCACGGCAACTCGGCACTGGTCGCCGCGGTGATCAGTTTGCTCGACGTGCCCAGCCACTTTTATGAGTTGGCACCGATTGCGGTGTTGATCGGCACCATCTATGCCCTGTCGCGTTTGTCGCAGTCGTCGGAGTTCACGATTCTGCGCACCGGCGGGCTGGGGCCGGGCCGCGCGCTGCGGCTGCTGGCCACACTCGGCCTGGCGTTCGGTGTGCTCACGTTCGTGGTCGGCGACTACATCGCGCCGTACTCGAAAAACAGAACCGTGCAACTCAAAGCGCTGACCCGCGGCGGCATCACCCTCGGTCGCACCGGCACGTGGATGAAAGACCACCAAACCACGCCCGACGGCGAACGGTCGTACTCCATCAATGTGACGGGTACCGGCGCGCAGGGCGACATGGTCGGCATCAAAATTTTCGAATTCGATGCGGCGGGCCAGCTGCTACAGCGCATCGCCGCCGAGTCAGGCACGGTAGATGAAGCCACCTCCTGGACGTTGTCCAACGTCACCCTCACGCGCTGGGGCGTGGCCACCGACGGCACCGCACCCAACGTGTCGACTGAAAAACGCGCCCGCTGGCAATGGCGCGGCGGGCTCTCGGCCGACATGGTGGCCTCGGCCTTGCTGCCGCTGGGCACCATGTCCACGCTGGATTTGTGGCGCTACATCGGTCACCTCGATACCAATGAACAGGCCGCCACAGCCTATGAAATCGAATTCTGGAAGCGCGCGCTGTATCCATTTGCCTGCTTGGTGATGGTTGCGCTGGCGTTGCCGTTCGCCTACCTGCACGCGCGCTCGGGCGGCATCAGCCTGAAGGTGTTCGGCGGCATCATGCTGGGCATCAGCTTCATGCTGCTCAACAACCTGGCGGGCAACCTGGGTCTGCTGCGCAACTGGACGCCGTGGATCGTTGCGGCCGCACCTGGAGCGTTGTATTTGATGCTGTCGCTTGCGGCCTTTGCATGGCTGGTGCGTTACCGATGACACCCCACCACACACCACCCTCGACGCCTGTGCCAACGCCTGCGCAAGCCACACGAACGGTGACCGCAGCGCGGCCGGGTCTGCTGCTGTTTGCCCACGGCGCGCGCGATCCCAATTGGGCTCGGCCGTTCGACGCCGTGCTGCGCACCGTGCGGCAACGCGCGCCCGGCGTCGCGGTCGAACTGAGCTTTCTTGAATTCATGCAACCGACGCTGGTCGATGCAGGACACGCCCTGGCAGCCGCTGGCTGCACCGAAGTCGGTGTGGTGCCGCTGTTTTTAGGCACGGGCGGCCATGTGCGCAAAGACCTGCCGCTGTTGATGGACACCTTGCGGCAGGCCCATCCGCAGGTGCGCTGGACGGTGCGCGCATCCGTCGGCGAAGACGCCGGCGTGGTCGACGCGATGGCCGCGGCAGCACTGCTGGCCACCAACGTGCAGCCGCCGGACTGCCAGCCAGGATCGGTATGAACTTGCACCAGTTTCGGTTCGTGCAAGAAGCCGTACGCCAGAACCTGAACCTGACCGACACCGCGAAGGCGTTATTCACCTCGCAGCCCGGCGTGTCAAAAGCAATTCTTGAACTGGAGGGCGAACTCGGCGTCGATATTTTTGCGCGCCACGGCAAGCGTCTGCGGCGTATCACCGAGCCGGGTCAAGAGGTGCTGAAGGCGATAGAAATCATCATGCGCGAAGTCAACAACCTGAAGCGCATAGGCGATGAGTTCTCCAATCAGGATGCCGGCACTCTGTCGATTGCGACCACCCACACCCAAGCACGCTATGTGCTGCCTGAGCCGGTGGCGCGGCTGCGCAAGCGATTTCCCAAAGTCAACGTCAGCTTGCATCAAGGCAACCCGCAGCAAGTCGCACGCATGGTGATCGAAGAAGTCGCAGAGGTCGGTTTGGCCACCGAGTCGCTCGACCGCTTTGATGAACTGGTCACGCTGCCGTGCTACGAATGGCAGCATGTGGTGGTGATGCCTGCCGGCCATCCGCTGGCCCAGTCAGCACGCCTGACCCTGGAGCAGTTGGCTGCCGAGCCGTTGATTTCGTACCACCCCACATTCACCGGTCGCAGCCGCATCGATCAGGCTTTCGAGGCGCGGCGCTTGCGTCCGAACATCGTGCTCGAAGCGATCGACTCCGACGTCATCAAAACCTATGTGCGGCTGGGTTTGGGCATCGGCATCGTGGCCGAAATGGCGGTACGCGACGACCCGCCCGGCGGCGATTTGGTGTGGCGGCCCGCCGGCCAGTTGTTCGGCCAGAACGTGGCCCGCATGGCGTTCAAACGCGGCGCATACCTGCGCAATTTCGTTTACGTATTCGCCGAAATGGTGTCGGACCGGTTGAGCCGCGCGCTGGTCGCCCGCAGCATTACGGAGGCGTCGCGCAGCGGCTCGGTCGAACCGTCAGCCCGCGGCGATTGAGGCGTGATCGCTACACCCGCGAGCCGCGCCCGCTAGCCACACCGGCGCGAAACAAAGTAATCCGCGCGCGACTGCGCACGGCTACGAATGAATCGACGGTTCATCGTCGATTTGCGTTTGGGTTTGCCAGGCGGTGCTCGCGGTGGCAGGCCATTCACCATCGCCCGCGGGCAGGCGTTCGGTAAGCAGCAAAGCCGATTGCGTTGCGGCATCGAACACCTGCAGGCACTGCACCACCTGCGCAGCGGTCGGGTCGTCGAGCTGCATGCGCAGGTAGACCTTGCCGCGCATCGTCATCAGCGCAAACGGCGGTTCAGCGGCGAGCAGGTCCTGGGTCGCACGCCCCAGCTGCGCACCCAGCGGCCCTTTGATCCACGCAAGCGCAGTCGACGGGTCTGCGCCGAATGCGCAAAACCGGGCGCGCAGTGGTTTGTCGAACGACAGATCGGCTTGCGTGAACATCGCCAGCCAGCGCATCTCCTCCGGTGTCGACACATCGATCATCGTTTGCGCTTCCTGGGTGTAGCGCTCGAAGGTTTCTTTTTCGAGCCGCTCCATCAGCGGTCGGCTGAGCAGCAGCATCTGCAATGAATTCGGCAGGCCCAAGTCCATGCGGATGCGCATTTCGTTGGGTGCGATGTAGCTGCGCTGCGAGGGGCCCCATTCCAGGCGCAGCGGCGGCGCGTTGGGTGCGGCCTCGACCACGAAACGCAAATTGTCTTTGGCTCTTCGGAAGCGAAAATCCGAGCCCTTGGCCCAGACTTCGATCGAAGCAAATGGCTTGTTCGCAGCGCGGCCAGACCAGCGCTGCCACGTTTGCGTCAGACGCTGCAGCATGTGAGCGTGGCACGCGGTGGCGTGTGCAGCAGCGTCGAGCAGACGCAAACAATTCGGCTATTCATGGTCAATCGAGTTTATTTGGCGGGCTGGCCGAGCGGCGGTTTGCCAAGCGGTGATCAGCGTGGTGAACACCGCGTACCTTTGCCGAGTAACCGCGTGGTTTTCCGACTGCGAGTCAGTGTGGCGACTTGCGCTGCCAACGCACATGCTGTCGCCGACGGCACTACGTTCATGCACGAAAGCAAAGCTGGTAGGGGATTGGCGCGGCGGACAGGAATCGAACCTGTAACCCCCAGCTTAGAAGGCTGGTGCTCTATCCGGTTGAGCTACCGCCACTGTGGTTTGGTCGGCCAGCTGATCGGGCCATGGAGACCCGGTTTCAGTTGCTGCGTGCACTGCTGACTGCGGTGCCGGATGCAAGATAAAGCTGACCAACAAAAACTGTGCTGCGTGGGAAATTGGTCGGGGCGGTGGGATTCGAACTCACGACCACCTGGTCCCAAACCAGGTGCGCTACCAGGCTGCGCTACGCCCCGAAGCCCGCATTCTATGACGACAAATAGCCGGTGTCGATTGGCCCTGCGACATTTGATGACGGACCACGCGCGGCGCGAAAAAAAAACCGCGCAGCGGTCGCCATGCAGGCCGATCGGTGGCACCGCAATCGCCGCGCAGGATCAATGCGACATCTGCGCCCACGCCTTTTCCAAACGCTTCACGCTGACCGGTTGCGGTGTGCGCAGTTCTTGGGCGAACAAACTGACGCGCAACTCTTCCAGCAGCCAGCGGAACTCATCCAGCCGCATATCGCGCACGCCTTTGCGGTCGGCCACGCAGCGCAGGTAGCCCTGCTCCAGAGGGCGCAACTCGGCCAAACGTGCGGCGTCGCGCAACGGGTCGGCCCGACGCTTGTCGAGCCGCATCACCACGCCTTTCAGGTACCGGGGCAATTGCGCCAATACCGCCCACGGCGTCAGCATCAAAAAGTGCTTCGGCACCAACCGCGCCAGCTGCGCGTCGATGTCGTCCGACACGTCTTTGGGTGTCCGCGCGTCTTTCAACTTGCGCACTGCCGCCGCGTGCTCCGTCAACACCACGCAAGCACTGCGTGCGATCTCGTTGGCAATCAACGTCAAACGACCGCGGCCCTCGTTGACCCGGCGTCGAAACGCGGCCGCATCGGTGGGCAATGGATCGACCAAAAACGCGCGGTCTATCGCCAATGCGATGACCTGTTCTCGCAGCTCTTCGGCCGAACCAAGCGCCACAAAAAGCACCGACATTTTTTGCAGGTCAGGGATATTTTTTTCCAGGTACTTCAACGCCTCGCGAATCTGCAGCGCGACCAAACGCCGCAGGCCCGCGCGGTGGCGCACGGCAGCGATCGTGGGCTCGTCGAAAACCTCAATCGCAACGCCCGCGCCTTGGTCTATCAACGCCGGGAAACCCACCATCGTTTGGCTGCCGCGGCGCACCTCCAACAGTTCGGGTAGTTCGCCGAACGTCCAGTCGGTATGCAGCTCGACTGCGGCAGGGCCGCGCGTTGACGCTGGCGCTGCGACCGCAGCTGCAGGTGTTGTGCGCTTGCGCTCACGATCGGCAACGGCAAGTTGCGGCGAACCAGTGGCAGCGACGTCGGCTACACCGTTCGGTTGAATGGCATCGGTGGCCGGTGCGGCTTTCAACTGCGCCAGCGCCTGAAATGCACTGCGTGCTTGGCCGCCCAGCTCGGCCTTCAATACCGCGAGATTGCGCCCGGTGCCCAATTGGCGGCCGGTGTCGTCGAGCACCCGGAAGTTCATGAAGCAATGCGGCGGCAGTTGCTCGGGTTTGAAGTCGGCGCGCTTGACCTCGACCTGCGCCGTGTCGCGCACATGCTTGACCAACACGTCGACCAAGCTGCCGCTGCCAAAGCCGTTTGCCGCATCGATCACCGCAATGAACGCAGCCGCATAGTCGGGCAACGGCACCAGCCGCGAACGTGGCCGCTGGTGCAAGGTTTTCGCCAGTGCGAGTACCTTGTCTTTCAACATGCCGGGAACCAGCCATTCGCAGCGCTCATCGCTGACCTGGTTCAACGCGTAAATCGGCACCGCCACCGTGATCCCGTCTTTCGCGTCGCCGGGCTCATGCAAGTAGGCGACCGCGCAATCGACGCCGCCTAGCCGCAGCGTTTTTGGAAACGCTGCCGAGGTGATGCCAGCCGCTTCGTGGCGCATCAGCTCGTCGCGGGTCAACAGCAGCAGCTGCGGTTGGCGCTTGATCTCGTCGCGATACCAGCGCTCCAGCGTCACGCCGCTGCACACCTCGGCGGGCAACTGCTGATCGTAGAAAGCGTGGATCAATTCATCGTCGACCAACACGTCTTGCCTGCGTGACTTGTGCTCGATGTCCACCACCTGGGCAATCGTTTTTCGGTTGGCCGCCAGAAACGGCAGTCGCGTTTCCCAATCGCCCGCCGTCAATGCCTCGCGGATAAAAATCTCTCGTGCTTGAACCGGGTTCACCAACCCGAAATTCACCCGCCGGTTGTTGTGGATCACCAGGCCGTACAAGGTAGCGCGTTCCAGCGCAATCACCTCGGCCGCCTTTTTTTCCCAGTGCGGCTCCAGCAGCTGGGTTTTGATGATGTGGCCGGCGATCTGCGGCAACCACTGCGGATCGATCGCGGCAATGCCCCGGCCGTACAAACGCGTCGTTTCCACCAGCTCGCAAGCCACGATCCAACGGCCCGGTTTCTTCGACAGGTTGACTCCGGGGTGGCGGTAAAACCGAATACCGCGTGCGCCGAGATACCACTCGTCGTCGTCACTTTTGGCACCGATGTTGCCGAGCAAACCAGCCAGCAGCGACAAATGCAATTGCTCGTAGGTAGCGGGCAACGCATTGAGTCGCCAGCCGAGTTCAGCCACCACGGTGAGCAGCTGGCTGTGGATGTCACGCCACTCGCGCACGCGCCGCGGCGAGATGAAATGTTCGCGCAGCAACTGCTCTTGTTTGCGCACGCTGAGCTTGTGTTGCGCAGGCGCCTTGCCGCCATCGTTTGCGGTTGCGATTGAAGTTGCGGTTGCGGTTGCGCTCGACGCACCGCGCGACGCCTCCACCCAATTCCACAGTTTGAGGTCGCCCAAAAATTCTGACCGCTCATCGTCGAATTTTTTGTGCGCTTCGTCAGCCGCTTGCTGCGCTTCGAGTGGCCGATCACGCACGTCTTGCACGCTCATCGCACTGGCAACGATCAGCACCTCGGCAAGCGCCTGGCGGCTGCGCGCCTCCAAGATCATGCGGCCGACGCGCGGGTCGAGCGGCAAGCGCGCCAGTTCTCGGCCCATAGCCGTCAGCTCGTTGTGTTCATCGACGGCACCCAATTCGGCGAGCAGTTGGTAGCCATCGGCAATCGCCCGGCGCGGCGGCGGCTCAATGAAGGGGAAGTCTTCGACCAGCCCGAGGCCCAGCGATTTCATCCGCAAGATCACGCCAGCCAACGACGACCGCATGATTTCAGGATCGGTGAACTTGGGGCGGCCGACAAAGTCTTTTTCGTCGTACAGCCGGATGCAAATACCGTTGCTCACCCGCCCGCAGCGCCCGGCGCGCTGGTTGGCTGCGGCCTGGCTGGTGGGCTCGATTTGCAGCTGCTCGACCTTGTTGCGGTAGCTGTAGCGCTTGACGCGGGCGGTGCCCGCATCGATCACGTATTGAATGCCTGGCACCGTCAGCGATGTTTCGGCCACATTGGTCGACAGCACGATGCGGCGCGCCTGGTGCGGCTCGAAAATATGGTCTTGCTCTTGCTGGCTGAGCCGCGCGAACAACGGCACCACCTCGACGCCCGGCGGGTGGTGGCGGCGCAGGTGATCGGCGGCGTCGCGGATCTCACGCTCACCCGGTAAAAAAACCAGCACATCACCGCCGGTGCTCGCGCCACGCGATAACCACAACTCGTCGACCGCGTCGGCAATCGCGTGATTGAGTCCGTATTCACGGCTGTCTTCGAACGGTCGCCAGCGTTGTTCGACCGGAAACAAACGGCCAGACACCTGAATCACCGGTGCGGGGCCCAACGCACCAGCAAAGTGTTGTGCGAATCGATCGGCATCGATCGTGGCCGAGGTGACGATTACTTTCAGATCGGGCCTGCGCGGCAACAGTTGGCGCAAGTAGCCGAGCAAAAAATCAATGTTCAAACTGCGTTCATGCGCCTCGTCGATGATCAAGGTGTCGTAGGCGCGCAGCAGCGGGTCGGTCTGGGTTTCGGCCAGCAAGATGCCATCGGTCATCAGCTTGACGGTGGCACCTGCCGAGAATCGATCTTGGAAGCGAACCTTGTAGCCGACCACCTCGCCCAGCGGCGAATTGAGTTCGTGCGCGATGCGTTTGGCCACGCTCGATGCAGCAATGCGCCGCGGTTGGGTATGGCCAATCAACCCGCGGCCACCGGCACCACGCCCGCGGCCCAACGTCAGCGCAATTTTTGGCAATTGCGTAGTTTTTCCTGAACCGGTTTCACCGCAGACGATGACAACCTGGTGGGCAGCGATCGCAGTTGCGATTTCTTCGCGCCGCGTCGACACCGGAAGTGACTCAGGAAATGTGATCGGCGGAATCGCGTTGGGGATGGCAGCCGCAGCCGCGGCAGATCGAATTCGGGGCGAGGTCGTCATCGAGCCTTCATGCAAAATTGAAGATTATTTCAAAGTGCTGCGATGAGCCTCGTCTTTCCCCATACGTTTGTGCCGTGGTTCCGTTCGGTAGCGCCGTACATCCACGCCCACCGCGGCAAGACATTTGTGGTCGCCATTGCTGGCGAATTGATCGCCGCAGGCAAGTTGAGCAGCTTCGCGCAAGACCTGGCGTTGATCCACGCGATGGGGATCAAAGTGGTGCTGGTGCATGGTTTTCGCCCGCAGGTCGAAGAACAGTTGAAAGCCAAAGGCCACGCATCGCGCTACAGCCATGGCATGCGCGTCACCGACACGCTGGCGCTCGACTGCGCGCAAGAAGCCGCTGGTCAATTGCGCTACGAAATCGAAGCAGCGTTTTCACAAGGTCTGCCGAACACGCCGATGGCCGGCAGCCAAATCCGCGTGGTGTCAGGCAACTTCATCACCGCCAAGCCGGTGGGCATCGTTGACGGCATCGACTTCATGCACACCGGCCTGGTCCGCAAGATCGACGCCGTCGGCATACGCCAGGCCATTGATTTCGGTGCGTTGGTGATGCTGTCGCCATTTGGGTTTTCGCCCACTGGCGAAGCGTTCAATTTGAGTATGGAAGATGTGGCTGCGAGCGCGGCAGTGTCTTTGCAGGCTGACAAACTGATTTACTTGACCGAGGTCAAAGGCATACCGCTGGATCTAAGCGATCCCGACGGCGAAATTGACCAGGAACTGACATTGGCGGATGCCGCGAAACTGTTGCACGCATTACCAAACCCACAACAACCCACCGATACTGCGTTCTACTTGCAACATGCGGTGAAGGCCTGCGACGGTGGCGTCGATCGGGTGCATATCGTGCCGTTCGCAGTCGACGGCTCGGTACTTATTGAATCTTTCACGCACGACGGTGTCGGCACGATGATCGTCGACGAAAAACTAGAAAGCCTGCGCGAAGCCACTGCCGATGACATCGGCGGTGTTTTGCAATTGATCGAGCCGTTTGAGAATGACGGAACGTTGGTTAAACGTGACCGGACTGAAATCGAACGTGATATCGATTTCTACACCGTCATCGAACACGACGGCGTGATATTCGGCTGCGCTGCGCTGTATCCGTATCCCGAGAAACAAACGGGCGAGATGGCGGCACTGACGGTATCTCCCAACGTGCAGGGCCAAGGCGACGGCGAGCGCATTCTCAAGCGGGTCGAGCAACGCGCCAGAGCGCTTGGTTTAAAAAGTATTTTCGTATTGACGACGCGAACCATGCACTGGTTTATCAAACGTGGCTTCGTTCAAGTGGCACCCGATTGGCTGCCGGAAACGCGGCAACGAAACTACAACCGCGACCGCAAATCGCAAGTGCTGGTGAAGACGTTGGCGTGAACGCAACGCTGCGCCAGCGCCAACCCCTGCGCTCTCTCAATTTACGGTTTCAACCAGGTACCTATCCATGCCACGCATTGTCAATTGCATTCACCTCAAAAAAGAGGGCGAGGGACTCGACTACTCGCCCTACCCCGGCGAACTGGGCAAGCGCATCTACAACGAAGTCAGCAAGGAAGCTTGGCAGTTGTGGATGACGCACCAAACCATGCTCGTCAATGAAAATCGTTTGAATTTGGCGGACTTGCGCTCGCGTCAGTATCTGGCGCGGCAAATGGAAAATTTCTTTTTTGGAACCGGCGCGGAACAGGTCGCGGGTTACGTTCCGCCGACCACTTGATTTTCTTTTTTATTCGAGGAATGCGATCGGTCTAAATCCGTGACTTTTTGTTGGTTAGTTATCAGATATATTCAAGCTACTGGTTTGCGGTTGTTACGCGCTTTGTATACTCAACAGGCACCGCATACAGCAAAGATAATTAACCTTCATCACAAAAGGACGCGCTCATGTCATCCCTGAAAGATCTACTCGAACGCAAAGCAGCGCTGGACAAAGAGATTGATTCGACACGTCGCGACGAGCGTGCGAATGCCATATCAACCGTCAAAACTTTGATGGAAGATTACGGTTTGACCGCAGCCGATATCTCGGCAAAAGCGGCTCCCCGCCCATCCAGTGCGGCGAAGGGCGGCAAGGTGGCGGCGAAGTACCGCAATAAAGCCACTGGCGAATCCTGGAGTGGCCGAGGTTTACAGCCTAAGTGGTTGAAAGCCGCACTCGCAGCTGGACGTCAGCTCAGCGAATTCAACGTGTAGGCAAATTGAGCGCGGCTTTCGCTGCGTGGAAAGCGGCAAGACGGTTGCCGGCCGAGTTGGTCCCACCAGCCGCCGGCAACCGGCTTCGATCGCCACAAAGCAGCGGGCCTACGCCGCTAAACTGGGCCGGTGATTCCGCCAGCGTTCCTCCAAGACCTGCTCAGCCGGGTTGACATCGCCGAAACGATCGGTCGTTACGTCACGCTGAAAAAAGCGGGCGCAAACCACATGGGCTTGTGCCCATTCCACGGCGAAAAGTCCCCCAGCTTTGCCGTCAGCCCAACGCGACAGACTTACCACTGCTTCGGCTGCGGTGTGCATGGCAATGCGGTCGGCTTCCTCATGGCGCATTCCGGCATGGGGTTTGTCGACGCGGTGCAGGATCTGGCGCAGCAAGTCGGCATGTTGGTGCCGCAAGACGATCGCTCTCCCGAGGAGCGCGCGAATGCGGTCAAAACCAAAGAACGGCAGGTCACCCTCAGCGAGGTGCTGGCAAAAGCCGGTGAGCACTACCGCAAGCAATTGAAGTTGACGCCCCGGGCCATCGGCTATTTGAAGCAGCGCGGCCTGAGCGGTGAGATTGCCGCGCAATTTGGCATCGGCTATGCGCCCGATGGCTGGCGCTCGCTGGCCAGTGCATTTGCCCATTACGACGACCCGCTACTCGAAGAAAGCGGGTTGGTCATCGCCAAACACGAGGGCGAGGCAAACGGGCCGGGTACCGGACTGCCGCAAGCCGGCCCACCGCCCCTTGTCGGATCGGCTGACGTACCCGACGGTCGCACCGCCCCATCGAGCAAACGCTACGACCGCTTTCGCGATCGCATCATGTTTCCGATACGTTCGGTGCAAGGCGATGTCATCGGTTTTGGCGGACGGGTGCTAGACAAGGGCGAGCCGAAGTACCTGAACTCACCTGAGACGGCGGTGTTCAGCAAAGGGCGCGAGTTGTACGGCCTGTACGAAGCCCGCACCGCGATTCGGCAACACGGCTTCGTGTTGGTGGTGGAGGGCTACATGGATGTGGTCGCCCTGGCGCAAGCGGGCTTGCCCAACGCAGTGGCCACGCTGGGAACCGCCTGCACCGCTGAACACGTGCAAAAACTGTTTCGCTTCACCGATGCCGTAGTGTTCAGTTTCGACGGCGATGCGGCCGGTCGGCGCGCGGCCACTCGCGCGCTGGAAGCGTCACTGCCGCATGCGTCTGACGTGCGCAGCATTCGATTCTTGTTCCTGCCTTCGGAGCACGACCCGGATTCGTACGTACGTGAATTCGGCACCGATAGGTTCACGCAGTGCATAGCCCAGGCGATACCGTTGTCCCGCCAGCTGATAGCGCAGGCGAAAGATGGTTGCGACATGACCAGCGCAGAGGGCCGCGCCCGGTTTTTGGCACTTGCCCGGCCGCTGTGGGACACCCTTCCAGACGGCGCGCTGAAGCGCCAACTGTTGGGCGAGTTGGCGCAGGTTGGCAACCTCGACATCAGCGAATTGACCGCTCTGTGGCAAGCCAGCAGCAACCACGGCAAACGCGCCGACCGGGTTGCCAGCACCGTGAAACCTCGACCGGCTCGCACTGCGCGGCAGGACGCTGCGAGCCAACTCGACCGCGCGCTGTGGCTGCTGTTGCACCGCGCCGAAATGTGGTTTGACATCGACGGCGACTGCCACGACCTGCTGGCCGAACAGACGGTGCCGTATGCGGCATTGTTCGGCTGCTTTGAGCGCTGCCTGCACGACCTCGGGCCGTTGCAACCTGCCGCATTGCTGAGCGAGATGGTGGCAGTGATCGGCGATGACGCGCAGGCGGTCGCGGCGCTACACCGCGTCGCACTTTTCCACGCCCCAGAGGCCGACACCGATTTGCGTCGACAGCTCGATTTGGTGCTTGATCACCTGCGGCTGCGCGACGTCGACACCGAATTGGAGTTGTTGTTTGAATCCGGTTTGGCGTCGCCCGATATCCAGCTGCGTACTGCTGCCTTGATGCAGGCGCGCTCCCGCTTACGCGCGGCGCTGAAGAGCGCAACACCGCTGCCGACTTGACCGCGCAGTGGGCATTGCGCCCACCGAGAAACGCGTAGCGGCGGCGGCCCGAACAGTACAATCCGCTTTTCCGTGCGGTGCAACCTCTGGCGACAGATGCCTTGGCACCCGCCACCGATGGCAAATCGGCTGTACTGCCGATTTTTTTGAACCCATGGCTTCCGCCCTCCCGCTTCACCCTGCACATCCGCGCGCCGGGCGGCGCTGCATCGTTGCCCCGCGACCCGCGACATATCTGCCCGATTCGCACCGCCGTTGACCACATTAGGAATTGCATGACTGCGAAGAAGACCGCACCGGCTGCTGCCGACAAAGCCACCCATGCGGTGAAGGCCGCCCCGACAAAGGCAAAAGCCAGCGCAACTAAAAGCGCCGACGTAACGGAGGTCAAACCCAGCGCCAGCGCCGCCGCAAACAAAGCCATTCCTGCAAAGGCGGCCAAGACATCAGCAGCAGCAGGCAAGGCCAAACCGGTCAGCAAGGCGACCAAGGCCGATGACAAAGGCAAAGGCACCGACAAAGGCAAGGGCACCGACAAAGCCAAGAAATCGGAGGTGCCTGAGGAGGACTTCTCTGACATCGAGGCCGACCTCGAGGGTGAACCAGAAGCGGAAGTCGCCAGCGCGGTGGCCGACGGAGAGTCAGAAGTCAAAGCCAAACCGCTGCGGATGAAGGTCTCGCGGGCCAAAGAGCGCGCGCTGATGCGCGAATTCGGCCTCGACGAAACCGCGCTGACTGAAGAAGAAGTAGCGAAGCGGCGTTTCGAGCTGAAGACACTCATCAAGATGGGCAAGACCCGCGGTTTCCTGACGCACCAGGAAATCAACGACCACTTGCCCGAAAAGTTGGTCGATGCAGAAATCCTCGAGGCCATCGTCTCGATGCTCAACGACATGGGCATCGCGGTCTACGAGCAAGCACCTGACGCGGCCACCCTGCTCATCGCCGGCGGTGGCACCACCACTGCGACAGAAGAAGAAGCGGAAGAAGCCGCCGAAGCCGCGTTGTCGACAGTGGACTCGGAGTTCGGCCGCACCACCGACCCGGTTCGCATGTACATGCGAGAAATGGGCACGGTCGAGCTGCTGACCCGCGAAGGCGAAATCGAAATCGCCAAGCGCATCGAAGGTGGCTTGCAGGCCATGATGTTGGCGATCAGTGCATCACCCACCACGATTGCTGAAATTTTGGTTTATGCCGACCGCATCGGCGCGGCCGAGATGACCATCTCAGAAGTCGTCGATGGCTTTGTATCGGTCGATGAAGCGGATGACTACGTAGCGGAAGAAGACGTGGACTTCTTCGACGAAGAAGATGACGACGACGGCAATGGCGGCAGCAAAGCGCTGACCAAAAAACTTGCCGAACTGAAAACGCAGGCGCTCGCGAAGTTTGCCAACCTGCGTATCAATTTCGACAAGATGCGCAAGGCGTTCGAGAAAGACGGCTACCAGTCGCCGTCGTATTTGAAGGCGCAGCAAGCGATCAGCGTCGAGCTGACCACGATCCGCTTCACCGTGAAAACCATCGAAAAACTGTGCGGCTTGTTGCGTTCACAGGTCGACGATGTGCGCCGCTATGAACGCGAGCTGCGCAAGATCTTGGTCGACAAATGCGGCATGCCGCAGGAACACTTCATCAAGACATTCCCGCCCAATATCTTGAATCTCAAATGGGCCGAAAAAGAAATTGCGGCCAACAAGAACTACAGCGTGATCTTGGCCCGCAACCTGCCGGCCGTGCAGGAGCTGCAGAAAAAGCTCACCGACCAACAAGCCCGCGCGGTGGTGCCGCTCGATGACTTGAAACGCATCAACAAGCGAATGAACGAGGGCGAGAAATCGTCGCGCGACGCAAAGAAAGAAATGATCGAGGCCAACTTGCGCTTGGTCATCTCGATCGCCAAAAAATACACCAACCGCGGCCTGCAGTTTCTTGACCTGATTCAAGAAGGCAACATCGGTTTGATGAAGGCGGTGGACAAGTTCGAATACCGCCGTGGCTATAAATTTTCGACCTACGCCACGTGGTGGATACGCCAGGCCATCACACGATCAATTGCAGACCAGGCACGCACGATCCGCATTCCGGTGCACATGATCGAAACCATCAACAAGATGAACCGGCTGAGCCGCCAGCATCTGCAAGAGTTCGGCTTCGAACCTGACGCACCGACGTTGGCCGAGAAGATGGAAATTCCGGAAGACAAGATTCGCAAGATCATGAAGATTGCGAAAGAACCGATCAGCATGGAAACGCCGATTGGTGACGACGACGACTCGCATCTGGGTGACTTCATCGAAGACACGAACAACACCGCGCCGATCGAGGCGGCGATGCAGGCCGGTCTGCGTGATGTCGTCAAGGACATCCTCGACAGCCTGACCCCACGCGAAGCGAAAGTGCTGCGCATGCGGTTCGGCATCGAGATGAGCACCGACCACACGCTCGAGGAAGTCGGCAAGCAGTTCGATGTGACCCGCGAACGCATTCGGCAAATCGAAGCCAAGGCCATACGCAAACTCAAACACCCAAGTCGCTCGGACAAGTTGCGCACGTATCTGGACAACCTGTGATTTCTGCAAGCAGTCGCCGGGTTGCGTATCCGCACCGCCGGCAGACGGTGGGACTGGCTGCGCAAGCTCCGGGTAAGTTGCCCCAGGGGTTGCGCTCATCTCTAAACGATCTGTGAAGCGGCTCGGCTGAGATTGCGCCCCGCCTTCACGCGGGGATTTGTAGCGCCACCTCGGATAATTCGCGATCCAATTCACGGCCACCACAGGCATGACCCGAAACACTGAACGCTGCGTTTTGTTCGCTGACTTGCGAGGCAGCACGGGTCTGTATGAGACCTTGGGAAACGCCGTCGCAGCGCAGCAGATCACGCAGATCATCGCCACGCTCGGCCGGGTGGTGACACACTGCGATGGAACGCTCGTCAAAACCCTGGGCGACGGACTGATGGCGAGCTTTGTCGACCGCACCGCCGCGGTCAAGGCATCGATCGACATGCACAGTGCGCTGCCCCGCGCCGCGCCCAACGACGCTACCGACGCACCCAACCCGTGGCTGGCACTTCGGCTGCAAGTCGGGCTGGCCTACGGTGAAGTGATCGAGGTGTCGGGGGACTACTACGGCGACGCAGTCAATGTGGCGGCGCGCTTGCTTGAACATTCGGGCGACAACGAAACGCTCGCAACCTCTTCGGTGCTGGACGGCCTGGCCAGCTACGACCGCGTTCAGTTTCGCCGGCTCGACCATTTGCAGCTGCGCGGTCGCACCGAATCGGTCGAGGTCCATGTGCTGGAGACACACCACTTCAGCGACATGGTGGCGACCGCTTTCGGCGACCTCGGCGAAACGCTAGACCCAAAAGGTGTGCGCCTGACTTGGTTGGGTTGCGATCAGGTGGTTGCCACCCACGCCATGCCGGTCGTGCTGGGCCGCAGCCTGCTTGCCACCTACTGCATCGACGACAACCGGGTGTCGCGCTCGCATGCACGGATCGATTGGCACGGTGGCGCGTTTCAACTCTCCGACCTCAGCTACAACGGCACCTATGTGCATTTCACCGGCGATACCGATGCGGTCAGTTTGCGCCGCGGTACCTGCACACTGCATGGCAGCGGCATGATTGGACTGGGCGCGTCGCCTACCGACAGCACCGCGCCATGCGTGCGCTTCGAGGTCGTGCGGATAGCTGTTGATGCAGAAAATTCGCCGGCAAAACCAACTGGCCGGTGACCGCCGTGCGCCCGCTCGCGTGCCGACCACCGCAAAGACCGTCGATCTGACTGCGACACCGACATCGTTGGTGCGACGCGCTTCAACATAATTGACGATTCGCCCTCTTCGGACGCTGCATGCCCTTCGCTACTGAACCGACTTACGAACATGGCATGGCTCAGCCCACCTCGACGGCGGTGCTTTTGTGCAACCTGGGCACCCCTGACGCGCCGACTGCGGCCGCGTTGCGCCGCTACCTGAAAGAATTTTTAAGCGACCAGCGGGTGGTGGAAATTCCGCGTCTGGTGTGGTGGTTCATCTTGAACGGGATCATTCTTCGGGTCCGTCCCAAACAATCAGCCGCCAAGTACGCCACCGTGTGGACCGACCAAGGCTCGCCGCTGATGGTCTGGACCGAAAAGCAAGCTGCACTGCTGCAGGGCTATCTGGGCGAGCGCGGGCACCTCGTGCAAGTGCGCCCCGCAATGCGCTACGGCTCACCGGCCATCGCCACCGTGCTGGACCAAATGCGCGCCGACGGCATCACCCGCGTGCTGGTGCTGCCGCTGTATCCGCAGTATTCCGGCCCGACCACCGCCAGCGTTTGCGATGCGGTTTACGCCTGGGCGCAACGCGCGCGCCGGCTTCCCGAATTTCGTTTTGTGAATCAGTACCACGACGACCCCGGCTACATCGGCGCACTGGCTACGCAGGTGAAAAATTTCTGGCAACACGCTGGAAAACCCGACCGTTTGGTGCTCAGCTTCCATGGCGTGCCGCGCCGCACGTTGCTGCTCGGTGACCCGTACCACTGTCAGTGCCTGAAGACCGCACGCTTGCTGGGTGAGCGCCTCAACCTGCCGGCAGATGCGCTGGTGGTGACGTTTCAAAGCCGCTTCGGCAAGGCCGAATGGCTGCAGCCTTACACCGAACCGACGCTGGTCGCGTTGGCCCAGCAAGGCGTCAAGCGGGTCGACATCATGTGCCCCGGTTTTCCGGCCGACTGCCTGGAAACACTGGAAGAAATCGCCCAAGAAGCGCGCTGCGCTTTTCTGGGTGCCGGTGGCAGTGAATTCCACTACCTGCCGTGCTTGAACGACCAGCACGAATGGATGGCGGCGCTGGCCGAAGTCGCGATGTCGCACATGCAGGGCTGGGATTGCTCGCCGCAGCCCGACACGCCGGCGTTGGCTGCGCAGCGCGAGCGCGCCAAAGCGTTGGGCGCAGCGCGCTGAGGCAGCGCTCGATACACGCACACACCGCAGCCGCCGCCCACCGCAGCAACCTCGCCCGCACCAACCCACCAAGGACTACCCATTGAGAATCGACAAGTGGCTGTGGGCTGCGCGCTTTTATAAAACCCGCAGCCTGGCCACCGATGAAATCGGCAAAGGCCGGGTGCAAGTCAATGCGCAGGCGATCAAACCGTCGCGTGAATTGCGGGTCGGCGACCGGGTGGACCTGCGCCAGGGGCCGCTGCTGCGCACCATCGTCGTGGTGGCATTGAGCGATAAACGCGGCTCGGCACCCATCGCACAAGCGCTGTACAGCGAAACCGAGGACAGCGTCGCGCTGCGCGAAAAAACCGCGCTGGCCCGGCGCGACGCGGCTGAGCCGTCGCTGTCCATCGAGCAAGGCCGACCCACCAAACGCGACCGCCGACAGCTGGCCGACTGGAATCGCTGGAGCGCGTCCATCGACCGCGAGTAAGCCGATCAAGCCGGGTGAGGCGCCGCGGCCCCGCCCCGCCCCGCCGAGCGCGGTGCGCCGGCGTTTGAATGAACCCCCTTGAAATGCAGGAGATCGGCGTCATGTCGGTGTCCAAGAGGAGATTTGTTCCGTATGAAACACAACGAACCCGATCAAGCGCCATCGCGAATGGCACCTGAATCATCTGAATCGAACGACAGCACGCCGCTCCCCGAGGTGGAGTCGCCCGATATCGCCGCGCAGCTGGCCGAGCTGGAAATCAAACACGCAGAAGTGGCCGACGCCTACTTGCGATCCAAAGCCGAGGCCGAGAACATTCGCCGCCGCGCAGACGACGAAATTTCGAAGGCACGCAAGTTCGCCGTCGAAGGGTTTGCCGAGAGCTTGCTGCCCGTCAAGGACAGCCTCGAAGCGGCGATTGCAATTCCCGCGGCAACACCCGAGCAACTGCTGGAAGGTGTGCACGCCACGCTGCGCCAGTTGGCAAGCGCGCTGGAGCGCAACCGCGTGATCGAAATCAACCCACAGGCCGGCCACAAGTTCGATCCGCACCAGCACCAGGCGATCAGCGTAGTGCCAGCCGATCAAGACGCCAACACGGTGGTGATGGTGCTGCAAAAGGGCTACCTCATTGCGGACCGGGTGCTGCGCCCGGCGCTGGTCACCGTTACCGCACCAAGTTAACCAGCACGGCACGCCGCCGCCTGACTGCATGCGCAGTTCACCGGCCATCGCACTTGAAAAAGCGCGCGGCGTTCGCACCTTGATCGCATAGACATTTTTAAATTCCAGGAGATTTCGACATGGCAAAAATCATTGGCATCGACCTCGGTACCACCAACTCGTGCGTCTCGATCATGGAAGGCAACACCACCAAGGTGATCGAAAACAGTGAAGGTGCGCGCACCACGCCATCCATCGTCGCCTACCAAGAAGGCGGCGAAATTTTGGTCGGTGCATCAGCCAAACGCCAGGCCGTGACCAACCCGAAGAACACGCTGTATGCGGTGAAGCGGCTGATCGGCCGCAAGTTCACCGAAAAAGAAGTGCAAAAAGACATCGACCTGATGCCCTACAAAATTGCCGCCGCCGACAACGGCGATGCATGGGTCGAGGTGCGCGGTCAGAAGATTGCGCCGCAGCAAGTCAGCGCTGAAATATTGCGCAAGATGAAGAAAACCGCTGAAGACTATCTCGGCGAGGCCGTCACCGAAGCGGTGATTACCGTGCCCGCGTATTTCAATGACGCGCAGCGCCAAGCCACCAAAGACGCCGGCCGCATTGCCGGGCTCGACGTCAAACGCATCATCAACGAGCCGACTGCCGCCGCGCTGGCATTCGGTCTCGACAAGAACGAAAAAGGCGACCGCAAGATTGCGGTGTACGACTTGGGCGGCGGCACGTTCGACGTGTCAATCATCGAGATTGCCGATGTCGACGGCGAAAAGCAGTTCGAGGTGCTGGCGACCAATGGCGACACGTTTTTGGGCGGCGAGGACTTCGACCAACGCGTCATCGAATACATCATTGCGGAGTTCAAGAAAGAACAAGGCGTCGACCTCGGCAAAGACGTACTGGCATTGCAGCGTTTGAAAGAAGCCGCTGAAAAAGCCAAGATCGAATTGTCGAATGGTGCGCAAACCGACATCAACCTGCCGTACGTGACGGCCGATGCGTCGGGGCCGAAGCACTTGAATATCAAGCTCAGCCGTTCGAAACTGGAAGCGCTGGTTGATGACTTGATCGAGCGCACGATTGCGCCCTGCCGCACCGCGATCAAGGATTCCGGCTTGAACGTCGCCGACATCCAGGACGTGATCTTGGTCGGTGGCATGACCCGCATGCCGAAGGTGCAAGAAAAGGTCAAGGAGTTCTTCGGCAAAGAGCCACGCAAAGACGTCAACCCCGACGAGGCCGTGGCCGTCGGTGCGGCGATTCAAGGCCAGGTGTTGGCGGGTGACCGCACCGACGTACTGCTGCTCGACGTGACCCCGCTCAGCTTGGGCATCGAAACGCTGGGTGGCGTGATGACCAAGATGATCAAAAAGAACACCACGATCCCGACCAAGTTCGCCCAAACATTCAGCACGGCCGACGATAACCAGCCGGCGGTGACGATCAAGGTCTACCAGGGCGAGCGCGAAATGGCCTCAGGCAACAAAAGCCTGGGCGAATTCAACCTGGAAGGCATTGCGCCGGCAGCCCGTGGCACGCCGCAAATTGAGGTCAGCTTCGACATCGACGCCAACGGCATCTTGCACGTAGGCGCGAAAGACAAGGGCACCGGCAAAGAAAACAAAATCACCATCAAAGCCAACTCGGGTTTGAGCGAGGCCGAGATCCAGCAAATGGTCAAGGACGCCGAGCTGAATGCCGAAGAAGACAAAAAGAAGCTGGGGCTGATTCAGGCGCGCAATTCAGCCGATGCGATGGTTCACAGTGTGAAAAAGAGCCTGGCCGAACACGGCTCCAAGCTCGACGCGGGTGAAAAAGAAGCGATCGAAGCCGCACTGAAAGACTGCGAAGAGGCTTTGAAGGGCGATGACCACGCGGCGATTGAAGCCAAGACCGAAGCACTGATGACGGCGAGCCAAAAACTCGGCGAGAAGGTGTACGCCGAGTCGCAAGCGGCAAGTGCCGCAGCAGCGGCCTCAGCCGGCGATGCGGGCGCAGGCGCAGCGGCACAATCAGGCGATGCGCCGGCAAGCAAGCCGGTCGATGACAACGTGGTGGATGCCGAATTCACCGAAGTCAAAGAGAAGAAGTGACTCGACTCCGATGACGTACACCGCGCTGGTTCACCCCAGCGCCCGCGCCGCGTACGGTCCGCTCGATTTTTTATCGACAGCCGACGCGGCGCACCCGTTTTATTTGAACGCTGCGGCGTGACGGAACCCTAGATGGCAAAGCGCGATTACTACGAAACACTCGGCGTGGCAAAGAACGCGACCGATGAAGACATCAAAAAGTCTTATCGCAAACTGGCGATGAAGTACCACCCCGACCGCAACCAGGGTGACGGCGCAAAGAAGGCGGAAGAACAATTTAAAGAGGCCAAAGAGGCCTACGAAATGCTGTCGGATCCGCAAAAGCGGGCCGCGTACAACCAGTACGGCCACGCTGGCGTTGACCCGAATATGGGCGGCGGATTCCGCCCCGGTGCGGGTGGCGACGGCATGGGTGGTTTTGCTGAAGCCTTCGGCGACATCTTCGGTGACATCTTCGGCCAAGGCGGTGCTGCCGGTGGCCAGCGCCGCAGCGGCGGGCAGCAGGTGTTTCGCGGCAGCGATTTGTCGTATGCGCTGGAGATCACGCTTGAAGAAGCGGCCGGCGGCAAAGAAACGCAAATTCGCATTCCGTCCTACGAAAGCTGCGACACCTGCCACGGCACCGGTGCGAAGCCCGGCACGCAGCCGAAGGTGTGTGGCAGCTGCAATGGCTCGGGTGCGGTCACGATGCGGCAAGGTTTTTTCAGCATCCAGCAAACCTGCCGGACCTGCCGCGGCACCGGCAAAGTGATCCCCGAGCCGTGCGCCACCTGCCACGGCCAGGGTCGCATCAAGAAAAACAAGACCCTCGAAGTCAAGATTCCCGCCGGCATCAACGAAGGCATGCGCATTCGATCGGCCGGAAATGGCGAGCCGGGATCGAACGGCGGCCCGTCGGGCGATCTGTACATCGAAATCCGCGTCAAGCAGCATGAGATTTTCGAGCGCGACGGCGACGACCTGCACTGCACCGCACCGGTAAGCATCGTGACCGCAGCACTCGGCGGTCAAATTCAAGTACCCACGCTGAGCGGTAAAGCCGAGATCGAATTGCCCGAGGGAACCCAGCACGGCAAAACATTCCGTTTGCGCGGCAAGGGAATCAAGGGCCTGCGCTCGAGCTACCCAGGCGACTTGTATTGCCACGTCACGGTGGAAACGCCGATCAAGCTGACCGACACGCAGCGCAAGCTGCTGACCGATTTGGATGAGTCGTTTCAAAAAGGCGGCGACAAACATTCGCCCAATTCAAAAACCTGGTCAGACCGGGTGAAAGACCTGTTCAAGTAAGCGCGCCAGTTCACTGGCGGCCACGGCGACTCGACTTTGCGTTGAGTGTCGGTAGTCGCTGTGTCGGTATGGCGCGGTGTCGGTATGGCAATATCTCGGTACCTCACGCCAGCAGCAGCTTGGCAAGGCGAAAACCGACCGCGCAGCATGCCAGCGCACCGACCACGTGGGCAACGCTGTGTGCCAACGCCCACGCCACGTCGCCGCGCTGCAGCAGAGTCAACGACTCGCCGCTGAATGCCGAAAAAGTAGTCAACCCACCGAGGAAGCCGGTCACCAGCAGCAGGCGCAACGTGTCGTTCGGTGACCGAACAAACCACGCCAGTGCGACACCGATCAACAAGCCGCCAACGCAGTTGACCACCAAGGTGCCGAGCGGAAACACGGCCCAGCGCTGACTTAACCAAAGTTGTACGGCCCAACGCAGCACACCGCCGCACGCCGAACCGAGCGCCACCGCAGCGAGGTGGATCCAGGTCACGCCGACGCTCATCGGCAGCGCTCACCATTGGGGTCAGGTGTAAAGGACTGCCAGCGTGCCATCGCCGCATCGTCGCTGACACGCGCATCGACCCACCGCGCACCGTTTGCGGTGGTTTCTTTTTTCCAGAACGGTGCCTGGGTTTTCAGGTAATCCATCAAAAACTCGCAGGCCTGGAATGCCGTACCGCGGTGCGCGGCCGCAACCGCCACCAGCACGATTTGTTCGGCTGGCTGCAGCATGCCGATGCGGTGGATGACGCGCACGCCGCGAATATCGAACCGCACTCGGGCGGCGGCGATCATCGATTCGATCGACCGTTCGGTCATGCCGGGATAGTGCTCGAGCTCCATGGCCCGGATGCCGCTGCCATCGTGGTGGTCACGTACGCAGCCTACGAAGGCGGCAACTGCACCCACACCCGCGTCGACAGCACGCAATGCCGCCACCTCGGTGCTGAGGTCGAAATCAGCGCTTTGAACGGTGACGTGGGTGGTGGTGACCTGGACGGACATGGGGCGGTAGTTCATTCGAGTGGTTGCGCTGCCACTGCAGCCCTCACCCTCACCCGCTCGCGGAGGAAGAGGGAATCAAGTGCTCGCCTCTCCCCAGCACAGAGCCAACCAGGCATTTCTGCCTCTTTCCCTGAGCGAGGGCTGGGGTGAGGGCCTCGCCCAACACTCACCAAGATCACCCCCCGGTGACCGGCGGGAAAAACGCCAACTCAGCGCCCTCCACCACCACCGCGAATTCGTCGCACAGCGTCTGGCTCAACGCTGTGCGCAGCAGCCGGCTGCGCGCGAGCGCTGCGGCATGATTGGCGTCACTTGCAATCAACCAATCGCGCACCTGGCCGACTGTCGATTGGGCCGGCACATCCACCGCTTCACCGCTGCCGAGCGCCTCGCGTGTGGATGCAAAGTAACGCACTTGAATCTTCACGACAGCAACTCGGAGAACGCCACGTAGCGCACCAGGTCGCCGGTTTGAATGGCCACACCGGCCGGGTTGTCGACGATGCCGTCGCCCCACACCGCGGAGGTCAGCACGCCCGAGCCCTGGTTGCCGTACAAATCGAGACCGCCTTGCGCATTGCGGCGCACCCGCAAAAATTCACGCCGTTGGTCGGCGCGCGGCCAGCTGAAATGCGCCGGCAACCACACGCCGCGCGGCTGCACATCGACCACGCCCTGCAACCGCAGCAACACCGGCCGCACCACCAACAAAAACGTGATGAAGCTCGACACCGGGTTGCCGGGCAGACCAATGAAATGCGCCGCGTTACCCGCATCTGGCGTAGCAGGGGCCGCGTTGATGACGCCGGCACGCCGCACTTCGCCAAAGGCCAGCGGCTTGCCCGGCTTGATGGCGAGCTGCCACACATCGAGCCTGCCCTCCGCAATGACTGCAGGTTTCACATGGTCTTCTTCACCGACCGACACACCGCCGCTGGTGACGATCAGATCGTGGTCGCGCGCGGCACGGCGCAATGCGTCGCGGGTCGCGTTCAGTTGGTCGGGCACGCTGCCGAAGTCGGTGCACTCGCAGCCCAGCGATTGGATCAAGGCGCGCAGCATGAATCGGTTGGAGTTGTAGATTGCGCCCGGCGGCATCTGCTCGGGCAACACCTCGCCGGGCATTACCAACTCATCGCCGGTAGAAAACAACGCCACCCGCGGCCTGCGCGCCACCGACAGCGTGGCTGCACCTACCGAAGCCGCCATGCCGAGTGCCTGTGGCGTCAGACGCGTGCCAGCGTGCAGCACCACCGCGCCGGCTTGTACGTCTTCACCGCGCCGGCGAATCGCCAGACCGGGTTTCGGCACCGCGCCGATACGCACCAGGTTGCCGTCGAGCGCGGTGCACTGCTCTTGCATCACCACCGCGTCGGCACCCGACGGTATGTGCGCACCAGTGAATATGCGCGCCGCCGTGCCCGGCACGAGCGGTTGGCCGATCACGCCGGCTGGAATGCGCTGGCTGATCGGCAATACGCAGTCTACGGCCGGCACATCCGCTGCAGCCATGGCGTAGCCGTCCATTGCGGAGTTGTCGGCCGGCGGCACATCGACCAGCGATTGCACACTGCACGCCAGCACGCGACCCAATGCGTCGAAGGTGGAAACCTGCTGCGCGTGGGCCGCGACCGGCGGCTGCACTGCGTGCATCAAACGCACCAGTGCGTCGTCGAGGCTGAGCAGCGGCGCGCGCGGTGCCATCGCGCTCACACGTGATTACTAAGGTAGGTTTTCACCGCCTGCGTGTCGATCGGCATCACCACGAAACGCTTGGGCAATGCTTCGATGCCGCGCATGGCGGGCGGCCGGTCGGGCTGCACGCCGATGGCTTCGACAATGGTTTCGGCAAATTTGGCCGGCAGCGCGGTTTCGAGTACCAGCATCGGCACGTCGGCATCCAGGTATTCGCGACCGACTTTCAAACCGTCGGCGGTGTGGGTGTCGATCACCACGCCGAAGCGCTGGTAGGTGTGGCGGATGGTGGCCAGCCGGTCGGCATGGTTGCTGGTGCCCGAGACGAAACCGAAGCTTGCGGTGCGCGCGAATTCATCGCCGCTGACGCTGAACGCGGCGTGCTTTTCCAGCTCGGTTTTGAACAACTGCTTGGTGCGTGCGCCATCGCGGCCCAACAAGTCGAACACAAAACGCTCGAAGTTGGATGCCTTCGAAATGTCCATCGACGGGCTCGAGGTTTCATGCGTTTCGGCACTGCCGCGCACCCGGTAGGTGCCGGTGCGAAAGAACTCGTCGAGCACGTTGTTCTCGTTGGTCGCAAGCACCAAATGCCGAATCGGCAAGCCCATCATGCGCGCCACGTGACCGGCGCACACGTTGCCGAAGTTGCCCGATGGCACTGCGAAGCTGACAGTCTCGTCGTTGCTGCGGGTGGCCTGAAAGTAGCCGGCAAAGTAATACACCACCTGCGCCAACAGCCGTGCCCAGTTGATCGAATTGACGGTGCCGATGTGGTGGCGGCGCTTGAAATCCAGATCGTTGCTGACCGCTTTGACGATGTCTTGGCAATCGTCGAACACGCCGTCGATCACGATGTTGTGGATGTTCGGGTCTTGCAGGCTGAACATTTGTGCTTGCTGAAACGGGCTCATGCGGTCTTTCGGACTCAGCATGAAAACGCGCACGTTCTTCTTGCCGCGCATCGCGTACTCGGCCGCACCGCCGGTGTCGCCCGAGGTGGCACCGAGGATGTTGAGCGTTTGGCCGCGGCGCGCCAACTCGTACTCGAACAAGTTGCCCAGCAACTGCATCGCCATGTCTTTGAACGCGAGCGTCGGGCCGTTCGACAACTGCTGCAAATACACGTCGGCCCCGGCCGGCGAGGTCGCACCTACATCAAGTGGCTGCAGCGGCGTGATGGCCACCGAGCCAAACACGTCGGGCGTGTAGGTGCGCGCAGTCAGCTCGCGCAAGTCGGCTGCAGGAATGTCGTCGATGTACAGCGACAAGATCTCGAACGCCAGCTCGTGATACGCCAAGCCGCGCCATCGTGTCAACCTGGCGTCGTCGACCTTCGGATAGTGCGCAGGCAAATACAAACCGCCGTCGGGCGCCAGGCCTTCCAGCAAGATGTCGCAAAAGGCGCGCTGCTCGGGGTCGCCGCGGGTGCTGAGGTATTTCAATTCAACTCTTCTTTGCGCAAGCGCACGATGGGCGCACGCACGGTGGGCAGGGCTTGCATTTGCGCGATGGCGCGGTCCATCGTGGCCTCTACTGTGTCGTGGGTCAGGATGATCATGTCGGTGTGGCCATCGGTGACCGCGCCATCGGGTGTGCCGCCGTCGTTGGGCCGCTGCAGGAGCGCGTCGATCGAAATGGCGTGCTCGGCCAAGATGCCTGCGACCCGCGCCATCACGCCGGGCTCGTCGCTGACCTGCAGCCGCAGGTAGTACGCAGTGACGGTGGCGGCCATCGGCAAGATCGGCGTGGTGGCTAATGCGTCGTGCTGGAACGCGAGGTGCGGCACGCGGTGCTGCGGGTCGGCAGTGTGGAGCCGCGTGATGTCGACCAGATCGGCAATCACCGCCGACGCGGTGGGCTCGGAGCCCGCACCTTTGCCGTAGTACAGCGCGCTGCCCACCGCATCGCCTTGCACCATCACCGCGTTCATCGCGCCTTCTACGTTGGCGATCAACCGCTTGGTGGGCACCAGTGTGGGGTGCACCCGCAGTTCGATGCCCGTGTCGCGGCGCTTGGTGATGCCCAGCAGTTTGATGCGGTAGCCGAGGTGTTCGGCATAAACGATGTCGGCCGCCTGCAATTGCGAAATGCCTTCGACGTGTGCGCGGTCGAACTGCACCGGCGTGCCGAACGCAATCGCGCTCATCAGGCTGACTTTGTGCGCCGCGTCGACGCCTTCGATGTCGAACGTGGGGTCGGCTTCGGCATAGCCCAACGCCTGCGCTTGTTTGAGCACCACCGCAAAGTCGAGGCCCTTCGTGCGCATCTCCGACAAGATGAAATTGGTGGTGCCGTTGATGATGCCGGCGATCCATTCGATGCGGTTGGCGGTCAGCCCCTCGCGCAGCGCTTTGATGATCGGGATGCCGCCGGCCACTGCGGCTTCGAACGCCACCACCACGCCTTTGGCGCGGGCGGCGGCAAAAATTTCGGTGCCGTGCACCGCCAGCAACGCCTTGTTCGCGGTCACCACATGCTTGCCTGCCGCAATGGCTTCGAGCACCAGCGTGCGTGCGATGCCGTAGCCGCCGATCAGCTCGACCACGATGTCGATGTCGGCGTTGGCGATGACTTCCCGCGCGTCGGCCACCACACGCACCGCATCGCCTACCACCGACCGCGCGCGGGCAATGTCGAGGTCGGCGGCCATCGTGATTTCAATGCCTCGACCGGCGCGGCGTTTGATTTCTTCTTGGTTACGGCGCAACACATGGAACGTTCCGCTGCCCACAGTGCCCAGGCCCAGCAGGCCTACTTGTATCGATTTCATCGAAGGTGCTCGGTCGGTGGTTCTTGCTAATTTCGGTTCGGTCTCAACGCACCACACATACAAATTAAAGACATGGCACTGCGGTGATCACGCTGCGCGGTGCGATCAGGCGCTGCGTTTTCGGTATTGGTCAAGAAACCGCGCGATGCGTGACACCGCCTCCGTCAGGTCGTCGACGTTCGGCAAAAACACCAGCCGGAAGTGATCGGGGTGCAGCCAGTTGAAGCCGGTGCCCTGCACGATCAGCACCTTTTCGGCCGCCAACAGGTCGTACGCAAACTGCTGGTCGTCTTTGATTGGATACATCTTCGCGTCGAGTTTCGGGAACATGTACAGCGCCGCTTTCGGCTTGACCACGCTGACCCCCGGAATCTGGTTCAACAAGTCATACGCCAAGTCGCGCTGGCGGCACAAGCGGCCGCTCGGTGCGACCAAGTCTTTGATGCTTTGGTGGCCACCCAGCGCGGTTTGAATCGCCAACTGCCCCGGCGTGTTCGAGCACAACCGCATCGATGCCAACATGTTCAGTCCTTCGATGTAATCACTCGCGCGGGCCTTGGCACCCGACACCACCATCCAGCCCGCGCGGTAGCCGCACGAACGGTAGTTTTTACTGAGGCCGTTGTAGGTGACGAAAAAAACGTCGTCGGCCAG
>JAYUGJ010000093.1:0-7442 GCA_043738425.1 Burkholderiales bacterium
GCAAGAAGACCAGCGCCGCTCGCAGGCCGCAGGCTTCGACCACCACTACACCAAGCCTGTCGATCCGCAGGCGCTGATCGACAGGCTCGCCGCTTGGCAGCACCGCGTCAGCGGCGCCGGCTGAGACAGCGATTCGCCCTGCGGGCGCACGATTTGCCACGCTCCCTGGCAAGACTTACCGACAGGATTTCCGATGAAACGCCAGACCGCACCGCAGCCTCCTACCACCGTCAACTCGGCCCCGCCAGCCAAACGATCGGCGCGGACCCAAAAGCCCAACGCCCATGTCGGCGTGGCCCGGTCGCCCACCGCACCAGGATCCCGTCCGGCCCAGGACGGTCAACGGTTGCCGATGCCCAGCGAACGCGATGAGAGGCCCGGCGAAGTCAACCCACACCCGCAGGATGTGATGGTGCAGGCGAAGAAGGACCTGGACGCGGGCCTGGTCGACACCGATCTGCGCGCGACCGCCGGACTGGACGACACTCGCCGACGCGACCTATTGCGCCGCGCCCGCTGACGGGCTACCAACGCACCAACGTTCTCGGCGCACCCCATGGCGTGTGGCGCCTGTGCGGGCATGGCGAACGGCGCTGCCGACGCTGCAGGCTCTTGCAGAGCGCCCATGTCCGTCACCACGGGTTCACGGCCGAACGCCGTGAGCAAACCCGCAGAGGCAGCGTGCACCACATTCCTCTGGGGCAGATCTGCGCAAAGGCTGTCGCGCAATCGCGCCAACGTCGGGTGCTCAATCAGAAAAGGCGGCAATTCCGATGCCAGCCCGCTGGGTGATGGGCGCGGGTATCTCGATTGCCCGAATTGGCCGCCCTCCACCATCGCATGCACTACCCATGACGCGCTTTGCCGAGACGACCCGAGCCGCCAGTTCGCCATGGCGACATTTGCCCGGCACGACGCTGCCCGACCGGCAACTGATCGTCGTCTCCGACCGCGCACCGTGGTCGCTTCAACGTGCAGGTGACGGCGTTCAGGCGGTGCAGCCGGCCAGCGGTCTGGTCAGCGCCATCGAGCCGGTGATGCAAAGAGGTGCCGGCAGCCGGACCTGGATTGCCCACGGCAGCGGCAATGCCGACCGCCAATTCACCGACGCCGACGACACCTGGCAAGTCACCACCGCGGGGCATCTATTCGGCGGCTATCGGTTGCGTTATCTGTGGCTCAGCGCCGACGAGCAGCGCGGCTACCGCGACGGCGCCGCCAACAGCGGGTTGTGGCCCTTGTGTCACATGGTTCATGTGCGCCCGACGTTCACCGACAGTGACTGGGCTGTCTATCGCCGCGTGAACCAGCGCTTCGCCGATGCGGTGGTGCACGAAGCGCAGCGAGCCAACCCGATCGTCTGGGTCCACGACTACCAGCTCGCGCTGGTCCCTGCGCTGGTGCGGCAGCGCCTGCCGCAGGCGCGGATTCTGGGCTTCTGGCACATCCCGTGGGGACACCCGGAACAAATGGAAATCTGCCCGTGGCTGAGTGAGCTGATTGCCGGATTGCTGGGCTGCGACACGCTGGCTTTCCAGACGGCCACTCACAGGCATCACTTCAACGCCAGCGTGCAGCGCGCCGGTTTGCAGCTAGACGCCGATGTCAGCGGGCCAGTGGAACGTGCGGGCTCGCTCACCGAGGTGCGCGACTGTGCGGTGTCGGTCGCCTGGCCGACTGCAGCACAGGTGGGGGCGATGCCGACCGTTGCGCACAGCCGGCGCGAAGCTGCGCAGCGCTGGTCGGTGCCGGTGGGCGGCAAGCTGATCGTCGGCATCGACCGTTTCGACTACACCAAAGGCCTGATCGAGCGGCTGCGTGCGGTCGAGCAGCTGCTGGTCAGGCATCCCGAATGGGTAGGCCGACTGCGCTTCGTGCAGATCGCCGCACCCACCCGGTCGACACTGCCCGCGTATTCCGCGTTCCAGGCGGAGGTGCACGACGAAGTCGCACGCATCAACGCGCGCTATGTGCGGCCGGGGTGGACACCGGTGTTGCTGCTGGACACCTGCCATGACCGCGTCGCCGTGACAGCCGCCTACCGTGCCGCTGACGTCTGCCTGGTCACCCCGCTGCACGACGGCATGAACCTGGTCTGCAAGGAATTCATCGCCGCACGTGACGACAAACAAGGGGTGCTGGTGCTCAGTGAACACGCCGGTGCGGCGGCCGAGTTGATCGACGCGCTGTGTGTGAATCCTTACCACTTGGCGCAGGTGGCCGAGGCCCTGCACCAGGGGCTGACCATGCTGCCCGCGGAGCAGCACGCGCGGATGCTCGCCCTGCGCGCCACGGTGCAGCGGCACAGTGCAGAGCACTGGGCGGCAAGCCTGCTGCAGGAGGCCACGGCGCAGCATCCGCTCGATGCATCGCACCACCCGACCAGCTTGGCTCACCACGCGCCGCACCACCGCCATGCGCAGACCATGACGGGGACATGACCGCATCGCTCTTCTCACCGCAAGGGCTGCGGGCCTTGCGGCGACTCAGCCACAGGCATGCGTTGCTTGCCTTCGACCTCGACGGCACACTGGCACCGCTCGTCATGCGGCCGAGCGATGCGGCGGTCTCGCGCATCACCGCCGCACGGCTGCAAGCGCTGGCGCGGCGCTGGCCGGTGGCAGTGATCACCGGTCGGGCGGTGGCCGACGCCCGGCTTCGCCTCGGCTTCGAGCCGCGCTTCCTGGTGGGCAATCACGGTGCCGAGCGGGCCGGCAGCACCTCATTCCCGGCACCGCACCACGCGCTCGCCGGCTGTCGCGAGCAGGCGCGGCAGTGGGCCCGGGTGTTCGATGAGCGCGGCGTCGATGTCGAAGACAAGGGCGCATCACTGGCATGGCACTACCGGCGATCGGCAGACGTCGCCTCGGTGCGCCGCTGGCTCGACAGCCTGATCGCGGCACACGGGCCCGGCATCGCCGCGGCACACGGCCACAGTGTGCTGAACATCACCCCGTCAAATGCGCCGAACAAGGGTGACGCGCTGGTGCAGCTGATGCACGAATGCGGCGCACCGAACGCCTTGATCGTTGGCGATGACGTGAACGACGAGCCGGCGTTCGCCCGCGCCGGTGCGGGCTGCGTCAGCGTGCGCATCGCGCCGGTGGGCACAAGCAGCTGCGCGCGCTTTCGGCTCGGCGCGCAATCTCAGGTCAACGCGTTGCTGTCACAGCTGCTGAGCCTGTAGCCGGGCGCATCACGCGAAACCCTCCTGCTGCGCCACCGAGCGCGGGTCGGCGCTCCACACATCGACGCGCACATCGGGCTCGATCAAGCGGCTCAGGTGCGGCAAACCGAGCCCGCTGCCCAGCTGGCGGTGCAGCCGGTCACCGCTGAATTCGCAGTCGTCGCTGCGCCGTCGCCAATGGCACGCCAACACGGTGCCGCCCGAACTCAGGGACGCCTTGATTTTTCCGATCATGGCGTCCAGTGCGCCGGCGGTCAGAAAGTAGGCCAGCTCGCTGATGACGATCAGGTCGAACTGCTCGTCTGGCCATTGCGTCGGCACCCAGGCCTGCCGCACTTCAACATGCGCAAGCCCCGCCAGGCGTTGTCGGGCCAACTGCACCGCCGGGGCCGACCCATCGGAAACGAGCAGGCGCGAGCAACGCTCGGACAACGCGGCCGACAGCTCGCCGTTGGCGCAACCCGGCTCGTAGGCCGCGTCGTAGTGAGACTTCGGCAAGCACGCCAGGGTGAGTGCGCGTTTGCGCACCTCGTACCAGCGCGTGCGGAACTTCCACGGATCGCTGTCGGCATGGAACATCGAGTCGAAATAGGCAGGTGTGTGCGACATCGTGGCGGCCTCGGTTCAAACGAAAAAGTATTCGCGCTCGCGTGCCGCCCGGGCCAGGATTTCAGCGCCGAGCACCGGGCCCTGCCCGCCTTCCCGCGCGGTGCGCTGCGACACATGCGCCTCCAGTGCCGCCTGCTTGCGCTGCAGCGCTGCCGAATCGACTTGCAGCGCGCGCAGCCGATGCCAGGGCACACGCGCATCCCCGGGCGCGGCCCAATGCCACATCCACACCGGCGCAGTGAGCAAGCGGCACCCCACGGCAGCGCAGGTCTGCACGGCGGCGGCACCGCAGGCATCGTGGTCGGGGTGGCCGTCGAGCGGCCAGGTGGTGACCACCACATCGGCAGGCCGCAACAAGTCGGTCAGGCGCAATCGGAGCACGTCGGCCTGTGTCTGCACCGCACCGTCAGGCAGCCCCAGGCCATGCAGCGACGCGCCACCCAGGCCGAGCCGCAGCAGGCCTTCGGCTCTTTCGGCGCGGCGAACAGCTGTCAGCTGCTGGGGGGTCCACCGCTTCGATCCGGGGTGGCTGCCTTCGCCGTCAGTGACCGCCACGACGCAGCACTCACCACCGCGCGCCGCATGCATCGCCAGCAGCGCGCCGCAGGCCAGCACCTCGTCGTCGGGGTGCGGCGCAACCACCACCAGCCGTGCCGTTGCGGGCAGCCAGTCGTTCCACGCCAGCGTCGGCACGTCCAGGGCATCCAGCCACTCGCGCCACACCGATTCGGTGCAGCCGACGCCTTCGATGGCACGTCGAGCGGTCAGAGCGCCCATGGGCTGTCGTCGGTGCCATGGCGGGAGGCTGGCAGCGGTGCCGCCACCCGCTCGCCCAGTGCGGCGAAGTCCCGCTCGGCATGGCTTTGCCGCACGAACACCGGCAAATCAGCGGCCATGCGTGCAAAGTGCCGGTCGCGACAGTAGGCCGCGGCGCCCAGGGCACGACCTGCCTCGTCCAGCAACACCTTGGCGCACAACTCGGCCGCGAGCCGGGTGCGCAGCGCCACCTCACTGGCATCGGCCAGCGGATGGGCGTCTATCCATTGCGCCGCATCGCGCAGCAGCGCCGCGGTGCTGTGCAGCGCCACATCGACACGGCCGACCGCCAAGGGGCCGAACAGGCTGCGGGTGGCGTCGGTCGTGCGCGCGACCGAGTGGCGCAGCGCCACGCCGAGCGCGCGCGCCCCGCCGTACCAGCACGCCGCGATGCCCGCGCCGCCCTGCCAGAAGCCGGGCCGGGACAGATAGTCGCCGGGTGCGCCGACCGCATCACCCACCGCGCCTGAAAACGACACATCCACGCTGGCGCTGCCTGCCATGCCAACAGCACGCCAAGTGCTGCCATCAACCGTCACCCCGTCTTGATTCATGACCACGCGCACCAGCTGTGGCCCGACATCATTCGTGGGCCAGGCGGTCAGCAGCCCATGGCTCAAGCGCGCCGCCCCCGAGCACCACGTCTTGGCGCCGTGCAGCGACACTCGGCCGTCGGGCCGGGACTTCACCGTGGCGCGCGCGCCAGATCCCTCGGCCGCCCACATCCCCCAGGTGCTGTCGGCAGCGATGTCGCGGTCCAGCGCCAACTCGCGCATCACCGCAAGCGCATCGGTGTGGCCTTCATACAGTTTGCCCAGCGACAGATCGTGTTCGGAGACCGCCGCCAGCGCCTGCCAGCGCAGCAGCGTCTGGCCGCCACCAGGCTGTGGCAAATCGCCGAAGCCAGCAGCCACCAGTGCGTTCAGCCGATCGCAAGCTTCAGCCTGCGGGTCCTGATCGGCCAGCGCGCGGCGCAGGCGGATCAGCAGCGTTGGCGACACCATCCTGACGGCAGCACTGGCGGTGCTCATGACGCAGTGGCAGCGCCTATTTCACGGCCCTCGGCACGGTACCGGCTCTCGGCATCGATGCGCTGCAGGGTGGCTCCGAAGCCCAGTGGCGCTTTGTAGAGCTGCCGCGCACTCGTCGTCACGCGGGGCGCGGCTGACCAGGCGATCGCAGCGCCGCTGGCTTGCAGCGCACGCACCAGCGCCACGTCTTCGCTGCTGGTCAACGGCTGAAAGCCCCCGGCGCGGCAGTACGCCGCCGTGCTAACGCCCAGATTCGCGCCGTGGATGTGATGGTGGCCGTCGGCATCGGTGTAGGTGGCGTCGTAATGGCGGCGCATGCGCTCACCGTAATCGCCCCAGTTGCTGACCGCGACCGTGCCACACACCGCATCGCTGCGCAGCGCCAATTGTGACGACAACCATTCGGGCGCAACCACTGAATCGGCATCGGTGAAGGCCAACCAGCGTGCGCCTCGATCGATGGCCCACTGTGCACCAAGTGCCCGTGCCGCGCCCACGTTGCAGGCCTGCAAGCGCAGCGTGTGGGCGCCGCAGACGCGGGCGATGTCCGCACTGCCGTCGTTGCAGTTGTCGAGCACCACCACCCGCAGCACGGGCTCGCCGTCCAGGCGCCGGCGCCGCGAGGCCTCGCGTACCGAACGCAGGCAGGCGGCGAGGTACGCCTCCTCGTTATGCACCGGAACGATGACCGCAATCATGGCCGCGTGATCACAGTGGCTGCACTCACGCGCGCAGCGCCATGTCGGCCGCCGCGTGAACGTGTCGTGGCGGCGGCGCGGAGCGCATCGGCTCCGCGTTTCGCGTCAGACCAGGGCGCACGCGCGTCGCTCCCACACGCAACAGCGCACGTAACGGGTCGGCGTCGAGCCGGTCGAGAGCCAGCGCGCGGCGAACCAGCGGCTGATGATGCTGAAAGCGGTAACGCAGCACCGCGCGCCTGTCGTCGATGGCGTCCAGCTCGAAATACAGCGGGTGTGCGCTGTGGTCATCGGTCGAGATGCCAACATTGATGTGCTGCCACAGCGGTGCGCCGCACACACGCGGCGGCATCGCCACCGCGCCGAACAGGTGCACGGCGAGCACACTGAGGCTGCGCAGATACAGCGTATTGCCCGGCAGCTGAGACCAATCCATGCTCTGCACTTCGAGCGGCATGGCGCCGTGCTGCGGGAGCTGCACCCGAACTTGCGACGTGCCGTCACATGGCGCCAGGCGATAGGCGCGCCGATCCGGCACGCTGCGTTCGTAGTGGATCGCGATGTCGAGCGAGACCGGCCGCGGCCAGCGCTTGATCAGATTCATGTCGATATTCATAAACGTGGCTCCAAGGTTCACACGGCGCACAGCCGTCCGGCGCTGCAACAGCGAAACGGTGCCGCCGGTGATGTAACTAATGGCAAGCGACGTGCCGCAAGCGGTTTCTGCCACAAGGTCAGGCCTGGCGGCGGCGCCGTCCCACCGCGTCGATGCGCAGCAGCTGACGGTATTTGGTGACGGTGCGCCGCGCCACCACCAGCCCCTGCTGGGCCAGCTGCCGGGTGATTTCGGCATCGGACAGCGGCGCATCGGGTGCCTCGGCGGCGATCAAGTCTTTCAGCAACCCGCGGATGGCCGTGCCCGAACAGGCGCTGCCGTTGGCCGTGACCATCACCCGCGAGAAAAAATGCTTCAGTTCGAACACACCGCTGGGGGTGGCGATAAATTTGTTGTTGGTGACCCGCGAAACGGTGGACTCGTGGATGCCGAGTTCATCGGCGATCTCCTTCAGGCCCAGCGGCTTCATCGCCATCGGCCCGAAT
>JAYUGJ010000094.1:0-31872 GCA_043738425.1 Burkholderiales bacterium
GCGTTGGTCAGCTGAGCTGCCCAACGCGACCACTGCTTTTTTGATCTGCTTCTGACCTTCAGGCGAGCCCGACACGCAGCCCACGCCGACGGTTCGTGACGTGTCACCAGTGTGGTGACTGGGGCGCAAACCAGACGGCGAAATAGCGGGGCAAATACCGCGTACCACCGCGTACCACCGCGCACCACGGGTCATTGCCGCGCACCGCGCCGGCATGGCTGCGCATGCATCACCGCAACTACCGTGCGCAAAGCGGGCGTTCAGGCCGACCGAATGCACGCCGATTCATTCGCTGTGACGAACCGCACGGCGGCATGCCAGGCTGGCGGTCGCGGCTGCCGATATCGGAGCGAACTGGCACCGGCTACAGCGGTGAGATGTGTCGAACCGTGGCCAGAAGTGACGCGTTGTGACCTGCGGTGGCACACGCAGTGGCCGCTCCATCGGCACGCTGCCGCTGGCGTTGCGCCCGCCGCGTGCTCGCGGTTCGTGCGGTGCATCACGGCAGCCCGGTGCTGGTTTGCGTTGCCGGGATGGGTGGGCGCGGTGTTGGACCCCTTATGCCGCAACCGCAGCCGCAACCGCCACCGCAACCGACATCCGCACAGCACCCCGGCTGACACGCCGTACGCATTGCCTGCGACACAATCAAAACCGGCAGCGTCGCCGCGGTCCTGAGCAGTCCCTATGCCGTCGGAATTGGTATTTGTGCACCGCGCAGTCGCGCGTGTCACCCAACGCATCCGCGAGCGCAGTGCGCCGTTGCGCGCGGCGTATTTGGCGCGTGTCAGTGCGGCCGCTGCGCGACCGCGCGGCACCGACCGCATGGGCTGCGCCAACGTGGCGCATGCGGTGGCCGCGCTGCCGGCCAGCGACAAGCTGCGCATCGTGGCCGAGCGTGCACCGCACATCGGCATCGTCACCGCCTACAACGACATGCTGTCGGCGCACCAACCGTACGAAGGCTTCCCGGCGGTGATACGCGATGAGGCGCACCGGCTGGGCGCGACGGCGCAGGTCGCCGGTGGCGTGCCCGCGATGTGCGACGGCGTCACGCAAGGCCTGCCCGGCATGGAGCTGAGTTTGTTTTCGCGCGACACCATCGCCATGGGCACCGCGATTGCGCTTACCCACGATGTGTTCGACGCCGCGCTGCTGCTCGGCGTGTGCGACAAGATCGTGCCGGGCTTGCTGATTGGTGCGCTGCACTTCGGCCACCTGCCGTGTGTTTTCGTGCCGGCCGGGCCGATGGGCTCGGGCTTGCCGAACCTTGAAAAAGCCAAAGTGCGCGAGCAGTTCGCGCAAGGCCTGGTCGGCCGCGAGGCATTGCTGCAATCGGAACAGGCGGCGTACCACGGCCCGGGCACCTGCACTTTTTACGGCACCGCCAACAGCAACCAAATGCTGCTCGAGGCGATGGGCCTGCACGTGCCCGGCGCAGCGTTCGTGCATCCGCATGCCGAGTTGCGCGAGGCGCTCACCCGCGAGGCGGTGCGCACGGTACTGAACATCACCCAGCGGCCACACCCTGACGCACGGCCGGGTCATGGTGGAGGTGATCGCGGTGGTGATCGTGTGGGTCGATTCACGCCCATCGGCCGCGTGGTCGATGAGCGCGCCATCGTCAACGCGATGGTGGCGCTGCTGGCCACCGGCGGCTCGACCAACCACCTGATTCATTGGGTGGCGGTGGCGCGCGCGGCCGGCATCGTGATCGACTGGAATGATTTTTGCGAGCTGTCGCACGCCACGCCGTTGCTGGCCCGGGTGTACCCGAACGGCAGCGCCGATGTGAACCAGTTTCAAGCCGCGGGCGGGCCGGGCTACGTGATCCGCGAACTGATCGGCGCGGGCTTGATGCATGCCGACGTGGCCACCGTGTCGGCTGGCGGGCTGCCTGACTACACCCGGCTGCCCACGCGCAACGCGGCGGGCGCGCTGGCCTGGCACGACTTGCCTGCGGCAAAACTGAAAAACGCAACCGACGACATCGTGCGACCGGCCGCCGCACCGTTCAGCGACCACGGTGGCCTGGCGCTGCTGACCGGCAACCTGGGCCGCGCGGTGATCAAAACCTCGGCCGTGCCCGCTGACCGGCACGCGATCGAAGCGCCGGCCATCGTGTTCGATACCCAAGAGGCCTTGCAAGCTGCTTTCAGCGCCGGCGAGTTGGAGCGCGACTTCGTCGCGGTGGTGCGCTTTCAGGGCCCGCACGCCAACGGCATGCCCGAGCTGCACAAACTGACGCCGCCGCTTGCGGTGTTGCAAGGCAAAGGCTTCAAGGTGGCGCTGGTGACCGATGGCCGCATGAGCGGTGCGTCAGGCAAGGTGCCAGCGGCTATACACCTGACCCCTGAAGCGTTGGCTGGCGGGCCGCTGGCCAAAGTGCGCACCGGTGATGTGATTCGGCTCGACTCGAACGCCGGCACGCTCGAAGCGCTGGTCGACGCAGCCACCTGGGCCGCGCGCGAATGCGCAGTGCTGTCGGCCGAGCAGCGCGACACCAACGCCCACGGCCTCGGCCGCGAGCTGTTCGGCGGCATGCGCCGCCATGTGCTCAGCGCCGAGGAAGGTGCGGTGACCTGGTGGTGACCTTCGCGCCTGAGTGGGGTAACCATTCCTGGGACCCGGCGCGTTTTTTTACGTCACCAAGGTGCGTTGAATGAAAGCCCTCGATCTGTCCGCTTTTGGCCCGGTGATCCCGGTGATCGTGATCGACCGTGCGGAAGATGCGGTGCCATTGGCACGCGCGCTGGTGGCCGGCGGCGTGCGCGTGCTGGAAGTCACGCTGCGCACGCCGGTGGCGCTGCAGTGCATCGAAGCGATGGCCCGCGCAGTGCCCGACGCCATCGTCGGCGCGGGCACGGTGCGCAGCGCGGCCGATGCGCAAGCGGCGAAAAACGCAGGCGCGCAGTTTGTCGTCAGCCCGGGCTACAGCAGCGCACTGGGGCAGGCCTGCCGCGCGATCGACATGCCACTGCTTCCGGGTGTGGCCACCGCTAGCGAAGTGATGCAAGCCAGCGCCGACGGCCACGGGTTCTTGAAGTTTTTTCCGGCGGCCGCGGCCGGCGGCCTGGCGCTGCTGCGCGCGTGGACCGGGCCGTTCGGCGACGTGCTGTTTTGCCCCACCGGTGGCATCACTGCAGAAACCGCGCCAAGTTATTTGGCGCTGCCGAATGTCACCGCGTGCGGTGGCTCGTGGCTGACACCGGCCGATGCATTGGCAGCCGGCGACTGGCCGCGCATCACCGCGCTGGCCGCACAAGCGCAGGCGTTGCGCCCGCGTTGAGGTGGTGCCAGGTGTTTAGCGCAGCCTGAACTAACCGACCCGTTCGGTGTGAGTTGGGCGAAGCCGGCACAAGGGCGCGCACACCCGACGTTTAATTTCACCGCGCATGGGTTTGTCAGATCGCCGAGCGTTGCGCCGCACGCCGACGACCCACCGCCGCGACCCCGGCCAGCCCCAACGCCAACAGCGCGTAGGTTGCCGGCTCTGGCACTGAACTTACTGCGTCTTCGGCCAGCACTTGCAGCGACCAGGCGGTGCCTTGCTGGCTGCTGGGAACGTTCGGGTTGGCCGAGGGCGCAACCCACTGCGAAATCAGGGTCGGTGCGATGCCGCTGAACGCATCAAAGCCAAAGCCTTGCGACAGCAAAACGCCGCGTGCGTAATTGGGTGAGGCCGTCACCGTGACCAGGTAATCACCGGCGTCGAGCAAACCGTAGCGCAGGCCGGCGTCGTAGCCGGTTTGGCCCGCGCCGATCAGCGGGTTGTCGTCGTTTTTATCGACGTAGCCGTAGTCGGTGCCGTTGCGCAGCCACAGCGTGATGTGGGGGTCGAAGTTGATGCCGCTTTGAAACGAGTCGGTGTAAATGCGGATGAACGACAACCCGCTGCCCAACGTGAAGCTGGCTTCGGCTACCTCGGTGTTCAGGCTCAGGTTGCCGGCAAACCGCAGCGACACCGCGTGCGCGCCAGTGGCCGCGCCAATTGCCAGGGTGAGTGTTGCCAGGGTGCGTGTGAGGGATGTCGGTTGCATGGTCGGTTCACTGGAAGCTGAAGGGAGACGCGCCGCGGCGCGGGGCGAGGTTAAGGCAGCAACCGTGAGATTTCGCACACTCGTGGGGCCGCCGCGACGCGCAACACGTAACAACGCGTTCGACGCGCGCGTGCGATTTACGGTCGGGTCGCGGTGCGGGTCCTTCGATGGGCTTCGCACGAGCTGGTCGCAGTGGGGTCGGCGAACCGGTGCCGGCCACACCGCCGTGGTGTGCGGTTCAGCTGCCGCGCTGGATCAGTTCGAGCTTGTAGCCGTCGGGGTCGGTGACGAAGGCGATCACCGTCGAACCACCGGCCACCGGGCCTGCCTCGCGGGTGACTGCGCCGCCGCCGGCTTTGATTTGCGCACACGCAGCGGCCGCATCAGCCACTGCAATTGCAATGTGCCCGTATGCGGTGCCCAGGTCGTAGTGGCTGACGCCGTGGTTGTGCGTCAACTCGATTTCTGCATGGTCCGGGTTTGCGCCGTAGCCCAAAAACGCCAGGCTGTACTTTTGCTCCGGCCGTTCGGTGGTGCGCAGCAGCGTCATGCCCATCACGCGGGTATAAAAATCAATCGAGCGTTGCAGGTCGCCTACGCGCAGCATGGTGTGCAGCAGTCTCATGGCGGATGGTCCTTCGCGGTGGGTGGTCAATCGTGGTGAAAATAACCGGTGGCACCGGAGTTGCGGTGCTCCGCTACCTGTGCACTGAACCTACGCGTTCCTACGGCGCAGCCCTCCAGCTATGGGTATTTTCGAATGAATCTTTTCTCGCTACTCGACCGATCGGCCGCCCGGTATCCGAACCATGGTGCGGTGTTTCGCGGCACCGAGCAGCTGCTCGATTGGGCCGAGCTGCATGCGCGCGCGCTGCGGCTGGCCGCCGGTATCCAAGCGCGCTGCCAAAGCGGCGACCGCATCGCGGTGGTCAGCGAAAACTGCCCTGCTTATGTCGAGTTGATGTTCGCAACTTGGGCGGCCGGCGCGGTCATCGTGCCGATCAACTACAAGTTGCACGACAAAGAAGTGCTGCAAATTTTGCAAGACGCCGAGGTGTCGCTCGTGTTCGTCGCGGCCTCGTTGTTACCCGGCCTGGCGCGCAGTGCGGCTGCGTTCGAGGGCCGCATCGTCGTGATCGACGAGGCACCTTATCAATCCATGTTGGCGAATTCGCCGGTGCTGCCAGCGGCAGTCGAGCCGCACACGCTGGCTTGGCTTTTTTATACCAGCGGCACCACCGGCCGCTCGAAGGGCGCGATGTTGTCGCACCGCAATTTGCTCGCGATGACGGTGGCGCATCTGGCCGATATCGAGTCGCTCGACGAGCACTGCAGTCAAATTCACGTGGCACCGATGTCGCACGGCTCGGGCATCTACATCTTGCCGTCGGTTGCGCGTGGCGCGCGCCAGGTGGTGCCTGCGTCGGGCTCGTTCGAGCCGGCCGAGTTTCTGGATCTGTGCGACCAGCATCCGTCGTGCGGCTCGTTTTTGGCGCCAACCATGGTGCAGCGGCTGCGCTTGTGTGTGGAAGCCACGCAGCGCGCCCGGCCGAAAAACCTGCGCTGCATCGTCTATGGCGGCGGCCCGATGTATGTAGATGAGCTGCGCAAATCCACCGTGGCCCTGGGTGCCGTGTTCGCGCAAATTTACGGCCAGGGCGAGTCGCCGATGACCATCACCGGCGTGACCCGCACCGACCACGCCAGCAACACCGACGCGGTGCTCGGCTCGGTCGGTTGGCCACGCAGCGGCGTCGAGGTGCGGGTCATTGCCGCCGACAGCCTGGACGACGCGGCGTTGCCTGCAGGCAGCGTCGGCGAAATCGTTTGCCGGGGCGATGTGGTGATGCTGGGTTACTGGCGCAACCCGAGCGCCACCGCGCAGGCGCTGCGCGGTGGCTGGCTGCGCACCGGCGACATCGGCTCATTCGATGCGCACGGCTGCTTGACGTTGCGTGACCGATCCAAAGACGTGGTCATCAGCGGCGGCAGCAATATCTACCCGCGCGAGGTCGAAGAAGCGCTGCAAACCCACCGCGGCGTGGTGAAAACCGGCGTGGTCGGCCGCACCGATGCCGAATGGGGTGAGGTGGTGGTCGCATTCATCGTGCGCGCGCCGGGCTCGGTCGTGTCGGCGAAAGATCTCGATGCACATTGCCTTGAATACATCGCGCGTTTCAAGCGGCCGAAGGAGTACCACTTTGTCGACGAGTTGCCGATCAGCAACTACGGCAAGGTGCTGAAAAACGAATTGCGCCAGTGGTTGACCACGACGCATCCGGCTGCGGCCAAATCGAGCTGATTGTTTTGTACCTGGCCGCGCGCTGTGCGGGGCTTGCCACCGGAGACTTTTCATGAACACCACAGCCATCGTTGGATGGGCGCAAACGCCCTTCGGCAAACACGACACCGAAACCGTTGAGAGCCTGATCGTCAAAGCGGTCAACGGCGCACTGGAAAACGCCGGCGTGGCGGCGGCCGATGTCGACGAGATTTACCTCGGCCACTTCAACGCCGGGTTTTCCAAACAAGATTTCACCGCCGCGCTGGTGCTGCAAGCCAATGACGCGCTGCGCTTCAAGCCCGCCACGCGGGTCGAAAACGCCTGCGCCACTGGCACCGCCGCAATCCACCAAGGTGTCAGGTCTATAGAAGCCGGCCGCGCGCGCATCGTGTTGGCGGTGGGCGTCGAGCAGATGTCGCACACGCCGGGCCCCGAGGTTGGTGCCAACTTGCTGCGCGCGTCGTATCTGCAAGAAGAAAGCGGCATCGAAGGCGGCTTCGCTGGCTTGTTCGGGCAGATCGCCGGCAAATACTTCGCCAAGTACGGCGACCAATCCGATGCGCTGGCGATGATTGCCGCGAAGAGCCACAAAAATGGCGCTGCCAACCCGTACGCGCACTTCCGCAAAGACCTCGGCTACGACTTCTGCCGCCAGGTCAGCGACAAAAACCCGCTGGTCGCCGGGCCGCTCAAGCGCACCGATTGCTCGCCGGTGTCCGACGGCGCAGCAGCAGTCGTTTTGGCCGACACCGCCACTGCCCGCACCATGCGCCAGTCGATTGCCATCCGCAGCACGGCGCACGTGCAAGACTTTTTACCGATGTCACGGCGCGACATTCTTCAACTCGAAGGCTGCGCGCTGGCCTGGAAAAAAGCGCTTGCGTCGGCGCAATTGCAATTGAGCGATTTGTCGTTTGTCGAAACCCACGACTGTTTCACCATTGCCGAGCTGATGGAATATGAAGCGATGGGTTTGGTGCCGGCAGGTCAAGGCGCGCGCGCGATTGCCGAAGGCTGGACGCAGGTCGGCGGCAAGCTGCCGGTCAACGCCTCGGGCGGCTTGAAAGCAAAGGGCCATCCGGTCGGTGCCACCGGCGTGTCGATGCATGTGATGAGCGCGATGCAACTGATGGGCGAACTGCCAGACGCAATCACCGTCAAGAACGCCACGTTCGGCGGCATCTTCAATATGGGCGGCGCGGCGGTGGCCAACTACGTGAGCATCCTGGAACGCACGCGGTAATCGCGTTCACGAACCACCGCGCACCACATGAAAAAAGTCATCATCACCTGCGCTATCACCGGCTCGATCCACACGCCGTCGATGTCGCGGTATTTGCCGGTGACGCCTGATGAGATTGCCACCTCGGCGATCGAGGCCGCTGTGGCCGGTGCGGCCATCGTGCATTTGCATGCGCGTGACCCGGTCGATGGGCGACCGACGCAAGACCCGGCGCTGTTTCGCCAGTTCGTGCCGCAGATCAAGGCGGCCTGCGATGTGGTGGTCAACATCACCACCGGTGGCGCGCCCACCATGACGGTGGAAGAGCGGCTGCAACCGGCGCTGCAGCTGCAGCCTGAGGTGGCCTCACTGAATATGGGTTCGATGAACTTCGGCCTGTACGAAATGCTCGACCGCTTCAAAGACTTCGAACACGATTGGGAGCGGCCGTATTTGGCCGGCAGCGACGACCGCATCTTCAAGAACACCTTCAAAGACATCGCCTACATATTGGAGTCGTGCAGCGCGAACGGCACCCGGTTCGAAGTCGAGTGCTACGACATCGGCCATTTGTACGTCGCCGCGCACTTTCTCGATCGCGCCTTGTTGAAGCCGCCGCTGTTGATCCAGTCGGTGTTCGGGCTGCGCGGCGGAATCGGCGGCCATGTCGAAGACCTGATGCACATGCGGCGCACCGCAGACCGCTTGTTCGGGAATCAGTATGTGTGGTCGGTGCTCGGCGCGGGGCGCAACCAGATGCCGCTGGCGGCGGTGTCGGCTGCCATCGGCGGCCATGTTCGGGTGGGTTTGGAAGATTCGCTGTGGGACGGCCCGGGCCGGTTCGCCACCAGCAACGCCGCCCAGGTGCGTCGCATCCGCGCGGTGATCGAAGCGCTGTCGCTGCAAGTGGCCACGCCCGACGAGGCGCGCCAGTTGTTGCAGCTGAAGGGACGCAGCGCGGTGGCGTTCTGAGCCGGTCGATCTTGCAGGTGCTGACGTCTCCACCGCTCTATGGCCACTTCGCTCGGTGCCCCATTTTTCGTAAATTCTTCACGACTGAACGTCGTTTTGCTGCGGCGCAACATCGACTCCGACCCGTTTGCGGACGAAGCCGGGCAAGAGCGTCCGAAAAGCAAACGACGACCGCTATGGCCGACATAGGAAACACCTTAAGCCAGGCCAGGCCTTTGTGCGCCTACACTCGCGCTCCCGCAGTTGATCTGAGTTAACGCAATGGTCGGTTCGACGCAGATGTAAAGGCGTTTTTCAGACGCGTGAAGGCTACGTATCTACCGCAACAGATGTACCCGGTGGTGCCCGCCGACCTTGCCGACTTGAACGTAGTACTTCTGGAGACGCGCATGGGCAGTCAGCACAGCAGTCAGATTTTTTCGCACCCCGAGAACGACATCCACATCATGTCGACCTGGGAAAAATTCCTCAGCGGCGAGGCCTGCGGGGCCGACTCGGTGCGCCGCCTCATCGACGATTCATGGCGGCGCTGCCAAACCGCCCACGTCGACCCCGGCCGCAACCAGGCACCGCCACCGTTATCCGACGATTCGCTGCACCTGCTGTTCAGAGAGCACGACGAGTTGTTGACCGCAGGAACCTCGGCGATGGCGCATGCGCGCCAGTTCCTCGATGAAACCGGCACCGTGATGGTGTTGACCACGCAAGACGGCATCGTGCTGAATCTGGAAGGCGACCCGGCCACGTCGGCCGCCGCAGCCGAGCGCATACGGATGATGCCGGGCAGCAGCTGGAGTGAAGCGACGGTAGGCACCAACGCGATCGGCACCGCGCTGGCAATTGGTCAGCCGGTTCAAATCCATTCGGCCGAACACTACTGCGCAGGCATCAAGCGCTGGACCTGTTCCGCCACGGTGGTCAGAGACCCATACAACAACGCGATTCTTGGTGCCATCGATGTGTCCGGCCTCAATTCGACCTACAACCGGCACAGCCTGGCGTTGGTGGTGACCACCGCCAGCCGTATCGAAAGTCGGCTGGCCCGCCGCGAGATGGAGTTGCGCTATCGGTTGCTGGAAATGTGCGTATCGCGGCTGGGCGGCGCGACGTCCGACGGCGTCATCTTGCTCGACCGGCGAGGCAATCCCATCAAAGTGTCGGACAAAGCGCAGGCCGCACTGAGTTCGTTGAACGCCAGCGGCGCGTCGAGCGAGCCGATCAACCTGTCGACGCTGAAGATCCCGGCGTCGTTCAAGACCGATCCACCGGTCACGCTGCCGAGTTGGATCAACCGCGAGTGGTTGCAGCCGGTTGTTGAAGACGGCCAAAAGCTCGGTTCCATATTGACGATTCCGCACAAAGCAACCGTGGCAGCGCGTCGCGTGTCGGACCACGCCGTGGCCAAGTCGACCTGCCTGAAGAACGCAGCGTTCGAGCGGGTCATCGGCAAAGCGCCCAAGTTGCTCGAGGTGGTGGAGTGCGCGCAGCGCCTGGCCAAGTCGTCGGTGCCGCTGTTGTTGTTGGGCGAAACCGGCGTCGGCAAAGACGTGTTCGCACGCGCAATCCACGACACCAGCGGCTCGCGCGATGCGCCGTTTGTAGCGTTGAATTGCGGAGGTTTTTCGCGCGAACTGCTGACCAGCGAATTGTTTGGCTACGTTGAAGGTTCGTTCACCGGTGCGCGCCGCGGCGGCATGATCGGCAAGATCGAAGCGGCCAGCGGCGGCACGCTGTTCCTCGATGAAATCGGCGAAATGCCGCTTGATTTGCAGCCGCATTTTTTGCGCGTGCTCGAAGACGGCGCGATCTTTCGGCTGGGTGAAAACAAACCGCGCAATGTGTCGTTTCGGTTGGTCGCCGCAACCAACCGCGACCTGCGCAAGGAAGTTGCCGAAGGGCGCTTTCGCATGGACTTGTTCTATCGCATCGCGGTGGCCACGATCAACATTCCGCCGCTGCGTGAGCGGGTCGAAGACATCCAACTGATCTGTGATTTCTTGCTCGACAAACTGGCGCAGCAACACGGCGTGTTTCGCCCGGTCATCGATGCGCAGGCAATGGATTGTTTGAGCCGCGCGGCGTGGCCGGGCAACATTCGGGAGTTGCGCAATGTGCTCGAACGCGCGCTGTTGATGTCGCCCGACTCGGTCATCTCGGTAGATTCGCTGCCGCCGGAGGTTCGCTGTGCCGAGCCGATTGCGGCGGCAAGGACACTGATCCCACCGGAAGGCGATTTGAAACGCCTGGAGCAGGTCGAAAAAGAGGCCATCGTGTCGATGATCGAGCGCGAGCGCGGCAACATGACCTCGGTGGCCCGTGAGTTGGGCATCGCCAAAAGCACCTTGTACGTGAAGCTGAAAAAGTTCGACATCGCGCCTGCTGCTGGCGCGGCAGCCGACGCCTTGGCAACCGCGCAGCCCTCCGGCCCCACCGCGTTTCAGTCCGACGTGATCTGAACGGATAGTTGCCCGCGGTGCGACCGCGGGCAACGCGGCATGGCTTGCGTACCGCGGATCACGCGGGCAGCAAAACCGCAGCTGTTTTCGGCCCGCAACCGCGCACGGGTCGGCGGCCGATGCCCGACTGCCGATGCGATTTCCGGACGCACCGGACATTCGCGTAAACCCGAGAATGGCTTGCAAGCCATTGATTAGGCTGGCGGCTTTATCCGCCCGCGGCTGGCATATCGCTTGCAAAGTAGTAGCGGCGCGCTGATTGTTGCGCGCACACGCAGGCCCGCGTCGTTGCACACACCACCGCACACACTACCGTACACACGACCGCACACACCACGGCGCACGCAACCACTAAGCCGCCGAACACGCAACCGCAACCGCAACCGCAACCGCACGCCATACCGCGGCACCGCACGCGTCGCATCACCTACTGGGACTGTTTCATGGGCATACAGATCAACATCGACAACGGCGGAACGCTGACCGATATCTGCATCATCGGTGGCACGCGGGTCGAAAAAACCAAGGTGCTCACCACGCCGTACGACCTGAGCAAGTGCTTTTTCGAGGGACTGGAAAAAGCCTCGGGCGTGGTCTACGGCAAGCCCGATGTGCGGCGCTTGCTCGAAGAAGTCGACTTGATCCGCTACTCGACCACGCAAGGCACCAACGCGATCTGCGAGCGCAAAGGGCCGCGCCTCGGGTTGGTGGTCGATGCCAACGGGTCGGCCTTGATCGCAAAGTTGGCCGAGCACGATCCGCAGGTCTATGCCGCGTTGGTCGGTGATCGGTTCGTGTTGCTGGACTCGAAGCTGGTCACTGGCGACGCGGCGCAAATCGAGGTCGTCAAAGCCATCAACAAGCTGACCGCCGCCAGCGCCAGCCGCATCGTGGTGAGCTTCGGCGGCGCGGATTTCATTGCAGTCGAAAACGCATTCCGCAAAGTCGCGCTGCGCAAGTACCCGCGCCATTTGCTGGGCGCGGTGCCAATGCTGTACGGCAGCGACCTGAGCGTCGACAAAGATCCGGTGCGCCGCACCTGGACGGCGCTGATCAACTCTTTTTTGCATCCGGGAATGGAGGCGTTTCTGTACAACGCCGAAAACCGCTTGCGCCAGTACCGCACCAAAAACCCGCTGCTTATTTTCCGCAATGACGGCGATGCGTCGCGGGTCGCGAAAACCATCGCGATCAAAACCTACAGCTCGGGCCCGCGCGGCGGCATCGAAGGCGTCAAGGCGTTTTCAAAGCTGTACGGGTTTTCTGACGTGGTGTCGGTCGATGTCGGCGGCACCACCACCGACATAGGCCAGTATCTCGACGGCACCGTGGCCGAAGTACGCCGTGGCCATGTCGAAGGCATCAGCGTGTCGATTCCGCTGTGTGAAATCGTCAGCTCCGGCGCCGGCGGCAGCTCGATCATCAAGGTCGACAAGGGCCGCATCGTCATCGGCCCAGAAAGCGTGGGCGCGGTTCCGGGCCCGGCCTGCTTCGGCCGCGGCGGTCAGTTCGCCACCATCACGGATGCGAGTCTGCTGTCGGGCTTGTTCGATCCGAAGTCGTATTTCGGCGGCGGCATGGGGCTCGATATGGACCGCGCTGCCACGGCAGTCACCGTCAATGTGGCCGAGCCGTTGCGCTTGAGCCTGGAGGACGCGCTGCAGCAAATGGAGCTGGCGTTCGAAGACAAGATCGCCGCCGAATTGCACCGCGTCACCAAAGTGTCGAAAAACAGCGTGTTGCTGGCCTTCGGTGGTGCGGGCCCGCTGAACGCCTGCGGTGTGGCCGAGATGGCCGGCATCACGCGGGTCGCCATTCCACATATGGCGGCGGTCTTTAGCGCCTACGGCATCGGCAGCTGCGATATCTCGCAGCGCTACACCGAGTCGCTGGTGTCGCACGACCAAAAAGCGCTGGACCACGCATATGCGTCGCTGGCCGCGCGTGCAGCGCGCGACATGTACGCCGAAGGCTGCGAGGCGGGTGAATTCGACATCGTTGCCCGCTTGGTAGCGACCGATGCGAACGGCAAGGAAAGTACGCACACCTTGACGGCGCAGCCGCTGCTGCCGGCCGATGCTGCGAAGGCCGCGCTGGTCGAGCTGGAGCTGACGGCGGTGAAACGGCTGCGTGCTGAATCGGGCAGCCATGCCGCTTGGGCCGAGCGCGCAACGGCTGCATCAAGCGGTGTGCGCAACATCTTGACCCGCGGCCACGGTCGCGTCGATGTGCCGGTGTTCCGACTGGCCGCATTGAAGTCAGGCGACCACGCCGCAGGCCCGGCCATCCTCGAAGAAGACTATTTCACCTGCCGAGTGCTTGAAGGCTGGAGCTTCGTCATCAGCGATGCTGGCGACATCATGTTGAATAAAAAGGCTTGAAGACCATGAAAGTTCTGATGACGGAATACCTGCGCGTCGATCTGGAGGCGGAGCAGTGGGAGTGCCGGGTCTGTAATCACGTGATTTGCTCGGCGCTCAAAAGCTACAAAGAAGGCCTGTTGGTGCACAACCGCGACCCGCGCGAAATTCACCCGCCGATCATCGATCCCGAGCGCTACCAGTTCACCTTCAGTCCTGACCCCGAGTGGGTGCGCATCCTGGAGTACTACTGCCCCGGCTGCGGCACGCAGGTGGAAACCGAGTACGCGATTCCCGGCCACCCGCCGCTGCACGATATGCAACCCGACTTGCCCGCATTGCGCGCGCAGTGGGCCAAGCGAGAAGAGGTCAAAGACAACGTGGTCGGACCTGCCGTGGTGGGCACTGCGGCGCACAAACATTAGGCACCCGCAGTCGAATCAAGGCACCGGAGCGACACCTCCGGGCCGGGCGTATCCCCAGACAAGGAAAAGACATGCGACGCATATCGGTTGATATCGGTGGAACCTTCACCGACTGTTTTGTGGTGTGGGACGGCAAGTACATCGAAGCGAAGGCGCTGACGACGCATCAAAACCTGGCGCTCGGCTTCAACGAGGCGCTGGGCAAGGCCAACCATGTGCTGGGCCTGGAGCTGGAGACCATCTTGTCGCAGGTCGACTCGGTGCGCTACGCCACCACGCTGGGCACGAATGCGCTGATCGAGCACAAGGGCCCGAAGATCGGCATGTTGGTGACGGCCGGCTTCGAGGCCACCGTGCCGCTGAGCCGTGCCCGCGGCTACGGTGAAGGGCTCGACAACCTGGGCAAGCAAGACATGCCCAATGCGCATCGGCCCGAGCCGCTGGTCGCCGCACACATGATCTACGGCGTGCGCGAGCGGATGGACTTCCAGGGCAAGCTGGTGATGCCGCTCGACGAAGCCAACGTGCGTACGCAAATTCGGTCGTTGGTGGATCGCGGCGCGCAAATCATCGTGGTGGCGTTGGTCAACAGCGTCGTCAATCCGGCGCACGAACAGCGCATTGAAGAAATTTTGTTCGAGGAATATCCGTCGCATCTGCTGGGCGCGATCCCCATCATCTTGTCGCATCAGGTCGCCGGTCGCAAAGGCGAATACGTGCGTTCGACCTCGGCGGTGGTCGACGGCTATTTGCACTCGACGATGTACCACGCGTTGTCGGCACTCGAACAAAACCTGCGCGCCCACAGCTACGACAAGCCGATGCTCGTCATCCACAACTCGGGCGGCATGGCGCAGCTCAATTCCACCGATGCGCTGCAAACCATCCACTCCGGCCCGGTGTCGGGCATTGCGGCGTCTGAACACCTGGCACTGCAAGCCGGGTTGGGCAATGTGGTGGCCACCGACATGGGCGGCACCAGCTACGACATCGGCATCGTGGTCGATGGTGGCGTCAAGCACTACGACTTCAACCCGGTGATCGACCGCTGGCTGGTGTCGGTGCCGATGGTGCACCTGGTGACCTTGGGTGCCGGGGGCGGGTCTATAGCCAGCTATGACCGCATGTACAACACGGTGAAGTGCGGCCCGCAAAGCGCAAGCTCCGATCCGGGCCCGGCCTGCTATGACCGCGGCGGCATGAACGCCACCGTGACCGACGCCGACCTGCTGCTCGGCTACCTCGACCCGAAAAACTACGCCGGCGGCTCGATTCCGTTGAACCCGCGCCGCGCCACTGCGGCCATTGAAGACACGCTGTGTGACGACCTCGATTGCACGGTGATCGAAGCGGCTTTGTTGATCCGCGAAAAAGTCGACGACAACATGGCCAACGGTTTGTTCACCGAGCTGCGCGCGCGCGGGTACGACCCGAAAGAATTCACCATGCTGGCCTACGGCGGCAACGGGCCGCTGCACTGCTGCGGCATCGCGCGCAACCTGGGCATCGACAAAATCCTGGCGCCACCGCTCAGCTCGGTGTTTTCGGCGGTGGGTGCCGGCAACATGCACCAGCTACACATCCATGAGCAGTCGCTCTACATGGTGCTGTACGACTCGAACACACGGCATATTTTTGACGACTATCCGCGCTTCAATGCGATCGTCGCCGAGCTGAAAGAACAAGGCACCCAAGACCTGTTGCGCCAGGGCATGGAGCGCAGCCAGATCCAGCACAGCCTCGAGCTCGACATGCGCTACGGCAACCAGCTGGTGCAAACCACCGCGGTGATTCCGCAGCATGAAGTGCATGGCGCAACCGATGTGCTGGCGCTGATTTCGCAGTTCTCGAACGACTACGGCAAACGTTTCGGCGAAGGCAGCCAGGCACCTGAGGCCGGTATTCGAATCAACACGATTCGGGTGGCAGCGTTTGTGACGCATGAGACGGTGTCTTTTGAAGACATCAAGCCCGTGCCGGCAGACCAGCGCAAGTCGCCGCCCAAGCCGGACACCGTGCGTCAGTGTTATTTCGTTGGCCATGAGGGTGCGATCGAGACGCCGGTCTGGAGTCGCGATGCGATTGCCGCCGGTGTGCAAATTTCCGGCCCCGCGATCATTGCGTCCGAGGTGACCACCTTCTTGGTCGACCCAGGCTGGAAATTCGTGGCGGCGCGCCAAGGCGCGTCTTGGTTCTTACGCGGCTGACCGTGTCAGCGCCGTGGCCACTACCACCGCCACGGCCATCGCCCGCTTCACCTATTCAAGAGGTTCGTCATGAGTGAAAACGCCACACCCGTTGCTGCCAAAGTGCCTAACGCCGCCGAAGTTGCGCTGATCAAGAAGTTTCTGAACGACACCACGTTGTTCCTCGGACCCGATCCCGAGATCATGCAAAACCACGACCTGATGCCGCGCAGCGCGGCCGAAGAAGCCGCGATCAGCAAGGTCAACGACGCGCGCACCATCGCCAAAATCCGCGACCGCATTCAAGCCGGTTGCGACGAAGGCTTCGAGATGGTCGAGCAAATGGGTGCCGCCCCAGGTGCGAAGTGGGGCGACCTGATCACCGGCGTGTATTCGGCCGCGGGCGACCTGTCGATTGCCAGTTCGGGCGGCGTGTTGGTGTTCTCGGCGCTGGTGCACCACCCGATCAAATTCATCATCAAAAACTGGGTCAACGACCCCACCGTGGGCGTGCGCGAAGGCGACGGTTTCATCCACAACGATTCGCGCTACGGCAACATCCACAACACCGATCAAAGCATGATCGTGCCGCTGTTCCACCACGACGTCATCGTGTGCTGGGTGGCCTGCACGGTGCACGAAGGCGAGAACGGCGCGATCGAGCCTGGCGGTATGCCGTCGATGGCAGAAAGCCCGTCCGATGAAGGTCTGAAGATGTGCCCGTTTCGGGTGGTCGAAAACTACCAGATCAAGCGCGACATATTGACCTTCTTGCAAAACTCGGTGCGCGAGCCGAAGCTGCAATACGAAGACATGAAGGTCAAGCTGTTTGCGTGTTTGCGCATCAAGCAACGCATTGAAGAAACGCTGCGCACCGATGGGCCGGAGTCGCTGATTTCGACGCTGCGCCTGTCGATGGAAAACGTGCGCACCGAAGTCAAACGACGCATCAGCGAGTGGCCCGACATGACGGTGCGCACCTACATCATTCAAGACTCGACGCTGCGCGAAAACTGTGTGGTGAAGATCAACTGCAAGCTGACGAAAACCGGCGATCGTTTGATATTCGACTTCCGCGGTTCGAGCCCCGAGTTCACCAACCGCGCCACCAACACCATCCTGGCGGGCCTCAAGGGCATGCTGTCGCAGGTGTTCTTGTGCTACGTCTGGCCTGACCTGCCGCGCAGCCAGGCGGCGTTCGCGCCAATCGAAGTCATTACCGACCCCAATTCCATCGTCAACTCGTCGTACGACGCGCCGAACTCGCAAAGTTTGATGAGCATCTTCACTGGCTTCACTGCCGGCCAGCACGCGGTGGCGAAGTTTTTGTACAGCTGCCCCGAGAAGTACACCAAGGTCCACGCGCCGACCTTCAACATGATCAACACCTTCATCTGGGGCGGCGTGAGCCAGCACGGTGAAACGCTGGGCAACCTGTGCGCCGACTTGAACGGCATGGGCGGCGGTGCACGCTCAGATATGGACGGCGAGCATGGGTTGGCGCCTATCTTTGCAACGATGGCCGACATCGGCGAGCAAGAGCTCAATGAAGAAGATGTGCCGTTTTTGCAGCTGGTGTCGAAGAAGATGACGATGGACGCCATCGCCCCCGGCAAGTACCGCGGTGGCCAGGGCTACACCATGATCGTGTCGACCAAAGACAGCGAGCAGTGGGGCTTCATGACGGTGTGCCAGGGCGCGAAGATCCCGCCTATTCAGGGCCTGTTCGGCGGCTATGCCTGCGGCACCTATCCGCTGTGCAAGGTCAAAGGCGTCGATGCCTACGAGGTGCTGCTGAATCAGCCTGAAAAATTCAAGCACTCGATCGCCGAGATCATGAACGAGCGGCCGTTCGACAACGCCACCTACACCACCCACCACATGGGCATGGGCTTCGAGATCTCGAAACGCGGTGAGCTGTTCATGATTTCGCAAGGTGCGGGTGCCGGTTACGGCGACCTGCTGGAACGCGACCCGGCGGCGGTGGTGCGTGACATCGAGGAAGGCTTGATGTCGCAAGGCGTGGCGGCGCGTTTGTACAAAGTGAAATTCGATCCGGTCACGCTGGCAGTCGATGTGGCAGCGACCAACACGCTGCGCAGCGCAGAGCGCAAAGCGCGCATCGCGCGTGGCGTACCTTACGCAGAGTTTGTAAAGACCTGGAACCAGCCAAAGCCACCGGCGCATATTCAGTTCTTCGGTTGCTGGGGCGACGATGTCAGCCGGTTGTATGTCGGCAGCCCCGACGTGACCCGCGATGCCAACACGCCCAAACCCAACTACATGCGCAACCCGAAAGACGTGCGCATTGAGGCGCTCGAAGCGCGGCTGGCGAAATTGGGTGCGTTGCAAGAAGACAAGCAGTGACAAGACGACGAGCAGTGATACGAGGACAAGCAGTGATACGACGACGAGCAGTAATGCGTCGACAAGCAGTGATACGTCGACAAGCAGTGATACGACGACGAGCAGTGATGTCGAGGTTGTCGGCTGAGGCCGCTGGAGCCGTCCGATGAGCGGACCGTTCGCCGCGCAACTGCCGAATGCGACTGGCGTGGGGGCCGGCACCAGCCGCATCCGCGTGTGGCTGAAGTCGGCGGCCTACACGCAGCGTTTGTTGTTGGGCGAGGCGGCCAATCCGTGGGCATCGGGCGCGCATTATCTGGCGTACTTTTCGCAGGCGCATGCGCTGTTGAAGCCCGATGTAGCGGTGCTGGAGGTGGGTGACCTGTACGACGCGTGGGCTGCCGCGCACGGCAACTGGATCGAGTCGATCGGGGCCAAGCGCCGCAAGCCGGCCAGCGCGTTGCGCAAGCTGATTGAGCCCGACGCGCCGCGCCAGGTGTTGGCCGAGGTGGTAGAAGCGGTGCTTGCGCACCTGCGCGGACAAACCCCGCTGGTGCTGGCGATGCCGTCCCCGCGCTGCTGGATCACCCAGGCGAACCGGTTGAGCGGCAGTACCGAATTTGATGTGCTGACCGGCGACGACATAGAAGACGGCGCGATGTACGTGGCCGATTTGTTGCGCGCGGTGTCGGCCCACCCGCTGTCGGGTTTGTTGTTGCAAGAGGCGCGCGACGCCAGCGGTTTCGCGGCCGACGACCTGCCGCGCTACCAATCGATCATCAACGTCATCGGCCACTACCGCTGGTCGGCAGCACTGCGTTTGCCGGCAGGGGCGTGCGTCTCGGATGCGCTGTTGTCGAACTTCGACGCAGTGATCGCGGATGCGCCGGATGTCGTCGGCAGCGCAGCCACCGCGTGCGGCCGCGACATCACCGCGGTGTTCGCCGCCAGCGCCACCGCAGCCGCTGCCCAACCGCTGCCAGTGCTCGCTGATCGGCAGTTTTACTTTGCCGAACTTGCGCCGGGCCTGCGCCCGGAGTCGGTGCTCGACACGATGAAGCTACTGCGCGGCCAGTGAGCGCAGCGCGCGGGGTTGAGGCGAAAGACGGTGCGGGTGCGATGAACCCGGCAGCGCGTGCGCCGGTGGGGCGCGTCCCCGTCACCTTGCTCACCGGGTTCCTCGGCTCTGGCAAAACCACGCTGCTCAACCACTGGGTGCGGCAGCCGGAGATGGCGGGTGCCGCGGTGCTGGTCAACGAGTTCGGTGAGGTCGGCATCGATCACCACCTAGTCGATACGCTGGACGACCAGGTGGTGCTGCTCGATTCCGGCTGTTTGTGTTGCGCAGTGCGTGGCGACCTGGTGGGTGCGTTGAAAAACTTGGCCGCACGCAGCGCGCGGCGCGAAGTCGCACCGATCAGCCGCGTGGTGATTGAGACCAGTGGCCTCGCCGACCCGGTGCCGGTGATCACCACCTTGATGGAAGACGCTTTTGTAGCCGCCCGTTATGTGTGCGACGGTGTGGTCACCGTGGTGTCTGCCAGCCATGGTGCCGAACAACTGCGCGCGTTTCCTGAAGCGCTGCGGCAGGTGCTGGCCGCTGACCTTCTGCTGATCACCAAGGGCGACCGCGCCAGCAGTTTGGCGTTGAGCCAGTTGCAAGACAGCCTGCGTGAACTCAACCCGAGCGCGCCGCAACATCTGGTCCGCCACGGCGGCATAAACGCTGACGTGCTGCGCAGCTGCGGCGTGTACGACGCCGGGTTGACCGCTGTCACTGGACGTGTGTCTGGCAGCGTGGTGGGTGGTTCCTCTGGTGACACGCCCGGCGGCCCACCGCGCGCCGACGATGACCCGCCGCGCATCGCGCAATGGCTCGGTGCCGAGGCATTGCGCCTGGCCGATCTGCAGCGTGCGGTGCCGGGTGCGGCCGCGCCCGACGCGGTGCATGCCGCGGCGGCTGCCGAGCCGACCGACACCACCGACACCACCGACGCAAACGACGCCACCGATGCCGGCCGCTCGCTAGGTGCGGTTCTGCGCGGCGAACGTGGGCACGCAGCGCGGCGCGTATCGACACCGCATGCGCCCGGCGTGTCGAGCTTTGTCATGACCTTTGCGCAGCCGGTGCCGTGGCTCGGCTTTGCGGTGGCGTTCGGCCACATGCTGGCCGAGCACGGTGCGCAACTGCTGCGCGTCAAAGGGCTGATGCAGGTGGTCGGTGCGCAGCAGCCGCAGGTCATTCAATGCGTGCAGGGCGTGGCCTACCCATCGATCCGTTTGGGCGCGTGGCCGCACGACGGGCCGTTTCGCGACGGCTGCGGCCGCCTGGTCTTCATCACCCGCGATCTGACGGTTGCGCAGGGTGAGTCGATTCGTGCCGCGTTGTCGCAATGGCCCACCGACAACGCTGCTCTGCGCATGAGTGCGGGGGACATGAATTTGCCTACCCGCTGCTGGTTGGCGCAGCGGCTGCCGGCAGCTGCTGCCAGCGCGGTTACACACGACGGCTGGCACGTGCAGACGCGCCGGTTTTCCGGTGGGCGCTGAGGGCCGCTCGACAAGCAATGACCTCCCGGTGCGCGCCAGCGCGCCACCGCAACGCGCTACCCCACGAAGCAACCCCAGCGCGTCTACCGGCCAGCGCAGTTGCCGCGCTGACATCAGCGCTCAGCCGCATTTGCCAAATCGGGCGCGGGCCAATTCAGAAGTTCGGCCAGGCGTCGGATCACCCAGCGCGCCTCGAGTGGCTCAACCACTGAGCCATCGACCAGCAGCCCGCGGTGCACCCGCTCCAGCACATCCAGTTCCGTCACGCCCAGCTCGAACAACTTCGTGCTGGCGTGGTCGACCAGCAGCTGCGCCATGTCTTCACACAATTCATAGCGTGCAGCAATGTGCGCACGGGTGGCATTGGGTTTGGTTCTTCCGGGTGGCACGAACACCGCAATGAATGAATCGGGAAGGTGTGTTTGGTTGTCGTCGTACATCAGACGGTGAGCGTACGCGGCTTTCTATCTCGATCTTCCGATCTTCCGACCTTCCCACCTCGCGACATTGCGACATCACGACATCACCACCTGCAACCAGGCCTCGCGGATCGGAGCCGAAGCGCGCGGGCCGCGCAGCCGCGGGCTGATGCGAAACGACTGCACCGCTTGCAAGCAGCGAAAATGCGGTGCGCATTCCGAGTGCGCCTAACGAAAGCTGCCGATGCCCGTGAACTGGTTCCCCGGTCACATGAACGCGACCAAAAAAGCCATCACCGAGCGGGTGAAAAACGGCATCGACGTGGTGATCGAAATGCTTGACGCGCGGCTGCCAGGGTCGAGCGGCAACCCGCTGCTGGCCGAGCTCACGCGGGGCAAGCCGGCGCTGAAGGTGCTCAACAAACAAGACCTGGCCGACGCCGAACGCACCACGCAGTGGCTGCAGCATTTCAACGATCAGGCGGACACCCGAGCGGTTGCACTCGACGGGCGCGCCGGCGCGCCGGTGCACCGCATTGTCGAGGCGTGCCGTGCGTTGGCACCGTTGCGCGGTGGCATGGTCAAGCCGCTGCGGGTGTTGATTTGCGGCATACCCAACGTGGGCAAATCAACCGTCATCAACACGCTGGCCGGGCGCGCGGTAACCAAAACCGGCGACGAGCCCGGTATCACCAAGCTCGAACAAAAAATCGTGCTGGCGAACGACTTTTATTTGTTCGACACGCCCGGCATGCTGTGGCCACGCATGGTGGTCGAGCAGGGCGGGTACCACCTGGCCGCAAGCGGCGGCGTCGGCCGCAACGCGTACGACGATGAAGATGTGGCGCTGCGGCTGCTGGCCGATTTGCAGCGCGACTATCCAGGCCGCGTCGAGACGCGCTTCAAGCTCGATGCGGCGGTGCCTCGCACCGACGATGAACGGCTCGCCGCCATCGCCCGCTACCGCGGCGCGGTGCTGCCCGGCGGCAAATTGAATCTGCAAAAAGCCGCCGAGATCGTGCTGCACGATTTGCGCGCAGGCAGCCTCGGCCGCATCACCTTGGAAACCCCAGCCGACTGGCAACGCTGGGAAGCCGAAGCCGCCGTCATCGAGGCCGAGCGACTTGCACGCGTGAAGGCGAAGCACAAAACCAAAGTGCCCGATCGGCAACTGCCGCAGGCCGAAGTCGAGACTTTTCCGCCGGCCGATGTTGATTGAGTGAGTGACGGTGTGACGGACTGAGATCCGTGCCGTGCAAACCCAATAGTGTCCCCGGTGCGCTGAGCATCGATCACCGCATCACCGCAATTCACCTGACCCGATCTGACTGGCTACTTCCCCGGTTCGGTGTTGGAACGCTGCGTTGGCACGCCGCTCAATACGCGGCACAAATCGGCGCGCAGGCGCTCCAGCGTGAGCGGCTTCATCCAGTATTCGCACGCGCCCAGGCTCATCGCTTTCACCACGTGGATGGTGAAGTGTTCGGCGGTCAGCAAGATCACCTGACAGCGGCCGCCGGTGATGTGTTCGCTCAGTGCGCGCACGACTTCCAGGCCGCCGATGTCGGGCAAATTCATGTCGAGCAGGATCACATCAGGCAGTTGTTCCAACGCGGCTTCGATGCCATCGCGGCCGTTGCTGGCCTGGCGCAAAGTGACACCGGTAAACGCCGCAAGCAGCGTTTCCACCAGCGCCCGATTCAGCGGATCGTCCTCGATATGCAGCACGCTGCCGTGGGGTTCGGCGCTGGTGTGCGCTGCGTTGGGGTCATCGGCGTCGGGTTTCGACAAGTCCATGGTGGTGCCCTCGGTGCGTGGGGTAACGCAACTTCACCATAGCAAATGCCGATGAACACGTCACCGTGCAACGGTCCGTATTGACCCTGGTGCGAGCCGCGCCATGCTGCTACGCCGGCACCAGTGCCCACCACCTCGGCAGCAGCCGCTGCACCTGCGGCCGCGTATAGCGGTCGTCGATCAGCACCACCACGCCGCGGTCGGTGGGGCTGCGGATCACGCGGCCTGCGGCTTGCACTACTTTTTGCACGCCGGGGTAGAGGTAGGCGTAGTCGTGGCCGCGGCCGCTGCCGAACATGTGCTCCATGCGCGCTTTGACTTGTTCGTTGACCGGGTTGACTTGCGGCAAGCCGAGGGTGGCGATGAATGCGCCGATCAGCCGCTGGCCGGGCAGGTCGATGCCTTCGGCGAATGCACCGCCCAGCACGGCAAAGCCTATGCCTTGGCTGATCGGCGTGAAGCGCGCTAAAAACTGCGCGCGTGCCGCTTCATCCATCGCGCGCGACTGCTCCCACACGACAAGCATCGGGTGCGTTGTACGCAGCAACCCGGCCACTTGCTGCAGGTAGTCGAAACTGCTGAAAAACGCGAGGTAGTTGCCCGGCGCGCGGGCATATTGCGCGGCCATCAGCGCAACGATCGGTGCCAATGAATCGGCGCGGTGCGGGTAGCGGGTCGACACGCTGCGGGCCACTTCCACGCGCAGCTGGCGGGCTTCGAACGGCGACTCGACATCGATGTGCGCTGTGTTGTCGGGCAGGCCCAGCAGGTCGGTGATGTAGGCCACCGGATTCAGCGTGGCCGAGAACAGCGTGGCGGTGTGGGCGGCGGCGAAGCGTGGTTTCAGGAATGGTGCGGGCACCAGGTTGCGCAGGCACAGCACCGAGGTTTCGGCGGCGGTGGTGTTGGTGTTGGTGTTAGAGCTGGCGCTGGCGCTGGCGCTGGCGGGTTCCAACGTGACATCGAACAGCGAGTGGTCGCCGAAGCTTTCGAGCACACGGGTGAAATGCAGCGCATCGAAGTAAAAGCGCAGCAGGGGTGAGTCGGCCGCGGGGCGCTCGGCAAGGTGGTCGGTGATGACGGACACCACCTGTTGCAGCGCACCGGCAAGGTCGGGCCGCACGCTGGTGTACGCGCGGTAAGCGACCGTGCTTTCGCCGGCGGTCTGTGTGTCTTCAATGGCCAGCCACGCCCGATCAAGCCGGCGCAGCGCGGGCCGCAACTCAGCCGGTGCCTTGGTTAGCAGCGCACTCAAATCGGTGTGCCGCAGCGTGGCCGAATACATCGAGCGGCCGCGTTCGATCAGGTTATGCGCCTCATCGACGAGCAGGCCGACCCGCCATTCGTGCGCCTGCGTCAGCCCGTGCAGCATGGCGTTCATGTCGAACCAGTGGTGGTAGTCGCCGACCACCACATCGCACCAGCGCACCAGTTCTTGCGACAGGTAATACGGGCAGATGGCATGCGCCAGCGCGACCTCGCGCAGCGTGGCCCGGTCGAGCATCGCGGCGGGTTCGGTGGCGCAGCGCGAGACCGCGTCGGCGCGCGCCGCAGCCAACCGGTCGTAGAAGCCGCGCGCCAGCGGGCACGAATCGCCGTGGCAGGCTTTGTCGGGGTGTTCGCACGACTTTTCGCGGGCGACCAGTTCGAGCACGCGCAGCGGCGCAGCCGTTGCGCATTTTTCTGGATTCGGCAGCGTCGCAGCCGTTGCGCGCATTTCTGGATTCGGCAGCGTCGCAGCCGTTGCGCGCACTTCTGGATTCGGCAGCGGCGCAGCCGTTGTGCATTTTTCTGGATTCGGAAGTGGCGCAGCGGCCGTGCACAGCTTTGGGCTCGGCAGCGCCGCAGTCGCACTGCCGCGAATCACCTGCAACGCATCCAGCGCCAACGCACGGCCCGGCGTCTTGGCGGTCAGAAAAAACACCTTGTCGATGCGTTGTGGCGGGCACGCCTTGAGCAGCGGAAACAGCGTGCCGATGGTTTTGCCGATGCCGGTGGGTGCCTGCGCAATCAGGCAGCGCCCGCCGGTGGCAGCCTTGTAAACCGCCTCCGACAACGGCCGTTGGCCTGCCCTGAATTCGGTGTGCGCAAAGCGCAGTGCAGTCAATGCCGCATCGCGCGCGTGCCGGTGTGCGGCCTCTTGTGCTGCCCATGCGCGAAAGCGCTGGCAGCGTTGCTCGAACATCTGCTGCAGCGCGGCCGCGGTGTGCCGTCCGGTGAGTACGGTTTCATCTTGCGTGGCGACATCGAAATACACCAATGCCAGTTCGACTTCGATCAAACCGCGCTCGGCGCACAGCAGCGCGCCGTAGATCTGTACCTGCGCCCAGTGCAGCGCACGGCGGTTGGCAGGCATCGCCGCGATGTCACCGCGATAGGTTTTGACTTCTTCGATGCGCTGGCGAGTCGGGTCATAACCGTCGGCGCGGCCGCGCACGGTCAGGCCGTCGCAGCTGCCACTCAGGCTGACCTCGACTTCATAACCTTCGATGTGTTGGGCACGCCTTGCCGCCACCACCGAATGGCCGGCAGTGCCTTCCAACGCAGTCGCCGACGGCGTAAAGCGCAAATCGAGATCACCCGCTTTGGCGGTGAATTCACACAGCGTGCGGACCGCGACCGAGTAGGTTGCGTGATGCACCGCGTTCACTGCGGCGTTCCCCGAAAGTGCGTTGCGGTGAGCGTGCGGTGTGCCACTGCTTGGCACTGATTGCTGACCGCTAGTTTGCGATCTCATCCCGCAGGCAACACCCCCAGCACCCGGTGCAGCCGCTTGCTGGTGGTGGTGTATTCGAGCTGCGCGGGCCGATCGGGGAACACGTATTCGGCTGCGGCATAGGCCGCGAGCGTGGCTTCGTGGAAGCCGCACAAGATGAGCTTTTTCTTGGCCGCATAGGTATTCACATCGCCGACCGCGAAGATGCGCGGCACGCTGGTTTCGAAACGCGCGGTGTCGACCCGCACCTGTTTGCGTTCGAGTTGCACGCCCCAATCGGCGATGGGGCCGAGCTTCGGGCTCAGGCCCCAGCACACCACCGCCAGGTCCATCGGCAGCGATGCGGCGTGGCCGTCGGCGGTGGCGATGTGCAACTGCGTGATGCGGTCTTGGGTGGCATCGAAGCCGACGGCTTGCGCCGCCACAAAGCGCATGCGGCCGTCGGCACACGCGGCGCGCATCAGTGCGACCAGCTCGGGTATGGCGGTAAACACCTCGCGGCGGTGCATCAGCGTGACGCTGGCGGGGCGACCCTCGGCGGGTTCATGGTTCGCCAGGGCCAGCGCGCATTCCAGCGCGGCATCGTCGTCACCCAGCACCACCACACGTTGGCCGGCGGTCGGCGGAATAGCGTCACCGGTATGCAGCACCTGCGTGCCGAAGAATCGACCGATGCCGTCGAGCTTCAATTGGCGCGGCATGAACGAGCCGACGCCGCCTGCGATGAACAGGGTGCGGGCAACGAAGCGCGTGCCTGCAGAAGTTGCCACCGCAAAGCCCTCGGCGTTGGCGGTGTCACCGGCGCATGGCACGACGCTGGTCACCTGCTGCGCCAAGTGAAACGCAGGCTGCATGGGTGCTACCTGCTGCAGCAGCCGTGCAATCAGCTCGCGGCCCGTGCACACCGGCGCGGCGGGTATGTCGTAGATCGGTTTGTCGGGGTAGAGGGCGATGCACTGGCCGCCGGCTGCAGGAAGGCTGTCGACGATGTGGCAGCGAACTTCGAGCAGCCCGAGTTGGAACACCTGAAACAGCCCGACCGGGCCGGCACCGATGACCAGTGCATCGGTGTGGATCGGCGCACTCACGGTGCCATCGAACGCAGCGTCAGGCAGTGGCATGCACGCTGCGGCAGCGTCAGCGGATCAATTCCGACAGCTTGCCGGTTTTGTCTTTCCACTCGTCGGCGTCGATCGGTGCCATCTTGCGTTTGGTGATGCTGGGCCAGCCGATGCGCGACAACTCGGCGTTCAGTTTGATCATGTGCTGCTGGTTCGCGGGCACATCTTCCTCCGGCATGATGGCGTTGACCGGGCACTCGGGTATGCAGACTGCGCAGTCGATGCACTCATCGGGATCGATGGTCAGAAAGTTCGGACCTTCGCGAAAGCAGTCGACGGGGCACACGTCTACGCAGTCGGTGTACTTGCAGCGGATGCACGATTCGGTGACGACGTGGGTCATGACTGGAGCTCGGGGTAACTGCAAAAGCAGGGTTGAAAAAACGCAGAAGATACACCTGCGCAACCTAAATTTTACGGGTTCAGTTTCGCCATCGAAGATGCAGGGATGTGCGCCCCACCGGGCGGTGCCGCGCTGCCACTCAACGCTCGGGCCCCGGCACCCACCACCACCACCGTGGGCCTGCCTGCGTGCAGCATGCTGGCGCGTGCCAAGGTGTCGATGTGGTGGTCGCTGTGCAACTCGTCGGGCCAGCCGGCACGTGAACTCACGCACACCGCGGTGTGCGGTGGCCAGCCGGCGCGTACCAGTTTGCGGGCCAGTGCGCCGAGCTGCTTGCCCGCCATGTAGAACACTTCAGTGTCGGCGGTACGGCTGGCGTGAAGCGGGTCGGCTTCGTCGTCGCTGCCGGATGTTGCGGGCGGCGCGGGCACGGTTTCCGATTGGGTTGCATGTGGGGTCGACAGCCGCGTCATTGCGGTGGCCAAGCTCACGCTGCGGCCTGTGCCACGCCGGGTCAGCGGCCGCTGGGTGGAGGCCGCGGCGGCCAGCGCCGCGGTGACGCCGGGCACCACCTCGCACGCAACGCCTGCCTCGGCCATCGCCAGCAGTTCTTCTTCCAGGCGGCCGAATACGCTCGGGTCGCCGCCCTTCAAGCGCACCACCAAGCCGCCGGGGCCGACGTCGAAAGCGCTTTTCACCAGCAAAGCGTTGATCGCAGCCTGGCCGGTGCTGTCGGCAAAACCACGCTTGCCAACCTGCAGCCAGCGTGCACGGGGCGCGAGCTCGCGCAACGCCGGGTCGACCAATGCATCGGTCAACACCGCGTCAGCCTGCGCCAGCCGCTGCGCACCACGCATGGTGATCAGATCGGCCTGGCCCGGCCCTGCGCCGACGAAGGCGACACGGCCAGGACCGCTCTGCGCGGAAGGTGCGATGGGGATTGGTTTCACAGCGCGGCTACCCTGACCAGCAGCGCGCCGCTGGTGCGGTTGGTGGTCGGGTCGACCACGATCAACGAGCCGCCGCTGCGGTTCGAGGCGTAGGCTTCTACCGGCAGTGGCGCTTGGGTTTCCACAATCACCTGGCCGATTTCATTGACCGCCAGTTGGTGCGCATCGACGGTTGCCAGCGTGTGGATGTCGAGCCGGTTTTCGATGCTCGCAATGCGCGCCTGCACCCAACGGTTGCCGTGGCGCAGCCAGTATTTGCGGCCGACCACTGCGGGTTCGGTATCGAGCCAGGCCAGCGTGGCGGCGAAACTTTGCACGCCGTTGACGCTGTTCGGCGTCGCAATCCAGTCGCCGCGCGAGACATCGAGTTGGCGGTCGAGCACGACACCTGCCGACCAACCCGCGTCGACCTGCGTCACCACGCTGCCGGCCAATCGCACCTCGGCCACCACCGCGCGTTGGCCACTCGGGAAAATTTCCACTTCGTCGCCGGCCTTGACGCTGCCGTGTGCGATCCGGCCGAACAGGCTGCGCGGCTGGTGGCCTGCGCCGGCCTCGCCGTCGTCGCGCGCCACGTATTGCACCGGCATCAGCAAATCTCCCACGGTGCGTTCTTGTGCCGCGGGCAACGATTCGAGCAGCTGCAGCAGGGTCGGGCCGCCGTACCAGCTGCTCCAGTCGATGTCGCCCGACACCAGCGTTTGCGTCACGTTGTCGCCGCGCAGTGCCGACACCGGCACGATGCCCGCAACCGTGATGTCGGCTTGTTGCGCAAACGCGCGCAATGCCACGCTGACCGCATCGAACGCTTGCTGCGGATCGGCCACCGCATCGAGCTTGTTGACCGCAAACACGATGTTCGGCACGCGCAGCAAGTGCGCCAGCAGCGAGTGGCGGCGGGTTTGAGGCAGCAGTGCCAATGGCGTTTGTGTCGTGTTCAGCTTGGTGATGTCGACCAGCACCACGGCCGCATCGCTGCCCGCGGCGGCGGTCACCATGGTGCGGGTGTACTGCTCATGACCCGGCGCGTCGGCAATGATGAATTTGCGTTGCTTGGTGGCGAAGTAGCGGTACGCCACATCGATGGTGATGCCTTGCTCGCGCTCGGCTTCCAGGCCATCGGTCAACAGTGACAGGTCTATAGGCGCACCGGCGGCGCGCTTTTCCAGCGTGTCGAGCTGGTCGGCCAAGATGCCTTGGCTGTCGAACAGCAAGCGCCCGATCAGCGTGCTTTTGCCGTCGTCGACCGAGCCTGCGGTGAGAAAGCGCAACGCGCGGTGGTCGGCCGGTGGCGGCGAACCGTGGTGTGCGGTGGTCGTGCTCATCAAAAGTAGCCTTCTTTTTTGCGTCGTTCCATCGACGCTTCGGAGGTGCGGTCGTCCATGCGGGTGGCACCGCGTTCGCTGACCGTCACCTTCAGTGTTTCGGCGACGATTTCGGTGGCATTGGCCGCTGCGCTTTCCACCGGGCAGGTGCAGGTCATGTCGCCCACGGTGCGAAACCGCACCTGCGCGGTCTCGACCACTTCGCCGGCTTCGGGCGGCGTGACCTCGGTCAGCGGCACCAACAAAGCCTTGCGGCGGACGACTTTTCGGTGGTGCGCAAAGTACAGGTTCGGCAGCGGAATGTTTTCGCGCGCGAGGTACAGCCACACATCGAGCTCGGTCCAGTTGCTGATCGGAAAGGCGCGCATGTGCTCACCCGGTTTGATGCGGGTGTTGAACAACGTCCACAGCTCGGGGCGTTGCTCTTTGGGTTGCCACTGGCCGAAGCTGTCGCGGTGGCTGAAGATGCGTTCTTTGGCGCGCGCCTTTTCTTCATCGCGCCGCGCGCCGCCCATCAGCACATCGAAGCGGTGTTCTTCAATGGCTTCGAGCAGCGCCACGGTTTGGTGGCCGTTGCGCGACTCGAGCGGGTGGCTCAAGCGCACCGTGCCGCGTTTGATCGAATCTTCCAGGTGGCCCACCACCAGTCGTTCGCCCATTTCCGCCACCCGGCGGTCGCGAAATTCGATCACTTCGGGGAAGTTGTGGCCAGTGTCGACATGCAGCAAAGGAAAGGGCAGCCGGCCTTTGAATTGGCCGGTGTGGCCTGCGGCTGCGTTGGCACCACCGTCTTTGCTTTTGAAGGCTTTTTCAGCCAGCCGCAGCACCACGCATGAATCCTTGCCGCCCGAGAACAACAGCGCCGGCCGCTCGAACGCCGCCACGGTTTCGCGCAAGATGAAGATGGCTTCTTCTTCCAGCCAATCGAGGTGCGTTTGATCGAGTTGCGGGAGCAACTGCCCCACCGTCAGTGCAGCGGTCATGTGCGGTTTCCAGTTGTTGGTACAGCGGCCGCATGCGGAGCAACCTGCGAGGCTTGGTGCGCGGTCTCGTGCGCGGGTTCGTGTGCGGGTTCGTGCGCGGGTTCGTGCGCGGGTTCGTGTTTCACATGCAAGCCACATTCCTTGGCTTTTTCATCCTCCCACCACCAGCGTCCTGCCCGAAAGTCTTCGCCGACGCCGATGGCGCGGGTGCACGGTGCACAGCCGATGCTCGGCATGAACGCATCGTGCAGCGGGTTGTAGGGAACGTCGTGGCTGGCGATGTAATGCCACACATCGGCCCATGTCCATTCGGCCAACACGTTGAACTTGCTGCGGCCTTGGTCATCGACTTCGCTGAACGGCACCACTGCGCGGCTGGTCGATTGCTCGCGGCGCAACCCGGTGACCCAGGCGCTGCGGCCGGCCAACATGCGCGCCAACGGTTCCATCTTGCGCATGCTGCAGCAGGCTTTGCGCAATGCCAGGCTTTGGTACATCGCGTCCTTGCCGTTCGCGGCCACGAAGTGCACCACCGATTCAGTGATCGGCTTGAACACCTCGACCGCCATCGCGTAGCGCTGCTCGATGCGGCCGATCAGCGCCACCGTTTCGGCGTGCAGCATCCCGGTATCGAGCGTGGCCACGGCGATGCCGATGCGGTGGCGCGCAATCAAATCGGTGACCACCATGTCTTCGACGCCGAGGCTGGTCGATTGCACGATGCTGCCTGCGTAGGCGTTGGCCGCGCCTTGCAGCATGGCCACGGTATGCGCCACCCGGTCTTCGAAGCCGGGCGTGTGGCGGGCGTACAGGTCGATGGCACTCATATGGACGCCCCAGCGTTGAGGTAGTCGTTGTCTTTGGTGGCCAGCTCAGCCGCTGAGCGCGCAAAGCGTGGCCGGTTGTCTTGCACGTCGCCTTGGTAGTGACCCGGGAAGAACGTCAACGCGCGCTCGGCCGCATCGCGCGACTGGTCGGCGCGCAGCACCAGCGCGTCGAACCCGGTGCGCTGCAGCAGCGGCAGCATGTCGACCAATACCTCGCCGATGGCGCGCACTTCGCCCTTGAAGCCATAACGCGATCGCAGCAGGTGCGCCTGGCTGTAGGCGCGGCCGTCGACCCACTTGGGGAATTGCAATGCGATCAGACCGAGTCGCGGCAGGTCCGCCACGAGCTCGCGCGTGTCCAGGTCGTTGTCGAAAATAACCCCGACCGGCATGCCCACCGGCCAGTGGTTGCGCACACCGTGCCATTGCAGCCAGGTCAGCAGCCGATTCGGCAGCGGTGTCACGGTGACCATCGGGCCGTCGTCGCCGTGCACCGTGTGCCAGGGGTCATGGGAAGGTTGGATGAACTTCATTGAGTCTGGTGGTTGCT
>JAYUGJ010000095.1:0-51140 GCA_043738425.1 Burkholderiales bacterium
ATTTGTTTGTTGGTCAGACCGCGCCGGGTTCCGCCCCGGCAGGCGGGTAACTTTTATTTGCTGGTCCAAATAAACGTCACCAAAACAAACGACCTGAACGCCAGCCGATTTGGGTGTCACGCTTCGGCTACAGGCCGGTCGCGAAAGGCTCAGGCACCGAACGCACGCCGAACTACCGCATTGGTCACCGCGCTAATCGGCACAACCAATGGCCGCTACGGCTCGACCCTGCGGTTCATCGCCACGATGGCCAAAGGCCGAGCCGTGCCGACAACAAGCGGCTGAACATGAGCGAGGAAACCGGCCAAGTAGTTCGGTGAATGTTCTCGTGCCAGAGCCGACCAAGTAGGTGTGTAGCCGCAGCGGACAAGTCAAATCGGCTGGTGTTGAGGCCCTTTGCTTTGGTGACTTTTATTTGGGCCCACAAATGAAAGTTACCCGCCTGCCGGGGCGGAACCCGGCGCAGTGCCCCGCATACAAGCGGAACCGCAAAAACCAGCCTGTTCCCGTAGTGTCAGGTCTTTAGCCAAGCGACCGCAGGCCGCCACTGCCACCACTGCCACCACTGCCGCCACTGCCACCACTGCCGCCACTGCCGTCACTGACACCACTGACACCACTGCTGTCACGGTGCGACACCGCGCTCAAGCGCAACCCACCGCACCGCAACCCAACCGCTCCAGCCACAAAAAAGCCCGGCACTGCCGGGCTCTCAGTTGACCTGGGTAGCGTCACACCTTGCGGCGACGCGCAGCAAAACCAACGCCTGCCAGCCCCAGGCCCATCAGCGCCCAGGTCTCTGGTTCAGGTACGGCCGGCACGCTGTTGCCTGCGGTGTAGTCGTAATCCAGCCTCAAGTTGTAGCGCGCCTGGGTGGCGATCGACGAGTCCAGGTTGCCGTTGTCGGAACTGATCGCTCCGGTTCCAAACGCCCGCACATCGAAGCCCACCGAACCCAGCGTGCCGGTGCCGATAAGTGCGGCTAACGGAGCCCCGGTCAGCGTGATAACGCCAGTGTCGGAGGCGGTAAGGGTGCCGAAGTCGACGCCAGAGGTTCCGGCGAAGTCCCTGATGCCGTCAAATGCAGTGGCTGCGAACGAGGCGCCGGTGGTATTGACATTCGTCGTCAGCAGCGTAACCAGGCTCTTGCGAAACGAGAAAGTTGCACCGGCAACCGGTGTCAGCGTGTCGGCACCCGCGCCGGTGTTTTCAGCCCTGAAGCGCTGCACGATGTCGTCGCTAAAAGAAAACGTCGCCGAATTGAGGGTGCCCAGCGCGCCGTTGAATTGGCTTGCGCCGAGCAGATGCGTCCAGTTGGTGGTGGCCAAACCGAATGAGTCGGTAAAAGTCACCGTAGCTGCCTGCGCGCCGAAGGCTGCGAACAGTGCGAGCAAGGCAGAAGAAGTTTTTTTCATACGTGCTCCAGAAAGCGTGGAAGAAACTTTCCAGTCGACCTACTTCCAACCGCAAAGTGTTTGGAGTGTGTGCGCAGCATTGACAAAGCACCAGCCCCTGAACACGGGGATACCGGCGACGCGTTGAAAAGCGCACCGCCGCACCGTCTCAAAATGACACCACCACAGCCGGAGCCCGCCATGATCGTTCGCATTGAAATCGACACCCCACAACTCCACATGGCAGCGGCCGACCAGTTCGATTACCGCGTTACCTATGAAGGCGAAGCGCTGTATGCCGACGCCGAGTTGCCGTCGCTGGTCGATGCGTTGGTGGCCGCGGTGGAAGGCCTGGCACCGGAGACGGTGGGGGCCGAGGTGTGGTTTCGCGGCATCGTCTCGGGCACCTACCCGCTGCATGTGATCGCGGGCAACCTGGCACAGATTGCGACGCATGCGCAAAACACCACGGCCGCCATCCTGGAGGCGACCGGCGAGCTGCCTGAATGACGCCGGTGGCTCGGCCGGTGGCTCGGCCAATGCAGGCCTGGCGGCGGGCGATGCGGCCTGCTAAACCGCCCGCAAGCGCTGTTCGCAGCGATCCGTGGGTAGCGCGGTTTGCACAGCTTGCGCGGCGGTGCAGGCCTGGTTGCGACCCTGGTGCTTGGCGTCGTACAACGCCGCATCGGCGCGCCCGACGGTGCTGGCAAACGGCTCGCCAACCGCCAGTTCAGCCACACCGATCGACACCGTCAAGTTGATCGCCGCGCTGCCATGCACCGCGTGGGTGGTTTGCGCAAACGCCTCCAACATCTTGCGCGCCACGATTTGCGCCGAGGTGATGTCTGCACCGGGCAGGCAGACCAAAAATTCTTCGCCGCCCCAGCGCATCACGCTGTCGCCTTTGCGCAGCGTGCGCAGCAGCAACTGGGCCACGCTTTGCAACACGGTGTCGCCAGCCGCGTGGCCGTGCGCGTCGTTCAGTCGCTTGAAATGGTCGATGTCGATCAGCAACATGGCAGCCGGGGCATCGATCGCATCGAGCCGCAAGATCGGCCGCGACACCAGCTCGACCGCACGCCGGTTCATCAGGCCGGTGAGCGCATCGGAGTACGCCGCTTCGCGCAGCTGCGCGTGTTCAGCCGCAGCCGAAAGCACCGCGCTGAACATGTCGGCCAGCGCCTCGAACAAACCCACGCCGACCTGCTCGAAGTAGTCGGGCACATTGGCATACAGCACCAGCAAACCACGGTCGGCGTTGACGGTGGACGCCAACGGCAGCGCCAGTGTGTTGCGGATGCCGTGCTGGCCGGCGGCTTCGCGCCACGGCCCGAACAACGACCGCTGCGACACATTGAACGGCTCGACCTTTTTGCCCGCCAGCGTGCGAAACGCCGGCCCCATTTCGGTGAGCAGGTTGCGGTCGATGACCAGCGAGCGCGCGAACTCGGCACTCGGCCCGGCCACCACCTGCGGCCGGATGGATGCGGTATCAGCCGGGCCGAACCAGGTCCAGGCCAGCCGCACATGCGGCGTTGCAAAGGTCAGTGCCTCGCACACGCCGTGGATCATGTCGCGGTCGTTGCGGCGGCCCAGCAGGTTCGATGCGCTGCGCACCAGTGATTCCGACACGCGCGCTTTTTCTGCGCTGGCGTCGAATGCGGCGCTGGCCGTCCCCACCGCGCCTGCGCTGGCTTCCAACACCGCACTGGCGCTGGCCTTCAGCACAGCGCTGGCGCTGTGGGGACGTCGAAATGCAAGGTGCAGTTTCATGGCGGTGGCCCGCGGTGGGGCGGGTGGATACGAGTCTCGATTCAGGGTATCGGCAGATCGGCCCTGCCGCTGAAGGCTGCGCCTGCCAAACTAGACCGATGCTTGCAATTCAATTTCGCGGGGTGAGGCCTGGTTCGGCTGCGCTGGTGATCGGCATCGCGCTGACTGCCCTTGGCGGCGGCGAGACGCAGGCAGCCTTCGCACAGCTGGCGAACACGGCACCGGTGGCCGCATCGGCATCGGCATCGACATCGACATCAACATCAACGTCAACATCGCGGCCGGTGCTGGCGCTGTACGGCGTGCCGCTGAAAAACGCGGCGGCCGAGGTGTTGATCACGGCCGCGCTGACGGCGGGTGCGCAACGCATCGATCAGCGCCCGGCGGCGGACCAGGCGCTGGCGTTCGATGCGCGCGGCGCGGGCGTGCCGGCGTTGCAGCGCTTGACGGTGGTGGCCGAAGGCGGCGTGGTCGCCAGCGTGCAATTCATCATCAAACCGTACGGCCAAGACAACGAAGCGCTGCGCCGTTTGCTGGTGCAAAAGTACGGCCTGCCGACCACCACCGATGGCGCGCGGCGCGTGTCGCCGACCTTTGCGGGCCGCTTTGCACCGCGCGGCAGTTATGAGTGGGAGTTCGCTGGCGACATGACACTGACCTACCGGCAGCCGGCGCTCGGCGACGCGACGCTGACGTATGCCGATGTGGCGCGCGAAGCGGTGCGTGAAAACCAACCTGAAATGGATCGAATTCGCCGCTTGAAGTTGCCCGCGGCAGCTGCCTCAGCGTCCGCCGCCGGTGCGGTCAAAGGCGAACTCGGCAGCAAGTTTTAACGCGTCGCCGCGTCAGCTGTGGCAAGGCTGCGCGCACCCGGTTCGGTGCCGTGCGGATGGGTCAGGCAGGACGGTGCAATTGCCAGCGGGCCAGTGCAGCGTCGCTGATTTCGCTGGCACGCACGAGGTCGGCCAAAAACAAATAGGCGGCGCAGTCGATGCATTGGTGCAGCGCGTCGCTTTCGGCGTAGTCACGGCGCACCGGGTCGATCGGCAAGGTAGCCAAGGCGGTGCGTTTGAGCAATATCGAGCGGATGTGGCGGCGCACCACGTACTCAGAAATGAACGCGCAATCTGCGTCGATTCTTGTGGCCACGGCGACAACGATGGTCTCCAGCTTCATAGCAATTCCCTTGTGCGCGACGGCTTGGCGGCGCTGCCCTCGGTGGCAACTGCCTTGCACTAGTTATCGGCCGGCACGGCGCGGGCGTAAGGGAAATTCGCACAGATGCCGGGTTCACCGCCCTACATTCGCGGCCTTAACTTCGCGGCCCACCATGCACCGCGCCGCCGGCTATCACCCGCGCGGTCAACGGGCCGCGCAACGCGTTGCACACCATCACCGCGTCGGCACGGTCGAGGTCAGCGCGCCACAAGCTGCGCTCGACCGCGTGCCACGCAGCGCCCTCGAGCACCAGCGCGCGCATCACGCCGGGCAGCGCGCCATCGGCCACCGGCGGCGTGCACCACACGCCATCGAGTTTCACAAACACCGAGGTGCGGCCGCCTTCGACCAGGCGGCCGTCGGCGGTGAAAAACAAGCTGTCGAATGCGCCCGCCGCTTCGGCCGCACGCACGCCGTCGTCGTAGGCCTGGCGCAGCGTGGTTTTGAAAGCCGACAGCGGCTGCTGGTTCGGCAAGCGCTGCTCAGCGATCAGCAAGTGCACCGCGGCGTCGCCGGCGGCGTGGGGCAACGCGGGCAGCACGGCCTGCGCCAGGCGCAACCGGCCGTCGTGCGCCAGCGTCAGCTTGAGCCGGTAGCGCGCGGCCGGTGCCGCCGACAAGCCGGCGAGCGTGGCGGCAATCAGCGCCTGCGCCGCGTCGCGGTCGAATGCAAAGCCCAGCGCGCGGGCGCTGTCGGCCAGCCGCGCCAGGTGGCGGTCGAAGTGCGCGACGCCAACGGCTGCGGTGGCCAGCATCGTTTCGAACAACTCGAAACCCGGTGCGGCGCGGCTCAAAAAATGCGACTTCAACCAGCACTCGGCCCATTCGTCAGCCGCCACGCTGTCGAGCACGATGCCCGCGCCGATGCCCAGCGTGGCCGCGCGCAGACCCGGCGTGTCACGACCCGCCTCAGGCCCCAGCGTGATGGTGCGTATGGCCACCGACAGGCAAAAGTTGCCGATCCGTGGTGTCGGCCGATCGGCAGCCGGCTCATCGATCCAGCCGATGGCACCGCAGTACAAACCGCGCGGCGTCGACTCCAACCCGGCGATCAACTCCATCGTGTGGTGCTTGGGCGCGCCGGTGATCGAGCCGCATGGAAACACCGCGCGCAACAACTCCGGAAACGTCACCTCGGGGCGCAACCGCGCCTGCACGGTGGAGGTCATTTGCAACACGGTGGCGTACGGCTCCACCGCAAACATCGTCGGCACGCTGACCGAGCCGGTTTGTGCAATGCGGCCGATGTCGTTGCGCAGCAGGTCGACGATCATCAAATTTTCAGCGCGGTTTTTCGGATCGTGCGCCAGCGCGCGCGCGGCCTCCACGTCGGCCGTCGGCATGCCCACGCGCGGTGCGGTGCCCTTCATCGGCCGCGCGGTGAGCACACCGTCGTCGTGCCGCAAACACAGTTCGGGCGAGCACGACAGCACATGCGTCGTGGCATCGCGCAGACTACTGGGCGGCAGTTGTATGAACGCGCCGAACGCCACCGGCTGCAGCGCGCGCAGCCGCCGGTACAGCGCCACCGGCGCGCCGTACGCCTGGGCATGCAGCCGCAAGGTGTAGTTGACCTGGTAGGTCTCGCCGGCCTGAATGGCGGTGTGGATGCGCGCGATGGCCCGTTCGAATTGCGCCGCATCCACCGACGATCGCAGCCGCGTCACACCGGCCGCGCCGGGCTCGGCCGTGCCCTCGCATTGCGCAAGCCAGGCATCGACCGCATCACGCGACAACCGCGCCAACTCGGCAAACACCAGCACCCGCAATGCCGAGGTGTCATCGCCCGGCAACCCCAGGTGACCGGCCCGCAGCAGCTTCGCGCCCCATTCGTAATCGGCCAGCACCACCGCATGCAGCCCGGCGCGCACATCCGCGTCGACCTGCGCCCACATCGCGTCAAGCGTGGCCGCATCGGTGCAGTGGTGCGCGCGCAGAAAGCCGGTGTACAGCCGGCTGGTCGGCCGCTGCGGCGTGGCATCGCGGTCATCGAGCAGCGCGAACGGAGAATCATCAAAAGACGCGACCACCAACCTTTTCCTTCTAGGCGCACCGCCCTCTTGTCAAGCAACCCAAACGCGATATTGTCCTCATCGAGAGCGCGGGTGCGCTCGATGCACTCGGTTCGCACGACGCTTACTTCAAGCATCCGCGGTCGATCCGCATCACCAAACTTAAACTTGTTTGCGCTGTGCCGCCTTAAAGCCATGGCCAGAAAACGCAAAACTGTCAGCTACTTTTCGTTGCGCGATAAAAGCCACTGTGCGGCGCGTTTTGGAGTCAGACATTACGAAAAATATATTTGCTTCGGCGCGGACGACCCAAAGATCGCAACAACTCAGTTTTTTCGAGGCGCGTCACTCCGAAGATTCAGCGGCGGCATCCGGCACACCATCAAAAGCTGACAAATTTGAAGCGGTCGCGGTGATCGCACTCTTGCTTTTGCTTTCCATCACGCAGTGGTGCTTGGCACTTAAGCTGCAGCGGCTGGGGGTCTTCAACCAGTACGACGTCTTTTTCGATGCCGATCCCAACCAGTACGTGTCGGCGATCGCCGATGGCTCCGATTACGGTCGACTCATTCATCCTGCATTTGCACTGTTCGTCAACGCACCCGTGCGCGCTTTTGATTTTGTCGCTGCGGCGACGGGGATGGTTTCGCCGGGCGCCGTTCGAAGAGCTGCGACCCTCATCGTCTCACCACTTTTTTCCGGTTTGGCCGGCTGGTTGTGCTGGCGAGCTTTTTGTTTTGCTGGCTTTTCTCGCCGCGCGCGACTGGCGGGATTGCTGCTGTCGCAGTTTTGTTTCAGCCAAACCGTGTTTGCAGCACTGCCCGAGTCCTTTGCGTTGAGCGGTGCCGGAGTTGCTGCGCTGCTTTTACTAGCTGTCATTGCGGCGCAGCATCCCGAACGGCTGAACACCAGATCGGTGCAAGCACAGTGGCTCACGCTGGCGTGCTGGATGACTGGCATCACCGTAACCAACGGCTTGCTTTGCATAACCGTGTGGGCGGCCATTCGTTGCAAAGCGGGACGTGTGCGTCGGACGGTGTGTGAGGCGGCCATCGCGGCAGTAATCGCAGTGGGCTTCTGTCTTGGCGCAGTTGTCGCCGATCGCATGGCATTCGAGCCTGGAACCGGCAACGTGTCGGTTGCCTGGAAGGCCGCGTGGTGGGTCGATCACTTTTCCCACAGCGCTTCGTTGGCTGGTTTTGTGGAGTTGCCTGCAAGCCTTTTCTCGGCGTTGGTCGCACCGCGCATACACAGCGTGCCAAACGCAGGGGCGCAGATCAGTGATCTGTATCAGTACTCCTTCAGCGTAGAGCCGGCGAAAAAGTCCACCGCATGGATTATTTTGGGTTGGCTGGGACTGGGCGCTTTATTTGCCTTCTGGCAAAAGCGCTCAATTAATGCAACGACGGGTAGAGCCGTTTCAGCGGTGTTGATTTTCAATGCGCTCCTGCTCACCATTTTTGGATCTGAGACGTTTCTGTACTCTCAACACTGGTCAGCTTTTTTGATTTTTGCCTTCGTGCTGCCGTTCAGCAAGACCAAGTCTCAAAGCTTGTCGACCGTGCTCGCTTTTGCTGTAGTCGCAGTCGTACTTTGTACGTTGTCCGCGTGGTCAACGATGTTTGCCGCGTTGAACACAACCTTCAATTTTGCTGTGCGGTAAATCTTCTGCGGCCGCATCAACTTCAGACATCAATGCTCAACACACGCGCTATGCCAATACAAAGCGCACGGCGTTTTCGCGCAGCACTTTCTATCCCGCTGCTAGCCACAGCCCCGCCCTTCAAGGCCGACGGGTGGGCCGAGCTGAGTGCCAACGGCACAACGATGCGACACGCCTGCCGACAAAACCTACGCTCATGAAAAACGTATTGAACCCCCACCGAACCCATCTCGCCCGCTGGCTGCTCGCAGCCGCACTTGTTTTCAGCTGCCCGGCCCTGCACGCCGAACCCGCGCTGCAAAACCTGCAGGCGGAGTTGGCGATCGCCAAAAAAGCGGCGGCGAAAGACCCGCGCAATCTGAAAAAGCAACGCACTTTGTCGATCAGCTACGACAACCTGGGCGAACTGCAAGCCGCCCAGGGCGACAGCGACGGCGCGGTGCAAAGCTTCCAGGCCAGCCTGGCGATTGCGACTGCGCTGGCGGCAGCCAGCCCGCGCGATGTGCGCCTGCAGCGCGACTTGTCGGCCAGCTACGACAACCTCGGCGACCAGCAGGTCGCCCAAGGCGACAGCACCGCTGCGCTGAAAAACTACCGTGCCGGTTTGGCGGTGTCTGAACGGTTGGCGGCCAGTGCCCCGAACGATGCCGAGCTGCACCGCGACCTGTCGGTGAGCTTCGCCAAGGTCGGCAATATGCAGGCCGAGCAGGGCGACATGGCCGGCGCGTTGCAAAGCCAGCAGGCCGGGCTGGTGATCGCCCAGCGCCTGGCCGCCAACGACCCCGCAGACGACGACTTGCAGCGCGATGTGGCGGTGAGCTACAACAAGATCGGCGACCTGCGCGAGACCGAGGGCGATACGCTCGCCGCCATGCAGCAATACCAACTGGCGCTGGCGATTTCGCAGCGCTTGGCGGGCGTCGACGCCGACAACAGCGTGTGGCAGCGCGACTTGTCGATGAGCCACAACAAAATCGGCAACATGCTGCTGGCACGCAGCGACTTCAAAGGCGCACAAAAAAACTACCTCGCCGCGCTGGCCATCCGCAAGCGGCTGGCGGCCAGTGACAGCGCCAACCTGAGCTGGCAACGTGACCTGTCGATGAGCCACGAAAAACTCGGCTCGTTGCAGGTGGCGCAACGCGACCACGCTGGCGCGCTGGTGAACTTCGAAACCAGCTTGGCGATACGCCAGCGGCTTGCTGAAAGCGACCCGCGCAACACCCAATGGCAGCGCGATGTGTCGGTGAGCCACAACCAGATCGGCGAGGCGCAGCTGGCCTTGGGCGACAAAGCCGGTGCGGCGCAAAGCTGGCGCGCCGACCTGGCGCTGGCCGAACGGCTGGCCGCTACCGATCCGCAAAACGCCGAATGGCAGCGCGATGTGATGGTCTCGTGCTGGACGCTGGCCGAGCTCGGCAGCACCGCAGGCCCGGTGGAGACGCGCCGCGCGCTGCTGCAAAAAGGGCTCGACATCCTGCGCAACCAACACAACCGCAAGGTACTGCGGGAAGCCGATGCGCCAATGATCGGCAAGTTCGAACGCGCGTTGAATCGGCTGAAGTAAACCGGCTGAAGCACACCCGACGCTGCCTTGAAGGAAACCGCATGACGACGATGACCCCAGCCTGGCGGCGGCTGCACACCACGGCTGCGCTGCTGGTGATGGTGGCGGTGGGTGCTGTGGCGATAAGTGCTGTGGCGGCTGCGCTACCCGCACCGGCACCAACATCTACACCAGCACCAGCACCTGCACCGGCGCCTGCAGCGGAACCAGCCGCCGAAGCGGCGGACGGCGGCGTCACGCTGAAGAGCCTGCAGGCCGAGGTCGACGATCTCAAACGCGCGGTGGCCGCTGATCCGAAAAACGGCGTCAAGCAGCTCGAGCTGTCGAAACGCTACGAGCAACTGGGCGAGGCGCAAGCCGCAGAAGGCGAACTCGCCGCAGGGCTTGCGAACTACCTGCTCGGCATCGAGCTCGCTGAACGTCTGGCCTCGAGCAGCGCCCGCAACGCACAGTGGCAATTCAATTTGTCCTACCAGTTCGAAAACACCGCCGACATTCAACTCAAAGCAGGCGACCGCGCCGGTGCGCTGAAAAGTTACCAGACCAGCCTGCGCCTGCGTGAGCGGTTGGCCACCAGCGATCCGGCGAACGTCGAGTGGCAGCGCGCCCTGGCAGTGGCGTGCGGCAAGCTCGGCCAACTCGGCAGCATCGCGGGTTCGGCAGCCGAGCGGCGCGCGCTGCTCGAGCGCGGCCTGTCGATATTGCGCGCCCAGCAACCACACCAACCTGCGGCGGCAGGTGCCGATCGGGTTGATGACGCCGATAACGTATTGCGCACCGAGTGGGAGCTTGCGCTGCGCCGGTTGAAGTAACTCGCACCGCGACACAAGTCACCACAACGCGCCGCACCACGCCGCCACGAGACCGTTTCCCGATGCCGAAATTCGCCGCCAACCTGTCGATGATGTACACCGAACACGCGTTCGCCGACCGCTTTGCGGCCGCGGCGGCCGACGGTTTCGACGCGGTCGAATGCATGTTTCCGTACGCGCTGAGCGCGGTCGAACTCGCCGCGCAGTTGCAGCGCCATGGTTTGCGCCAGGTGTTGTTCAACCTGCCACCGGGCGACTGGGACGCCGGCGAACGCGGCATCGCGGCGCTGCCGGGGCGCGAGGCCGAATTTACGGCGTCGCTGGACATCGCGCTGCGCTACGCACAAGCCAGCGGCTGCCATCTGCTGCATGTGATGGCCGGGCTGGTTGCCGCGAACGCCAGCCCGGCCGACCGCGATGCAATGCACTGCACCTATGTGGCCAACCTGCGCCGCGCCGCGCGGGCTGCCGCGTTGCAGCACGTCACGCTGCTGATCGAGCCGATCAACACGCGCGACATGCCGGGTTATTTTTTGTATTACCAGCAGCAGGCACACGACATCGTTGCCGAAGTCAACGAGCCGAACCTGCGGGTGCAGATGGACCTGTACCACTGCCAAATCATGGAAGGCGATCTGGCCACGCGCTTGCGTCGGCACCTCGCCGGCGTCGGCCACATCCAGATCGCCGGCGTGCCCGGCCGCCACGAACCCGATGTCGGAGAAATCAACTACCCATATTTGTTCGACCTGCTCGACGAGCTGGGCTACGCCGGCCACATAGGCTGCGAATACCGGCCGCGCGCCGACACGTCCGCGGGGCTGGGGTGGCGGCGGCTACGCCGCAGCTGACCAGATCAACTGCGGCGAGTCGCAGCACGCCCGCACGCCCGTGAGCCCGCACGCCCGTGAGCCCGCGGGTCCATGTGCGCAAGTGCGCATGCGGACTGGGCACCGTCAGCTCAGGCACCGACCCGCGTGCTGCAGTCGAGGTCACCTTGCCACCCGCCCCGGTAGTTCGGGCACTGCAACGCGCGGTTGGCGCAAATCGCCCTCGGTGAGAACCACGCCCGCGGTAGTCGCTTTCGCATTACCGCGCAGCAACCGAAACCGTTCACCGACTCACATCATGGTTGTAAAGCACGCCAAAGTTGGTGGATTTGCCTGCTACCTGTGGGCCAGTGGCTTGGATGTATGCAGCGCCAACAACGGGTAAGCCGTTGCCAAACTGGTTACTAGTACCCAATACCCCCCACCCGGCGACGGTGGAATCCCTCTCGAGAAAACTATCAGTGAGGGGTTCTGCGTCTACAGTCGAAAGCGAGTTACGAAGTACAGCTGAGACTGATTCAGAAAGAGAATCTCTAAATCTTATAACTAAGGTTACTCCAACGCAGTAGCCTCGGTAAATGCTGCCAGGAAATCCAGCGATATCTCCGCCCATACGATCACGTAGCGTCATGCGAGGAAATTGCCCCACCTCCAGGCAGCCGTTTGGCAAAACGCTCGGTAATGCCCGGTAATCCGAATATCTCGTAGGCCCAGCCACGCCGCCATTGGAAACCGATGCGAACGGGCTCGCGCTGTAATCGACGCCGTAGGCAAACCGCCGCAACGGTTGCGTGAATGTCCAGTCGGTGTGTGCGTTGATACTGGGTTCGGCCAAATACTCGTTGCGCAGCGTCTTTACCGCCAGCAGCTGCGCCAGGCTTTCCACATGCCGAAACGGAAAGTCCACCGCATTGGTGCCGCTGCCCACATACGGCGTCGATAAATCGGGCAGGTCGTGTTGCTTGGCAGCCAGCTTGCCCGAGCCGCCCCCTGCCACCGTGCGCAATAGCGGGTCGTTGGTGTACAGGTCGCTGTTGGGCGCGGTGGCAGCGGTTTGCGGCGAAAACACCATCCGCCCGCGTGCCGGGTTGCCTGCGCTGTCGACTGCGGTGATCGCGGTGGTGGGCGTGGTCCATGCCACCGATGCACCGGCCACATTGATGAGAATCGAGCTGACCAGCAAACCGGCCGACGGCGTGTCCAGCCCCGCGCCGGCTGCGGCCGCTTCGCTACTGGGGTTGGTGGCCAATGCAGTCAACGCGGTACCGCACAGCGGGCCGGCAGCCGTGTTGGCGATCGCGGTGGCCAGTGGGTTGGTGCCCGCGGCAGACCGTGTGATGTCGGCCACCGTGATGATCTCGACATAGCCTTCACGCGTCCACTCGGCTTGCTGTGCCACCGTAAGCGCAGACAGCGGCAACCGGTCGGTCACGAACGGGCCATTGACCACCGCGGGCAGCGTGCAGGAGCGGTCGCTGGTGGTCAATGCCGAGCGGCCGTCGGAGCCCTGGCTGATGTTGGCCGCCCACACGTCGCCCGGGCTGAGCAGCACGGTGAAGTTGTACACGCTGTCGGCATTGACCGCGCTGCGAAACCGCACTTTGACCACCTTGCCGTTGTCCGGATCGGTGTTGGTGATGTTGACCAGCGTGGTGTTGCCGCTTTGGGTGCTGAAGTACGGAATCACCGCCATGTGGCCCGTGCCGCCAGCGCGGTTGACTTGCAGCGCGGTGGCGTTGGTCGGCGTCATGCCGCCGGCCGCACCGGTGCCGGTGCCGGCAATGGATACGCCAGCGTAGGCGCTGCTCGCGCACCACAGCGTGCATGCGGTAGCGAGACGCGACGCAGTCGCTAAGCTGACTAACCTGAACAAATGTGGCGCGGACACCGATGTCATGTTGGCTCCTTTGGATTGAATTTCATTTTTGACGCGCAGCTTCAGCAATCAGGTTGGGCTTTTACGCAGCGGGTTATTGTCTTCGCCGCTAATCCGCTTAGCGTTGCTCGACGAAGTGATTAACATGAAAGAAATCTGGTGCAACGGATGTTCGGCACTTTCGAAATTGGGTTGAGTGAAGACAAAGCGCGTAAATAATCTGCGTAATCTGCGTGAAAAACGCAAGGTAGGCCGGTGCTTTAGTTTATCGATATCGCAATGGTTTATTAACTACGTGACTTTTTCTTGCGAAATGCGGTGACGACACGATGGGACAAATAATACCCCGCGCCAAGTAGTAATTAATCACTATCGCTCGTCAGAGTGATGCGGGTTTATCATATTCGGGTATATACCAAGCTCTTGAATTCGTACCATACCCATTATCCAACGCCACGCACCGATGACATGTACCAACTGACTCACCCACCCGCGTCCAAATGTCGGCGCAATGAAAGTACACCGACGCAACTTGTGCCAGGCGCTGACGCGCGAAGTTGGATTTCGCGCCGCGTGCGCCGCCATGCGCTGGCGCTGGCGGTGCTGTGGGCGGTAGCCGCGTGCAGCAGCGTCGCGCCACCACCATCGCCATCGCCATCACCACCACTGGCCGCGCCGCTGGCTGCGATAGCGGCCGCCAATGTGGCCGGGCAACCGATCGACATCGCCGCTGCGGCTGACCGCATGCGCAGTGCGCGCTATGTGCTGCTCGGTGAAATTCACGACCACCCCGAACACCACCGCGTGCGTGCCGAGCTGTTGCGCGCGCTGCTGGCCGATGGCCGGCCGACCTGGGTGGTGTTCGAACAAATCGACCGCCAATACAACGCGGCCGTGCAAGCGGCCGCACGCACCACCGATGCGGTGATCGCCGCTGGCCAGCTCGACCGCACCGGCTGGGCGTGGCCGCTGCACCGGCCGCTGTTCGATGCCGCATTGGCGGCGGGTGCCACCGTGGTGGGCGGCAATTTGGGCCGTGCTGAAGCCAGCAGCGTGGTGCGCGGCGGCGCGGCGCAGGCCCCGGCTGACCTGCAGCCGCTGTTGTCCGCGCCATGGTCGGCGCAGCAAAACGCCGAGGTGCTGCGCCAGGTCGATGAAGGCCACTGCGGTGCGTTGCCCGCCGCCATGCTGCCCGCGATGGCGCTGGCCCAACGCACCCGCGACGCAGCTTTGGCACAAGCGATGGCCGCCGCACCCCCGGGCACGCGGGTGGTGCTGATCGCAGGCAATGGCCACGTGCGCCGTGACGTCGCGGTGCCGCACTATTTGGCGACGCCCGACCTGCGACCTAAAGACCTGACACCCGATAGCCGTGTCACCGGCATCACCGGCATCACCGGCATCACCGACATCACCGACATCACCGACATTTTCAGCATCGGCTTGCTGGAGCGCGCCGATGACGGAACCACCGCCGCCGACGCGCCCTACGACGACGCCTGGTTCACCAGCCGCATCGCACGGCCCGACCCGTGCGACGGGCTGCGCGAGATGCTGAAAAAGTGACCCGGCGCGGGGCTGCACAGCACTTATTCGGCTTCGCCTTCGACCTCCGCCGCCTCGCACACGACCGCGTCGCCTACTGCCAACCAGCCGCCGACCTCGATGCGCGCGGTCAGGCCGCCGTGGCCGCGCATCGCGTTGTAGCCGCCGGGGCCGAGCAGCGCTTCCATGCGCGAGCACGGCTCGCACGGGCCGGTGAGGTGCAGCACCACCGCAGCGCCGATGCGCAGCCGCAGCGGCGTGTCTTTGAACAAACTGCGCGCGGCCAGCAGGTTCAAACCCGACACCACCAGATTGCGCCGCAGCCCCAGCGCATCGACCTCGTGCCACCCGGCCAGTGCCGCAATCACCGGCAGGTGCTCGGCTTGTATCAAAGTGACCTGGCGTTTACTGACCGCGACCATGCGGGTGCCAGGTGTATAGCCTGCAGCGCTGGTGGCAACTTGGCCCGCCTTGGCTGCGCTGCGGTCGCCTTGCAAGCCGTGCCCCGCCAGTGCCAGCGCGCGCGGCACCGACACCGCTGGTGCGTGCCGCTCGGGCCGCAGCGCAATCAGCGCAAGCTGCCCAGCGCGGGGAAATTGGCTGGTCAAGGCGCGCAACCCGCCCGCCACGGTGGGCACCGCCATCAATGCAAGGTGTGCGGCGGCACTGGGGGCGGGGGCGGCGCAGGGTCGGTTGGCTTCGGCATGGCGGGGCCTGACTCGGGAACACCCGGTGCGGGCGACTTGCGGAATGATTTCGGCGTGTAGACATTGCCGCGCCAGTCGCCAGCCTGTGGCCCGCGGCCGCCGCGGGCACGTTCGATGGCGTCGGCTGCGGCGCGCTTCGCGTGGCGGCGCGCAGCCGGCCCGTGTCGCACCTGGCGCCACAGCGCAGCAACGCGGCTGCGCGTAGCCCAGCAGGCCATGGCGGCTGAGCGGATGCGCCAGCCCCAGCGGCGCGCGGTGCGGTCGAACCGCTGCTGCCGCGCCGGGCCCAGCGTCAATCGCAGCAACAGCACCAAGCACACCAGCACGGTGGTGCCCGCCAAAAATGATTCGCCAAAATTCATCGACCGGTTGTAACGCAGGCACCGTGGGCAACACAACCCCAACCGATATGCAGCCCGGGTGGATGGGGTTGTGTTGCCCACGCGAAACCGGCTCCATGGACTCGGCACCGCCCCCACAACGGCAACCGCAGCGCAACCGCAACGGCAACGGCAACGGCAACCGCAGCGCACCAGGTTGACGGCCCCCGCAGCGCTGCGGGGGCAATTGGCCGCGCTTCGATAATCAACGCTGCATCTCGCTGCCGCCATGCCCACCGCCCACTGCCCCACACCGCCGCCAACGCCGACGCAACTGCCACTGCCACTGCCCGCCGCTGCGTCGCTCGACGCCGCCTGGCAGCAACGCAGCATTGCCAGCGTGTGGCACCCGTGCACGCAAATGCAGCGCATGGACGAGGTGCCGCCGCTGGCGGTGGCGCGGGCGCACGGCCCGTGGCTCGAAGACCACGCAGGCACGCGCTATTTCGACGCCACCAGCTCGTGGTGGGTCAACCTGTTCGGCCACGGCGATGCGCGCATCAACGCAGCGTTGAAAGACCAGCTCGACACGCTGGAACACGTGATGCTGGCCGGTTGCACCCACGCGCCCGCAGTTGAGCTGGCCGAACGCTTGTCGGCGCGCACTGGGCACGCGCTGGGTCACACGTTTTTTGCGAGCGACGGCGCGTCGGCGGTCGAGATCGCGCTGAAGATGAGTTTTCACAGTTGGCGCAATCGGGGCCAGGCCAACAAGCGCGAATTCGTTTGCCTGCGCCACGGCTACCACGGCGAAACCATCGGCGCGCTGGCGGTCACCGATGTGGCGGTGTTTCGCGACGCCTACGACCCGCTGCTGATGCGCTCGCATGTGGTGATGTCGCCCGACGCGCGGCAGGCCGCACCGGGCGAATCGGCAGCCAGCGTGGCGCAGCGCGCGGCTGCCGAGGTAGCGGCGCTGTTCGAGTCGCGCGCCGAACACATCGCCGCGCTGATCATCGAGCCGCTGGTGCAGTGCGCCGCCGGCATGGCGATGCACGACCCGTTGTATTTGCGCGAGGTGCGCGCGCTGTGTGATCGCTACGAAGTGCATTTGATTGCCGACGAGATTGCGGTCGGCTGTGGCCGCACCGGCAGCTTTTTTGCGTTTGAGCAGGCGACGCCCAGCGACTCGAAAGCACCACCCATCTGGCCCGACCTGCTGTGCTTGTCGAAGGGCATCAGCGGCGGCTACCTGCCGCTGTCGTTGGTGTTGGCCAGCGACGCGATCTACCAGCGGTTTTTAGGCGACAGCAGCGCGCGCGGCTTTTTACATTCGCACTCGTACACCGGCAACCCGCTGGCGTGTCGGGCGGCGCTGGCGGTGCTCGACCGCTTCGATACCGAGCCGGTATTGCAACGCAACCGCGACACCGGCGCGCAGCTCACCGCCGCGTTGGCGGCGCGTTTGCAAGGCGACGCGCGCATCGAACACCTGCGCCAGCACGGCATGATTTGGGCGTTCGATGTGCGTGAATCGTCTGCTGGTGAACGCTTTGCCGAGCGCTTTCACCTGGCCGGCCGCACCCACGGTTTGCTCATTCGCCCGATCGGTCGCACGGTGTACTTGATGCCGCCGTATCTGCTGAACGACGAGCATGTGGCGTACCTGGCCGAGCGCACGCTGGCCACCTTGCATGCGGTGGTTTGAATCCCCGTTGGCGTCGTTGAAGCCATGTTGAAACACCTGGCACTGCAGCTTGCCGAACGCGATGCGCAATCGCTGCGACGCACCCGCCGCATCGCCGAGACGCCGTGCGCGCCGCTGCAAAGTGTCGCAGTCGATGGCCGCGCAAATGGCGCGGCAACCCGTCAGCTGCTCAATTTTTGCAGCAACGACTACCTCGGTTTGGCCAACCACCCGACGCTCGTCGAAGCCTGGGCCGACGGCGCACGGCGCTATGGCGCAGGCAGCGGCGCGTCGCACCTGATCAGCGGCCACTCGCGCGCGCACGCGCTGCTCGAAGACGACCTGGCAGAGCTGCTGTCGCCGCATTTGCCCGAGGTGCGCGCGCTGTCGTTTTGCACCGGCTACCTGGCCAACCTGGCGGTGCTCACTGCGCTGGGCGATGCCGACACATCGATCTACGCCGACGTGGCCAACCACGCTTCGCTGATCGACGGCGCGCGGCTGGCCAAAGCCACCTCGTATACCTATCCGCACAACGACATCGCGGGCCTTGAACGGCGGCTGGCCGCCTGCACCACGCCGCGCAAACTGATCGCCACCGATGGCGTGTTCAGCATGGATGGCGACCTGGCGCGGCTGCCCGAATTGCTGACACTGGCCGAGCGGCACGACGCGTATGTCTACGTCGACGATGCGCACGGCTTCGGCGTGCTCGGCGCGCAAGGCGCTGGCGTGCTGGCGCACTGCGGGCTGCGCAGCGAACGGCTGATCTACATGGGCACCTTGGGCAAAGCCGCGGGTGTGGCGGGCGCGTTCGTGGCAGCCCACCGCACGGTGATCGAGTGGCTGGTGCAAAGCGCGCGGCCGTACATCTACACCACCGCATCGCCGCCTGCAGTGGCGCATGCGGCGCGGGCGAGCCTGCGCTTGCTGCAAGGCGACGAAGGCGCGCGGCTGCGGCGGCAACTGGGCGAGCGTGTCGCCGCATTGCGCGCAGGCGTTGCCGCGTTGCACACCAGCGTCGCCACATCGCCCGCCGGCATGGCAGCGTCGCGCACGGGCGTTGCCGATGTGCGCGCCGGGGTCGCCGATCTGCAAGTCGGCGCACCCGTTTTGCCCTCCGTTTGGTCGTCTTTTTGGTCGTCCGTTCTTCCCTCCGTTCGCGCTGAGCCTGTCGAAGCCGTGTCGGCCAGCGCAACCGCAAACTCAACACCGCACGGACGCGACCCGTCGCCACCGCGGGTCACCGCAGGAGCACCCGCGCGCTGGCAGCTGGCCGAATCGCAGACCGCAATTCAGCCGCTGATCGTCGGCAGCAGCGCGGCCGCGGTGGCGGCGTCGGCCGCGCTGGAGTCGCGCGGTTTGTGGGTGCCGGCAATACGCCCGCCCACCGTGCCCGCGCACGCCGCGCGGTTGCGCATCACGCTGAGCGCCGCGCACACCCACGCCGAGGTGGCGCGGCTGGTGGAGGCGTTGGCGGCTGCGGAGCTCGCCACGTCCACAGTCGAATCCACAGCCGGGCCGCCACCATGCTGACACCGCAGACCAGCGCGCAACCGGCGGCCCCGGTGACGACCGCGCCGCCGCTGCGCGGCTGCTTCATCACCGGCACCGACACCGAGGTCGGCAAAACCGCGATCAGTGTGGGCCTGTTGTGCCTGTTGAGCCGCCAGGGTGTGCGCGCGGCGGGCTACAAGCCGGTGGCCGCCGGTGCGGTGTGGCGGGCATCGGCGGGCGCGGCGGGTGCGGCCAGTGCCGGTGACTATCCACACGCCAACGACCCCGGCTACTGGCACAACGGCGATGTCGAAGCGCTGCTCGCCGCCAGCGCTATAGACCTGACCCGCGCCGAGGTTTGCCCGTGCTTGCTGGAAGAAGCCTGCGCACCGCACCTGGCGGCGCGGCTGGAAGGCGGCAGCATCGACCCACTGGCTTTGATCGACGGCGCGCACCGATTGATGCCGCGCTGCGATGCGCTGGTGGTCGAAGGCGTGGGCGGCTTTTGTGTGCCGTTGGTGGTGGGCGATGCAGCGGCCGATGCGCTGGGCCTGGGCCAAACCGCGCCACTCGGTGGGGGCGCGTTCGATGCCGAAGACTGGGGTGCCGACGACCTGGCGGTCGCACTCGATTTGCCGGTGATTCTGGTGGTCGGTGTGCGGCTCGGCTGCATCAACCATGCGCTGTTGACGGCGCAGTCGGTGGCCGCCAGCGGCTTGCGCCTGGCCGGTTGGGTGGCCAACCGCATCGATGCGCAGATGCCGCATGCGCCAGACAACATCGCCACCATCGGCCGCGCATTGCAGCGCCGCCACGGCGCGCCGTTGTTGGGCGTGATCGAATTCATGTCGCCGCCCATCGCCGAGCGGGTGGCCGATCAGCTCGATGCGGCAGCGGTGCTGCGCATGCTGCGGTTGGGCGAATAACGTTACCCACACGTAAGAACGCCCCGACCGCAGGAGCGGGCGAGGCGTTCGGTTGGGTGCCTGCGGCGGCTTGAACGGTCAGCCGCTCAGCGTGCGCCGGGCGACGACATCAGCGCGCGTCGCGGCTGGCCATCGCTCGGTTTTAGCTCACTGATCAGGGTGTCCAGTTGTTTCATTGCGTCTTCGTACGTCACGGTGTCGTGGCTTTCGATGAACTTCATGAACTTTTCATGCTGGGGCTTGAATTTGTCGGCGATGCCGATCTCGCCCCAGAAGAGTTCTTTCGCGTCGGCGGTGGTGATGAAAGTCATTTTTGATCCTTAAAAATTCTGATGAGGTAGCCCGGCTGGTGGTTGGCCGAGCCGGCCTGGGTGCGCAAGCCAGACGGGTCGCATAGCGCAACCTGTCGAGCGTCAAACAAACCGTTGGTGGTGATGTCAGGACTCGCCGAAGCCGGCGATTTGCTCAGTTCGATCTCTCGGAATGCGGTCGCCAAACCTGGATAGTCATTTGATTTCCTCCAATGCGTTGAAGTGGGAGATCGAATCTGATCTCCGGCGTACGAGTCGATTGAAAAATCGAAGTTCACACCGACTCATGGAAGTGTTTTATCCGAAGGCGTGTGACTGCGCTAGCGGTACGAACCAGCATGTCGGCGATGCTGATTCATACAGCATGCGACCGCATGGGGTGTCTGCGCGGCTTACGGCTCGTACGGCTCTCCGCTCGGCAGCAGCGTGACATAGCCTTCGCACCAGTGGTCCTGGTCGAGCGTGTATTCATCGAGGTAAAAACCGGCCACCGCGTCGTCCACCAGCGGGTTCAGCAATGTCGGATGCTGGCAAAAACCAGGCTGCCGGGCCAGCCGCGCCACTGCCGCGCGCGCGTTCTCGGCCGAACGGTAGGTGCCGATGAATTTGGTGTTTTCGGCACCGCTGCGCAAAACATTGACGTGCTGCAAAACAAATACCGAGTTCATCGTTGGATCCCAGGTGACCTACGCCAGTCCGAAAATCAGTCTTCCGGGCAACCGCAAGATCGGGTTCCGGTCTGCCGAGCGCAGCGCACCGCCAATGGACGGCTGCAATTGATGCGAACCACCCTGCGTTCGGCCGTGCTTACCCAAGCAGGTCGTGGCATACAAGCTGCTTGCCAAGTTTGCGCGCGCCGCCTGCAACAGTTTTGCCCAGCGTCGCTCCAACTCATCGCTGTCAAAGCGGTATTCGACAACCTAGCCACGAGACACCCCATGTACACCAAAAGTTTTCACACCGATTCACTCGAATGGGTACCCAGCGGCATCGACCACGTTGACTACAAAGTGCTGGACGGCGAGCTGGCAACTACCGCTTCAGTGGTCGTCTACAAGTTCGGCCCAGGCTCGGTCGTTCAAGCGCATTCGCACACCCACGCCGACGAATGGGCTTACGTTCTCGATGGCGACTTCATCGAAAACGGCATCACCTACAAAACCGGCTCGATGTTCACCGCACCCGCCGGTACGGTGCATGGCGAACACAAAACGAAAAACGGCTGCACGATCATGTTTGTGTTGTCGAAAGGTTTGGACTTCGTGCCAGCCTGATCCACCAGCGCGCCATCTGGCGCACGCGGTGAGCCCGACCTGCAGCCAGCATGTCGGGCTCGATTTTTTTGGGCGCGGCCGCACCGCGGCCCTGCCCATCGTGGCTACTGCCGGTCGGCGCGCTGCGGCCTCACGGACGCCCGGCCGGGAAATAGGTCTGCACGATGTTCGCCATCGCAGCCTGGGCCGCCGCGCCATGGGTGGCGTTGTAGGTCGGCAGCCAGACGTAGTACCAGCCTTCGCCATAGTCCGGGCTGGCACCGGCGGTGATCACGCTTTTGCCGATGAACCGTTTGGCGTGGGCCGCAAAGGCGGCGTTGTCCAGCGGGATGATCGATTGGTAGGTGACCAGGCGGTCGAAGATGGCGGCCGATGGTTTCAACCCCGCCGCCGCGATGGCTTGGCGCAACAGCGCGCTGTTGGTGGGCTGCACTCCCCAAAAGTGGATCAATGGGGTCAGGTCTGCAGCGGCTGCTTTCGACATTCTGAAAATGCGGCTGTCGGTCGCGCTCAAACCGTCGCTGGGCACCGGCGCGACGTGGTCGAGGTTTTCTTGCGCGTAGAAATTGTCGAGCGCACTCCAACCAAACAGCGCCACGACTTCGATGTACTTGGCCCAGCCGCGGTGCTGGTAACGCACCTCGTCTTTGGTGGTGTTGGAGATGTCCATCGCTTTGCCAGCGCGGAAGTTCGGCGTCACCATCCAGTTGATGGCGGCCTGCTCGCGGTTGATTTGGGCCTGGTCGAGGAACGACTTGCCGAACGCGAGATCCAGGTCGACCGCGTACTTGCGGTTCCATATCGCTGCGGCCAGCAGGTTGACTGCGGCCTCACCTTCGCCCGGAAAATTGCTGAACAACTGCGCATGGCCGAGCTCGTGGAACTCGGTCGGCCAGAAGTCGCTGCTGGCGTTCAGGTACCAGGCTTTTTGGTTGCCGTTGGTCGCCGCATTCGGATCGAAGGTGTTGTTGATCGCCGGGTAGCCGATGCCGAAGCCGCCGAACATGATGTCGGTGTCGATCTGCAAATACAGGATGGTGTTGTTGCGCACCAGCGGCTGCCCGAGCAGCTTCGACACCACGTCGAGTCGCATGTCCCAGTGCCGCATCAGCTCGAGTGGGTCGGCGTAGTTGTAGATGAAGCTGGTGGGCACCTGCATCATGAATTTGTCGGTCTCGAAATCAGCCCACGGCGCGGGGTTGCTGCGTTGCGTTGCGAGCCACTCGGCCAGCGTGGTTTGGTGGTGCGCGGTAGCTGAAAAGAACGGCGCAGGCACTGCGTTTTTTATCTGCACATCGACCACGCCCGCGTCGGCCAGGTAGGGCGTGTTGATATAAATGCCGCCGCCGAACGGGTTGGCGATGTCGGTTGTGGTGCGGTTGATCGGGAACTTGCCGCTGATGCGAAAGAACCGGCGCACCGGGCCGCTGCCGGTTTTGTCTTGCTTGTGCGCGCCGACCTGGATGGTGTAGCCCTTGCCCACCAGCGCACTCGGCACGGTGACCGTGGCCACATCACCGGCCGCGAGGTAATAGCCGGTAGGCCGCAGCGCCGGCGTGGTCGAAAACGCGGTGGGCTTGCCCGCGTATGTGGGCATCGACGCGTTGATTTTTGCGCTGTAGGTTGCGCTCGCATCAGCCGGCGCTTTCACTTTGCCGGGATAGAAATCCGCGGTGTTGAACCGCTTGCCAGCCAGCAGCGCGCCGTAGGTGGCGAAGGCGGTCGGTGTGTAGGCCTGGTCGAAAATGCCTTGTTGCAAGGTGAAGACGGCGCGCGCCAGTTCCAGTCCGTCGAGGCTGCCGGGTTGGTTGGGAAAGCCGCCTTTGGTCTTCGCACCTATGAAGAAAACACCTTCCTTTTTTTCATACAGGTCGATGACCGCGAAGGCTTCGGCCAGCGTTGCTTCGCTGTCGATCAGCGTGTACATCGATGCGGCCAGCAGGCCAGCCTGCGTGTTGATCTGTGCGGCATCGAGCACCGCCGCACCGGTCAGGTGGCGTTTGATCTTCGTCAGTGCGGCAGTGAACGCGACCGCGTCTGCGCCAGCCACCACCGGCAGGCACCACACCACCTTGCTGGTGCCGAAGAGCGGGTCGCTGCCGAAGGTGGTGCTGTTGAGCGTGACCTTGCCGATTTGGTTGAACAAATAAACGTACGCGTTGTTGTTGCCGTAGGCGAGGTGCGTATTTACCGCCAGGTCGACCGTACCGCCTTCGGCACCGCACCGGGTGTAGCCGGCCAGGCCGAATGGCGTGGCGGTGGCTGTGGTGGCGGGTGTGGCGGGTGTCGTGAACGGTGTGGTGACGGCGGTACCCGCGGTGCCGGATGTCCCGGCTGCGACCGGCGTGACTGACATGAATGGCACCACAGACGTCACTGGTCCACCGATGGCCAACGGATCGGGGGCGAATGCGCTGGCCGGTGCGGTGGCGGTGTCGGGTGCGACCGGCGTGACGGGTGCAGCCGAGCTCGCAGGCGCAGCAGGTGGGGTCGGCGTGGTGGGCGCGGGCGTGGGCGTGGTGGACGCCACGGTGGCGGTGGCGGTGGCCGCGCCTGAGCCCGAACCGCCGCCGCAGGCCGCCAGACAGGCCGCCAGCGCAGCAAGCGCCAGTGCATTTCGAATCGAATGCGATCCGCGCGTCTTCATTGCAGCGGGCGGGGGCGCGGGCGCGGGCACATGGCTGGCTGATGTCATGGGGTACTTCCGAAAGGGGTTCGTTGGAGGCGCACGCGACGCTGCGCGCCATCGGTGTGCAACCGCTTGTTCCAGCGGTTCATCAACCCGTCGAAACGACCGCGGGTGTGCGTTTCAGGCGAGCGAGCGCGAGTGTCGTCGTCGAACCCGCGAACCGTGCGACCGGCGGCTTGTTAAGCGGCGAATTGGTGAATAGTTGGCGCGCTTGTCCGCGCACTGGTTACCTGACGTATCGCGCACCCAGAAGACAAAAGTACCGCGGTGTGCGCCAGCGCACGCGGTGCGGAGCGACACCACCCGGAGCCGCGGGCCCGACCGCGTGCACCTGGCTTAAAAGGTTGCGTACACGATGAGGTCACGCCTCACACGCTGCGCTGATTCACCCGCGCCGACAACGCCTCAGCGCTTTCTTTGCGTTCGCTGTAGCGGTCGACCAGGTACGGCGCGGCGTCGCGGGTCAGCAGCGTGAACTTCACCAGTTCTTCCATCACGTCGACCACCCGGTCGTAGTAGGCCGAGGGTTTCATGCGGCCTGCGTCGTCGAACTCCAAAAACGCTTTGGCGACCGACGACTGGTTCGGGATGGTCAGCATGCGCATCCAGCGACCCAGTATGCGCAGCTGATTCACCGCGTTGAATGACTGCGAACCGCCCGAGACCTGCATCACCGCCAGCGTTTTGCCTTGCGTGGGCCGCACCGCGCCCAGCGCCAGTGGAATCCAGTCGATCTGCGCTTTCAAAATGCCGGTCATCGCGCCGTGCCGCTCGGGCGAACACCACACCATGCCTTCGCACCAGGTGGCCAACTCGCGCAGCTCGACCACTTTCGGGTGCGACTCGGGCGCGCCATCGGGCAGCGGCAAACCGGTCGGGTCGAAGGTGCGCGCCTCGCCGCCCATGGCTTGTAGCAAGCGCGCGGCTTCTTGCGTCAACAAGCGGCTGTACGAACGCTCGCGCAGCGAACCATAGAGCAGCAAAAACCGCGGCGCGTGGTGCGATGGCGCGGTGGTTTGCAGCCGCGCGAAGGTCGGCACATCGAACCGCGCTGCATCAATGAACGGCAAAGAAACCCCCGCGTGCTCAGCCATCGACAGCTCCTTCGCCCAACGCCGCATGCACGCTCCAGCCGATGGCTGCGCCCACCCACTGCGCCAGCACGAAGCCGACCACGCTGGCCGGTGCAATGCCGGCAAAGCTGTCGGACCACATGCGGCCGAATGCGGCAGCCGGGTTGGCAAATGAGGTCGATGCGGTGAACCAATACGCCGCGCCGATGTAAGCCGCCACCATCGCCGACGCCTTGCCCGCCGGTGCGCGCAAGATGATCAACAGCAGCCCGGCAGTGGCCACCGCCTCGGCAATCCACTGGCCGGGGCCGTGGCGCACATGGGTTGAAAACTGCACGATTTGCATGTCGAACATCGCGTGCGCCAGCCACGCGCCGAGCATCGCGCCGATGAGTTGCGCTGCCACATACGGCACCAGGCAACGCACCGGCAGCGCGCCGCGCAGCGCCATCACCGCACTCACCGCCGGGTTGAAATGCGCACCGCTGACCGGGCCGAACACCTCGATCAGCCCATACAAGCCGCCGACGGTGGCCAGCGTATTGGCGAGCAGCGCGACACCGGCGTTGCCGGCCGACAACCGCTCGGCCATGATCCCCGAGCCGATGACGATGGCCAGCAGCAAACAGGTGCCAAGGCCTTCGGCAAGCAGCTTGCGCGGCAGCGTGCCGGCCGCGTTGTGTGTGGTTTCGCGGGCCGCCTCCTGTGTGACTCCGTGCTTCATCTTGCGTGTCGTGTCATGCGTCGGAATCCGCATCGCTCAGGCATTACCGATGCGTTGCAGCTCGCGCCGGATCGCAGCGGCATCGAGGCCTTCGAGCGGCAGCGCCAGCAGCAGCTCGATGCGCCGCTGCAGCGCAAGCGCAGTGGCCATGAAGGCGCGCGCTTTTTCGCTGTCGGTGCCGACCACCGCGGCCGGGTCGGGCACGCCCCAATGTGCGGTGGCGGGCGTGCCGGGCCACACCGGGCACATCTCGCCCGCGGCGTTGTCGCACACCGTGAATACATAGTCGGGCGCGGGCGCGCCGGCTTGCGCGAACTCATCCCAGTTTTTGCTGCGAAAGCCGCAGCCCGACATGCCCAATGCGCGCAGCGCGACCAGCGCATGCGGGTTCACCAGGCCGGTGGGGTGGCTGCCCGCCGAGTGCGCGACAAAGCGTCCCGCGCCCAGGCGGTTGAGCAGCCCCTCGGCCAATATCGACCGGGCTGAATTGCCGGTGCAGACGAACAGCACGTGTTTTACGGGTGGGTTGGACATCGGGTTTCCAGTGAGAGCAAACGGTTCAGCAATCAATGCACGGCGCAGCCGCCGCCGCACAGCTTTCACCCGCGCAGCAGTTCGCCGTCAGGTACGCCATCAGCGCATTCATCTGCTCAAACGCGGCGCGGTAAATCAGGCTGCGGCCGTCGCGCTGCTGCGTGATTAGTCCGGCGTGCAGCAGCTCTTTGAGGTGGAACGACAAGGTCGACGCAGGTACTTCCAACGCCTCGGCCAACGCGGTGGGCGTCGAACCCCGTGAGCCGGCGACCACCAACGCGCGAAACACCTGCAAGCGCGCCGGTTGGGCCAGCGCCGCCAGCGCCGCAACAACTTTGGTTGATTCCATAATTCGACGTTAATCGAAATGAATGACGATTCTGTGAAACCGCAGCTTGCTAACGCGCCAGAACATCGAGCTCGCATCTTTAGTGGATGCGTGTGGTCGGCAACGGGTCCGTTCGTGCTCCCTTCAAGTAAGGAGGTAGGGCGGGCTTTATGCGGTTCTAGGGATGTGCAGCATTTGCATTAGGCGCGACATTTCGCTGGTCATTTGTTCATTCGCCCAACAGGAGTTTTTCAATGCAGATCACGAAAATGAAGCGCTTTGGCGCAACGGTCTTGCCACTAGCCGCTATCGCGGCATCGCTTGGTTTGAACGGTGTGGCAAGTGCCGCGGGGCCAGTCAGGCCGGTGTTCGTGGAGTCGGTGATTCCGAGCCAGCCGTTCGCGACATTGGTCGAGGTGAGTGATGGAAGCGGCAGCTCCGCTTTTGCGCAGGGTGGCCGTTCCCTACCGGCTACCGCCATCACCGCGATGGCCGCGAGCAGCATGACGATTTCCAATGCCTCAGACAGCTCGGTGTTTCTCCGAGTGGATACCGCTGGTGGTACCGACTGCAGTCCCGGCAACTCTCCCGTTGGAGAGGTAATGGTTTACCGGGTCGCAGCAAATACCGTGTTGCACCTTCCATTCCCTTCGCCGTGGGTGGTCAAGTCAGCCGCAGGCAGCCCGTGCTTCCGGTTTCGAGCCATCAGCGCCCTGCCCGGCAGAGGCGTGGTCGTGCAAATCATTGGTACCTTCAATTGACGCCCGCGCTTCATGCAAACCCGATGCGGCCTGGTCGGCACTGGGCGGTAACTGCGTTGCGCCTGTCGCTGTTGCTGCCGCTCGCGTGCATCGCACTTGCAACCAGCGCCCACGCCGCCACCCGAACCTACACCGGCAGCCTCGCCAGCGCAGCGAACACCGCGCTGGTGGCCAGTGACCTCACCGCGGCGGTGTTCACCGACGATGCGGCGATTGCCAACAACCTCGCGCTGTACGACTTCACGGTGGCCACGGCGGGCGCGGTGTCGATCGCAAGCGTCGGATTTGCGGCGGGCGGTGCCGATCCGTACTTCAGCTTGTTTGCGGGCATGGGCAACACCGCCACGTTCTTAAGTTCGAACTACACGCAGGCGTTTTCGACCGGCGGCGACTTTTCATTTGCCACCACGCTGGCAGCGGGCGCGTACCAGTTGGCCATTGGCACCACCGCCAACCTGTCGTTCGCTGAAAACAGCGGCAGCGGCACCTTGGCTGATGGCTTCGTGGGTTTTGGCACCGCAAATTCGCTGGGTGACGCAACCTACAACGTGACCGTCACCACGCTGGCCGCACCGGTGCCTGAGCCATCGGCCTGGCTGTTGCTGGCCGTCGGAGGTCTCGCGTTCGGCGCCCGGCGTGCGGTCTCAGTCGCGGTTGTGCGCCAGTAGCGGGCTGCCGCTGGCGACCTGGTCGGGGTCAGGTCGATAGCGCGCCTGCCGCTGCTCGGCGGCAGGCGCGCCGCACAACCGTCTTCGCGCTGCATTGCCGTGCCGCATTGGTGCGACCCACCTATCGCTTGACCGGCACCGCTATCCGCGCGCCGGATGTTGGCGACAGGTTGGCGCGCCGACTTTTCTGGCGCGATTGGGTGGCGCGTTTCGGTTTCAGTTTCGGCTGGGACTGCGCCGACGCCGCCCCGGCCGCCAGTCGCGGTGCGCTCAGGCTGCCCGCCGACGCCGGGCGGATGGCGGCTTCGGCTTCGCGCCGGTCTTGCGCCATGGCGTTGCCCAACACCTCGTTTTTGACTGCCACTTCATGCGCGTCGGCTTGCTGGGCGGCGCTGCGCGGGTCGCCGACATCAATGCGCCGACCGCCTGCACAAGGTGTTTGTGTGTAGCTGACGCCAGCTGCAGGGCCGCAGCGATAAACGGTTTGCGCGGCGGCCTGCGCGCTGGCCGCCACCGAGACGGCCGCCAGGCACAGCATGCCGGCGGTGCGGGTCAGGTGTTTAATGTTGGCAAGAAGCATTGCAATGGTCATGGCGTCAACCTAGCGCTTTTGGGTCGGGGTCGGGGTGGGCTTCGGGCTTGGGCGCAGCGCCCGTCGCGCACTGGGAGATTGGTGCGGGCAAAGGCAGCAGCACAAGCGCAGGCACGGGCTGTGGCTTCGGCCTTGGCGCGGGTGCCGCTGGGGCCACCGCCGGGCGGGCGTTGATCTTCACCATCGCGCGCTCCATGTCACCGGCAATCAGCAGGTCTAGCGAGGTCAACGCGCGGCCGATGCAGTCGTCGATGGCGTCGCGCTCGGCGGCGGGCGGCTTGCGCAGCACATGGTTGATGACTTCGGCTTTCACGCCGGGATGTCCGATGCCCAAGCGCAAACGCCAGTAGTCGGGGCTGCCGAGTTGCGCGTGGATATCGCGCAGGCCGTTGTGCCCGGCGTGGCTGCCACCGAGCTTGAGCTTCATCTGGCTGGGCAGCAAATCAAGCTCGTCGTGCGCGACCAGAATTTCTTCGGGCGAAATTTTGAAAAACCGCGCGAGCGCCGCGGTGGCCTTGCCCGACAAGTTCATGAAGGTCATCGGCTGCAACAGCCACAGCGGCCCACTGGCCAGGTTGGCGCGTGCCACCAGCCCGAAGTAGGCGCGCTCGGGTGCAAGCGTGACTTTGAGCTGCTGCGCCACCGCGTCGATGAACCAGAACCCGGCGTTGTGCCGGGTGGCGTCGTACTCCGCGCCCGGGTTGCCGAGGCCGACCATCAGTTTGATCATGGGCAGATTATTGATTCGCCTCGCGCACAAAAAAGCCCCACCGGGGTGGGGCTCTGAAGGGGGAGCAGGCGGTTGCGCGATGCGCACCGCAGCTTATTTTTTGTTTTGCTTTTCTGTCTTCTTGCCTTTGGCAGGTGCGGCAGCCGCGGCGGTCACGACCACCGGTGCGGCTTCTTCTTCGGCCGTCAAGACAGATGCGGATGCGAGCACCGGGTTGGGTTTGCCTTGCGTCATCACCTTGATGCCGGCGGGCAGCGCGATGTCGTTGACGTGCAGTGATTGGCCACGCACCAGCGCGCCCAAATCGACTGTCAAGAATTCAGGCAGTTGCGATGCCAGGCAGGCAATGCGCAGCTCGGTCACGATGTGGTTGACCACGCACTTGTCGACCTTGATTGCTGGCGACTCTTCTTCGTTGATGAAGTGCAGCGGAACCTTCTTCACGACCTTGGTGGTTGCATCGACACGTTGGAAGTCGATGTGCAGCACGATCGGGCGAAACGGATGCAGTTGGTAATCACGCAGCAGCACTTTTTCGGTTTTGCTGCCGAGCTCCATGTCGAGCAGCGACGAGTGGAACGCCTCTTTTTTCAGCGCGAAAAACAACGCGTTGTGATCGAGTTCGATCATGGCCGGCGTGCCCGCGCCGTAAACGATGCCAGGTACTTTGTCAGCGTTGCGCAGGCGGCGGCTCGCTCCGGTCCCCTGCAACGTACGCTCGTATGCGACGAATTTCATAATGACTCCAAAAGGTAGGAAGCCCCGCGACCAGGTGCTTCAAAAAACGGGCCTTGCGGCCCGGGTGAACCTTCGGCTTGCGGCCGGAGGCTTCGCTCGACGCTCAGAAATTGCTGTTCTGTTCGGCGAACAAAGAGGTGACCGACTCGCCGTCGGAAATCCGACGGATGGTTTCGGCAAACAAAAACGCGACCGACAGCTGCCGCACTTTGGCGCTGCTTTTGGCCGCTTCGGTCATCGGAATGGTGTTGGTGATGACGACCTCGTCGAGCATCGAGTTTTGAATGCGCTCGATAGCCGACCCCGAAAACACCGCGTGCGTGCAATAGGCATACACCGATTTCGCGCCGCGCTCTTTCAGTACCTCGGCCGCTTTGACCAGCGTGCCCGCGGTGTCGATCATGTCGTCCATGATCACGCAGTTGCGGCCTTCGGTTTCGCCGATGACGTTCATCACCTCGGACACATTGGCCTTCGGCCGGCGCTTGTCGATGATCGCCAAATCGCAGTTCAGTTGCTTGGCCAGTGCGCGCGCGCGCACCACGCCGCCAATGTCGGGCGACACCACCACCAAGTCGTCGTACTGTTTTGATTGCAGGTCAGACAACAGTACCGGCGAGGCGTAGATGTTGTCGACCGGAATGTTGAAAAAGCCTTGAATCTGGTCGGCGTGCAGATCCATCGTCAGCAGCCGCTCCACGCCTACCGCTTCGAGCATGTTGGCCACCACCTTGGCGCTGATCGGCACCCGGGTCGAGCGTGGCCGGCGGTCTTGCCGTGCATAGCCGAAATACGGAATGACCGCGGTGATGCGTCGTGCGCTGGCGCGCTTGAGTGCATCGACCATGATGCACAGCTCCATCAGGTTTTCATTGGTCGGCGTGCAGGTGCTTTGCACCACGAACACATCACGTGCGCGCACGTTTTGCTCGATCTCGACAGCGACTTCGCTGTCTGAGAAACGGCCGACCGATGCCTTGCCGAGCTCAACGCCAAGGTGGGTCGCAATTTCCAGGGCCAGCGCCGGGTTGGCGTTGCCTGTGAACAGCACGGTGTTGAAAAGCACATTCCCTCCGACGAGGCCCTGTGGAAGCACGGCGCTTCCTCTCAGACTAGCCCCGGCCCTGCAGTCAGGACGATCCGGGAATCAACTAACTATCAACGCGCCCCTGACAACGGGGCTATGAATTTGGCAGGGAAGGAAGGACTCGAACCTTCGAATGTCGGAATCAAAATCCGATGCCTTAACCAACTTGGCGACTCCCCTACACCGGTGTGCTGCCAGTGCAACACACCACCAACTTGTAGCCGTCAATCCGCCGCCCAACGGCGCAGCGGATGCTCTGGCAGGCTGCGCACCAAGTGCTCTGTCCACCGGTGCCCGACCTCATTTTTTGGCGTTGACGCAGCCGGGCTGATCGACCCGATGCGCGAAAAAACCGCGCTGCCCGAGCCACTCATTCGACTGTTGCCGTACCGCGCGGCCAGCCACTGCGCCGCTTGTTTCACCTCGGGGTGCAACAACTCGGCAACTGCTTGCAGGTCGTTGTGCCCCCAACTCTCTGACCAGTTGCCAGCGGCCTGCGACCGGTTTTGCGGCGGCCCTGCAATGTGCCTGATGTGCGTTTCGTCAAAGCCCGAAAGTATAACGGCGCGGCGGTCGCGAACGAGCGCGGGATGGGCGAAAACTGCGCGCGTTTCAATCGACACGCTGGGCTTGATCAACACGAACGACTGCACCGGCACGGCAAACGGCGTGAGCTGCTCGCCGATGCCTTCGACCCACGCGTTTTGCCCACCCACGAAAAACGGCACGTCGGCACCCAAAGTGATCGCCACGGCGTGCAGCCGCTGGCGCGGCCAGTGCAGACCCCACAACTTGTTGAGCGCCAACAGCGTGCTGGCCGCGTCGGAACTGCCGCCGCCCAGGCCCGCACCCCATGGCACCCGCTTGTCGATGCTGATGTCGGCACCGTAGTGCGTGCCGCTGGCCGATTGCAACGCACGTGCGGCACGCAAACACAAGTCGTCCGGCGGCAGCGCAGCCGTTATGTCGTGGCGGCTGAGCCGTGCGTCGCTGCGCCGCTCGAAGTGCAAGGTGTCGGCCCAATCGATCAGCACAAACACCGACTGCAGCAGGTGGTGGCCATCGGCGCGCTGCCCCACCACATGCAAAAACAAGTTCAGCTTGGCCGGTGCCGGCACGTCGAACAACGCACGCAGGCTCATGCGCTGCCGCCCGCTGTGTTCGCCGCGCACAGCGCACTCACGGTGGATCCAGTTTCACCTGCACGGTGACCATCGGGCTGGCGTCGCGGTGGGCTTGAATGCGGGCGTCGCCGAACCGCGACAAATCGACGGTCCAGCCCAGTTGCACAAACCCCGCCGCACTCGGTGCCGCGGACACCGTGCTCGCAGCCCCGCGCCAGGGGCGGCCGCGCAGCCAATCGAACAATGCCGGCACCGGCAGTGCCTCGCCCACCATGTCGCGCGTCAGGGTGTCCAGACTGGCATGGCGGGTCATACCCTGCGGCGTGTCCAGCGTCACCGAACCCGGCCGCCACAGCGCACGTGCCATGGTGCTGCCGATGGGCGTGTTCAGATCGAGTCGGCCTTGCTCGGCGTTGCCGCTCAGCTCGAACGCGGCCGACACATTGCGCGCCGGCGTGTTGGCGGTGGCCGCCACCTGAACCGACATGCGCCCGCTCAGCCGGTCGGCCGACGCGGTTTCATCAAGCGGCGCACGGGTGACGCAGCCGGTGGCCGACAACAAGACAAACGCCGCCGCCGCGGTGGAACAGGCAGCGGCAGCGCGGCCCGCCCATCTCACAAATCGACTTTCAGCCGCTGCATCGTTTCGCGCAACACATCGTTTGCGGTGTCTCGGCTGTTGCCTTCGCGCAGCACCCGCCGCGCGTCGTCTTGCTGGCCGTTGATCCACAACACCTCACCCAGGTGCGCTGCGATTTCGGGGTCAGGCCTGGCCGAGTACGCCTGCGTCAGCAGCTTGATCGCCGCATCGCGGTTGCCCAGTCGGTACTCGACCCAACCCAGGCTGTCGGTGATGAACGGATCACCAGGGGCTTGCGCCAGTGCGTGTTCGATCAGCGATTTCGCTTCGGGCAGCCGCAGGCCGCGGTCTGCCAGTGAAAAGCCCAACGCGTTGTGCGCGTGGTGGTGATCGGGCCGCAGCGTGATGACCTGGCGCAGCAGCCGCTCCATCTCGTCGACGTGGTTGAGTTTTTCGGCCAGCATCGATTGCTCGTAGAGCAGGTCCGGGTCGTTGGCTGATTGCGCGTTGGCCTGCACCAGCAACTGGTGCGCGGGTTCCCACTGACGCGCGTCGCGCAGCAACTGCACCTGCGCCAGCAGCTTGGCGCGGGCATCGTCTTCACCGGCTTCGGGCGCAGCCTTGATCAGCGCCAGCGCCTCGGGCAAGCGGCCTTGTTTTGACAAAAGCGAAGCCCGGCGTACCTGCACGTCGAGCGCACGCTGCGGTGCGTCGATTTTTGCCAACCAGGCTTCGGCCGCTTTGAAATCGTTTTGTTGCTCGGCTGCCTGCGCCAGTAGCAGCCACGCAGGCGTGAGGTCGCGCTCGGGGGCGACATCGGGTGCGCCGTCGATTGCTGCGGCGCCAGTGGCCAGTACCGCCGCGGCCGGCCCAACCTCGGCTGCGTGCGCCGTCGAATCCGCTGCCGCCTCCACCCGCTCGATGTAGGTTTTGACGGCCGCCACCGCTTCTTTCGGCTGGCGCATTTCGAGGCGCAGCGCGCCCAGCGTCAACCACGGTGCAGCCATCGCCGGCGCGTCGCGGGTGACCTGTTCGACTTGTTTCAACGCATCGGCGTAGCGCTGCGACATGGTCAGCGCCTGCGCATAAAACATGCGCATCTGGTGCGCCTGTGGCTTCGCTTGCAAGTGACCCACGATGACCGGCTCGGCACCTGCAGTGCTCGGCAGCAACTGCAGCGCCATCAACGCCGGGCCATCGGCGGTGGGGTCTTGGGTGTGCGCCCGCTGGATCAATTCGAGTGCGCGCGGCGTGTCGCCCGCACCGTGCCATGCGTTGGCGATGGCGACTTGCGCAACCGTGCGGGTGTCGCTTGCCTCGAGGTACGGCTGCAGCGCTTTTTCTAGCAGCTCGGGCGTCAGCTTGCGGTTGCCGGTGCGTTCGAAAAAGCGCGGCAGGCTGGCGATCAGCGCGGGCCGTTCTGCGGCCGGCGTGATCTGAATCAGCGAGCGCAGTGGCTCGCTGGCTTCGGGCAACCGGTTCAATGCGACCAGCAGTTGAATCAGGTAGCGATGGGCATCGACCGACGCAGGAAATGACTTGCGCCAAGCTTGTACGGTCGACAACGCCTGGTCACCCGCGCGCGCTTGCAGCGCCACATCGGTGGCGCGTTTGTACAGCTGTTCGCTTTGGGTTTTGTGTGCGGCGTCGAGCAACACCAGCGACGCACTGCTGCCTTCGCTGCTGCCGACTTCCATCTCGGCGATCAGTAATTGATAGAACAACGGGGCGTCGAGCGCCGAGTTCTGCAGCGCTTGTTTCGGCGCTACCGCAACCGCCGCATTGGCCGACGTCGATTGCGCACCGGCCAGCTGCGAGCCACACAAAAGTCCTGCAACTGCAAGCGCACAGGCCACCTGTGACTTGAAAATACGTGCTGGCATGTGTGGCTCCTGGAGGGAAAAAAGATTCTAAAGCGGGGGGCATTACAGCCTCGGTCGATTGCAACCCAAGTGCTGCGCCGGTGCGACCCCGACGTCACCGCGAGCCGCATCGAAACGCGTCGCACATCACGCGCCGGGCTGCTGCGGCAACTCGCCGCCGCGGGCCCCGCCGTGCGACCTGCACCGCTGCGGATAATTCCCTACATGCCTGAACTGCCGGAAGTCGAAGTCACCAGACAAAGTTTTTCAGACCGCATCGACGGCGCGGCGGTGACCGGCGTGCGGGTCGGCAAACCGCTGCGCTGGGCGTTGGGCGTCGACCCGCAGTCGCTGCTGCACCACCAGGTCGGCGCGGTCACGCGGCGCGGCAAATACCTGTGGCTGCCGCTGCGCCAGCCTATGCGCACGCAGTCCGCTGGCTTGTTGATGCACCTGGGCATGTCGGGTTCGTTGGCGTTCAACCCGCAGCCGCCGCCCGCCGGGCCGCACGACCACTTCGATTTGGTCACCGACCGCGGCACGCTGCGCCTGACCGACCCACGGCGTTTCGGCGCGGTGGTCTGGTCGCCCGCATTGGATGAAGGCATGGCGGCCAAACTGCTGTCGACTTTGGGGCTGGAGCCGTTTGATGCGGCGTTCGATGGGCCGCATTTGCATGCCGCACTGCAGCGTCGCCGGGTCGCCATCAAATCGGCGTTGCTGGCCGGTGACATCGTGGTCGGTGCCGGCAACATCTACGCCTGCGAAGCGTTGTTTCGCGCCGCCATCGACCCGCGCATGCGCAGCGACCGACTCAGCCGGCCCCGCTGCGAACGGTTGGCGGTGGCGATTCGACACACGCTGCAAGAAGCACTGCTGCTCGGCGGCTCGACCCTGCGCGACTTTCGCGATGCACACGGCATGGCCGGCCAGTTTCAATTGCAGGCGCATGTGTACGGGCGAGCCGGCGAGCCGTGCCGCATTTGCGGCACGCCAGTGCGGCGCATCGTGCAAGCACAACGGTCGACGTTTTTTTGCGCCGGTTGCCAAAAGCGCTGAGGTCGGTTGTCGCACCGCACTGCCGACCGTCGGCCGCCGAAGCCCTGAACAACGCCCGACTTACCGCGCATTTAAGCCGCCGCGCAGGCGCGCGGGGCAGACGATAATTTTTGATACTGATTGTTATCAGTCGACTTTTTGTGCACCCGCGCTACCCCGTTAGTTTTTAGCCCAACGCCGCCACACACCATGACGTCTGCTTTCGCCGGTCGGTTCGATGAACTCAGTTTGTGGCGGGGTGCAGTGGCATCGGCAGCAGATGAATGGCAGGGGTATTTGCGCGAGCACGGCTTGGCAGACGACGCGGCCGACGCGCAGCTCACTGCGCTGCGTGACCGGCTGGCCAGTGACAAGCTGATCGTGGCTTTTGTGGCCGAGTTTTCGCGCGGTAAATCCGAGCTGATCAACGCGATTTTCTTTGCCGACACCGGCCGCCGCGTGCTGCCGGCCACGCCCGGCCGCACCACGATGTGTCCGGTCGAATTGGCGCACGACGGGCACGAGCCGATCGGCCTGCTGCTGCTGCCGATCGCCACCCGCTACGGCGCGCACACGCTGGCTGAGCTGCGCCGTGAGCCCGCTGCCTGGACGCGCGTGGCGCTCGATCCAGCGCGACCCGAGCAGTTGTCGGCGGCGTTGAGCGAAGTCACCAGCACCCGGCGTGTGTCCATCGATGAAGCGCGGCTGCTCGGGCTGTGGGACGAAGCCAGCCCGGCCGACAACCCGCAAGCCGATGCCCAAGGCCAGGTCGAAATACCGGCGTGGCGGCATGCGCTGATCAATTACCCGCACCCGCTGCTGCGCCAGGGACTGGTGGTGCTCGACACGCCGGGCCTGAATGCGCTGGGTGCCGAGCCTGAACTCACGCTCGGCTTGTTGCCGTCGGCTCACGCCACCGTATTCATCGTCGGTGCCGACACCGGCGTCACCAAATCGGATATGGCGATTTGGCGCGACCACCTCGATCGCCGCCAGGGTGCGGCGTTTGTGGTGCTCAACAAGATAGACGCGCTGCGTGACCCGCTGGCCAGTCACGCTGCGGTGACCGAACAAATAGAAGCACAACGGTCAGCGACCGCGCGCTTGCTGGACGTAGCAGCCGAACGGGTGTTTGCGTTGTCGGCACGCGATGCGCTGGTGGCGCGGGTCGAGTGCGACAGCGACGCGTTTGCTGCCAGCCGCCTGGGCGATTTCGAAGCCGCGCTGTCGGCCGAGCTGCTGCCACAACGGCGGCAGGTGCTCAAGCGGCTGGTCGATGAAACCGTATCGCAAGTGCAGCGCCACGCCGCCCAGCAGGTCGGCAACATCCGCCGCGAGTTGGCCGAAGAGACGATGGAGCTGCGCAGCCTGCGCGGCAAAAGCAACGGCCGGCTGCAGCAGGTGATTCAGCGCGTCGAACAAGACGCGGCGGACTTCGAGAACTGCCTGCCACGTTTGATGGCGTTGCGCGGCGTGCACGCGAAGCTGCTGGCGACCACGCTCGATTCGCTGTCGGCGCAGCACCTGAATACCGAGCTGGACCAGATGCAGACCGACATCAAGGCGTCGGTGTTGAACCTGGGTGCCCGCAAGGCGCTGGCTGCCACTTTCACCCGCCTGCGCGAGCGCATCACCCAGGCGTGCCGCCACGTGTTGGAAACCCGCGAAATGTTCAGCGGCAGCTTCGCGCGCTTGAATGCCGAGTTCGGCTTCGGGTTGATGTTGGTGCCGGGTGCCGACATGGGCCGCTACGTCGAAGACCTCGATCCGATCGAGCGCCGCTTTATGCAAAACCTGGCGGTCGGCAAATCACTGCACATCGTCAAGCCGGGGTTCGCTGAACAGTTTGTTCGTTTGTTGAACGTGAAGTTGAACCTGGTGTGGGACAACGCACGCATCGATGTGGCGCGCTGGAACCGCGCCATGTCGATTCACATGGAAATGCAGCTGCGCGAGCGCCGGCGCGGCTTCGACAAGCGCAGCGAATCGCTCGCACGCATACGCGGTGCCGCCGACGAGCTCGAAGTGCGCATCGCCGAAATCGAACGCCAAGACCTGCACGTACAGCAGCAGCTGGTGCAACTCAACGCGCTGGCCCATGCGCTGGCAGCGCGCGCTGCATCGGGCCATGCACCCGCCGCGCGGCCACCCGATATGCCGGTGGTGGTGCTGGAGGACGCGGTCGCCGCCTGGGCGACCCGCTCTGCAGGCGGCGGCCCGCGGTTGGCTGCGGTACGCGCGGCCGATTCGCCAACCGGTGTCAACGAACGCATTGAACGCCGACGCTCGCGGGTGAATTTCGAATGACGAGGCAACCCGCTCGATGACTATGCCGATTGCGTTGCACTAGCTGGCTGCAACAGTTGCCGCGTTCAAAGACCGACCCGTTTGACGGCGCACCTGCCGACGCGCTGAGTGCACCACACACCGTCATCGAAGGCGAAGCGCCTGCCACCATCGCCAGCCGTGTCATCGTTTGGCAACGCGACCACGGCCGCCACGGTTTGCCGTGGCAACACACCCGTGATCCGTACCGGGTGTGGCTGTCGGAAATCATGTTGCAGCAAACCCAGGTGGCCACGGTGCTGGGCTACTACGACCGGTTTTTGCAGCGCTTTCCCGACGTCGGTTCACTCGCCGCCGCATCGCAAGACGAGGTGCTCGCGTTGTGGAGCGGCCTCGGCTATTACAGCCGCGCGCGCAACCTGCATGCGTGTGCGCGCAGCGTGGTGGCGCTGCACGGCGGGCAGTTCCCACCATCGAGCGCCGCGCTGCAAACACTGCCCGGCATCGGCCGATCGACCGCAGCGGCGATCGCCGCGTTTTGTTTCGGTGAGCGTGTGGCCATCCTCGACGCCAACGTCAAGCGCGTATTGACCCGCGTGCTCGCGTTTGCTGGAGACCTGGCACTGGCCGCGCAAGAACGCGCACTGTGGGCCGAGGCGACCGCCCTGCTGCCGCGCGCCACCAACCCATCGGGCGCGGGGCCAGGTGTTGAATCTGTCGATGCAGCGTGTGCGGTGTCGGCCTACACCCAGGGTTTGATGGACCTGGGTGCCACGCTGTGCAGCGTGCGGTCGCCACAGTGCCTGCTGTGCCCGCTGCGCGAGGTGTGCGTCGCGTGCCGTACCCATTCGCAAGCCAGCTACCCGGTCAAAACCCGCCGCCTCAAACGTGGCACGCGCGAACATGTGTGGCTGTGGCTGGCCTGGCGCGATCGGCTGTGGCTCGAGCTGCGCCCCGACCGGGGCGTGTGGGCAGGCTTGTGGAGCCTGCCCGAGTTCGATTCATACGACGCCCTACATCAGCACGCCGCGGCCTGGCCCGGCAGCACCGAACGCCTGCCGAGCTTCACCCATGTGCTTACGCATTTGGACATCACCTTGCATCCGCTGCGCTGGACGCTGCCTGGCTCTTTCGATGAGGCTGCCGCGCAGCGTTGCGCCGCCGGGCTGAAAACCGGACGCTGGTGCAGCGCCACCGACGCGTTGGCAGCCGGCCTTCCCGCCCCGCTGCGCAAGTTGCTGCTGGCGCGCGCAGTGTGAAACATGGGGTCAGGTCTGTAATATAGTCAATCGCTCTGTCACTCCACAGGCCACACACCATGTCACGTCCCCCGCGCATCGAATTCCCCAACGCGCTGTACCACCTCACATCGCGCAGCAGCGCGCAGCAGCCGGTGTTCACCGACAACGATGACCGCGCCGCGTTTCTCACCGTGTTGGCGCAGTGTTGTGAGCGCATGGATGCGTCGGTGCATGCGTACTGCTTGCTGAACGACCACTACCAGCTGGTGTTGACGACACGGCGGGCGAATTTGTCGGCGCTGATGCGCCAGCTGAACGGTGTCTACACGCAGGCGGTAAACCGGCGTCGCGGCAACGACGGGCCGGTGTTCCAGGGGCGCTTCAAGTCGATCGTGGTCGACCGGAAGACTTACTTTCTACGGTTGTGTCAGCAGGTGGATCTGAGCCCCGTGCGGTTGGGCGCGGTTCGCGATGCAGCGAAATGGAAGTGGTCTAGTTACGGTGCGCACACGGGAGTGGTGGCCTGCCCGCCGTGGCTGGATGGCGAGTCGGTGCAGTCGGCCGTGTTGGGGCAGGCACCCACTACGGGCGCGATGCGCGAGCGTGCGCAACAGCAGTACGCCACGCAGCTGGCAACTGCAGCTGCGCAGCCACCCGCCCATGCGCCTGACTTGTTGGACGGCCAGGTGACCCGGCAGATATTTCTCGGCAATGCGGCTTTCATTGAGCGGGTGCAGCGGCTGGCAGCCGGTGCATCCACCACGTCGAAAGCCGCGCCAGGCAGGCGTGCGGCGAAGTTGCAGCCGCTCGCGCATTGGTTGAAAAAATGCGCGACCCGCGAACAAGCGCTGCGCTGCGCTTATGCCGAAGGCGGCATGACGATGACGGCGATTGCGTCTGAAGCCGGCTTGACCGTGGGCCGCGTGAGCCAGCTGATTCGCCAGTGCGAAGGCCTGGTTTGAGGTGCGGCGCGTGATGCGCCGACTGTGGCTTCGGTACGCAGCGCCGCATCGGGGCGATGCCAGCGCTGCGTACTTTTCTACTGTCGCTTGGCGGGCGACTTATCAGCCCAGTTGATCGACCAAGGCTTTGCGACGGCGTGATGCGAACGTGACGAGGCCGAGGCCTGCGGCAAGCAGCGCATAAGTCGACGGCTCAGGTATCGCCGCGGCGGGTGCGAAAGTGGGTGCGGTGTTGGCAGTGGCCAGCACGACCCCGGTCAAATCACTGACGCCGAACACCGCCGTCAACGCGCCGGCAGCCTGGCTGGTCAGCGTCAGGTTGAACGGCGCAGCAGTGTTGCCGCTGCTGACCAGACTCAACAACGGCACGTTGTTCAAGGTAGTGGTGCCGAACGAGACGCCGCCCGACAGCAACAACGTCGAGGTGTTGATGAGGAAATCGGTCAGGCTGATGCTTGATGTGCCAGCCGATAACTTCAACCCGCTGCCGTTGTGTTCGATCGTGCCGGCAAACGAGGCCGACAAATCACCCCCGGTGATTGGAAAGTCGACCACCGGGATGCCATCCGCACCCAGCATCGCAGTCGCGGTGCCCAGCGTAGACGCAGTGACGCCCAAACTGGTCAGGGTGGGGGCAGACGTCAGCGTGACGGTGGTGGTGCCGCCGACGATGGGTACGGCTTGGGCCTGACCAGCGACCAACGCCAAGGCAACAGCCGCTGACGCGGCAATAGTAGAAAAGTTCATGGGGTACTCCTGATGATGAACATTCGTTGCTTGAGGAATGGGCGTGCAGCCGTTTAAACGCGTGGCTGCGCGCCCGCTTTTTTCGACGCCGCACCCGCGATTGCGGTTCCTTCGTGCAAACCCGCACGCTTGAATGTGTCGCAGATTGCGGCCGTGCAACAGTTGTCACGACCTGCATCGAAGACGGCTTTTGTTACCCGCCGCCGATTGACATGTCATGAAGCTGCTGTGCACTTTGCCCACCCACATCGGCGCATTAAAGACCTGGCATGACGCGGCTGGTGTGGTGTGGCGCGGTTCGCTGAACGGGATCGGGCGCGGGATCGGGCGCGGGATCGGTGCAGCGGTATCGGTGCGGCACTGCGCGCCGACCTGGTCAGGTGCCGAAGCGGTTCCACAGCGCGCCGGCGACCGCGAAGGTGCCCAACAACGCGAACAACGTGGCACAGATCCGCATGATGGCTTTTTCGATTTTCGGGGTGACGAATCGGACCACCCCTACCGCGTAGGCGCACAACAAAACGAACTCCAGAAAACACCACAAACCGGTCAGCACCGACGCGCTGGGAAGTAACCCCAAACCGAGCTTGCTGACGAACGGCGGGAAGAAGGAGAGAAAAAACAGCACGTCCTTCGGGTTCGACACGCCGACAAAAAAGCCTTTACCGACCAACCTTCCGAGCGGCACCACGCCGCTGCGGTGGGCGTCCAGCGTGGACCGGGAAAACTCGCTTTCGCCGGTGTGCTGCGCCGATGAAAACATGTCGAACGAAAAGTACAGCAAGTACAAGCCACCCGCCACCGTGAGTGCGGTCAACAGGTTTTGACTGAACAAAAGGAACTCGGAAAAAATGGTGCTGGCCGCAACGATCAACACGATCGATGCGACGTTGACGCCCGCGATGCAGCCGATGGCACCCTTCATTCCAAAGCGCACCGCGCTGTCGACGACGATGACATTGACCGGGCCGGGCAGCACCAGAAAAGTCGACGTCGTGATGACGAAGCTGGCCAGCACCAGCGCGTCGATCATCACCGCGGTGCCATCGGTTCAATGCGTGCGGCAGCGTGCCGACGGCGGCGCATCACAAAGCCAGCGCCGGGTATTTGAGGCCGCGTTTGATGAAGTTGATTTCCAACTCGGACAAGCCGAAGGCTTGTTTGAAATAGTTTTCAACAAACGCCCGGTCCATGCCGTTTCTGCAGGTGTAGACGTCGGCGCTGATGAAGCCGTTTTTCGGGAACGTGTGGATCGCGATGTGGCTTTCTTCGATCACCACGAACCCGCTCCAACCGCCGGGGTCTTTGATGTGGTTGCCCGGGGCGAAATGCACTTCGGGCGTCGACAGCGTTTTCATGCCCAAAACGCGCGGCAGGTCGTTCAGCACGTGCAGTACCAGCACCTTGTCGTCTAGTTTTTCCAAGCTGCCGCCGTAGCCGTCGATGGTGATGTGCTCGCCGAAGTGCTGGTTGTTGTTTTGATTCGTCATGGAGTGGGAGGCGGTGCGTTGTGTGGAGAGCATGCCCGCCACTGAACAGTGGGGCATGTGCGAGGCGGATCAACCGGGTCGCGAAGGCTACTGCCGCAGCGCGGGTGTTTCTACCCTCGCATGGGGGGCAACGGCCGCATGGGTTTACCCGGCCCCAGCGGTGATTGGTCGGCCGGCGGGCGCGCCATGCGATCGACCGGCACCGCGCCTGCAGACCCACTGGTCCGCGATGCACGACGTCAGTCGCGGGCGTCTAACTCGCGGTGGCGCAGCAGCGTGATGGCGTCGGCCGCAAAGCGTTTGGCCAGCGCTTCAACCAGATACACCGAGCGGTGCTGGCCACCGGTGCAGCCTATTGCCACCGTGAGGTAGCTGCGCTGGTCGTTGTTGAACGCGGGCAGCCAGCGCGCCAAAAACGTGCCGATCTGGTCGAGCATTTCACCGACCTCGGGTTGCGCCTCGAGGTAGGCGGCGACCGCCACATCGCGGCCGTCTTGGGCGCGCAGTTCGCGGATGTAGTGCGGGTTGGGCAGCACGCGCACATCGAACACGTAGTCGGCGTCGAGCGGCACACCGTGCTTGAACGCAAACGACTCGAACACCAGCGTGACGCGGTTGGCACGGGCGCGCACCAGGTCGCGCATCCACAGGCGCAACTGGGTCGGCCGCAGCTGGCTGGTGTCGAGCACCACCGACACTTCGCGCAGCTCAGACAGCAGCTCGCGCTCGAGCTCAATCGCGTCGATCAGCGCACGGTGGCCTTCGCGCGCGGCGCTGTTCGCGGTGGCGTTGGTTGTGGGGTTGGTTGTGGGGTTGGTTGTGGGATTCGTTGCGGCGTTGGTCGCGACGGTGCGGTTCGTCGCTGTCGCATTGGCCACCGTCGTATTCGTCGGCGCGTTGACGCCGGTGTCGCCGGTGTCGTCGGTGTCATCGACCGCCAGCGCGCGTTGCGACAACGGATGCGGCCGCCGCGTTTCGGAAAAGCGGCGCACCAGCGCATCGGTGCTCGCATCCAAAAACACCGACCGTATCCACACCCCTTCGCGTTTGAGTTGCTCCAGCAGCGGCAGCAAATGCGGCAGCGACCCGGCGCTGCGCACATCGACCGCCACGGCCACACGGTGGTCTTGCCGCTGGTGTTCCAGCCGCAGCAAGTCGCGCAGCAATTCGGGCGGCAGGTTGTCGATGCAAAAAAAGCCGGCATCTTCCAACGCGTGCAGCGCCACCGATTTGCCGGAGCCCGAAATGCCGGTGACCAGCACCACTTCGCGCAGCGGGCTGGCCAGGTCGATCGCGGCGGCGTCGGTGGGCGCGGGCGGTGCGTGGTCGGTGGGCTGGTTCATCGCATTTCCTTTTTGTCGGCCAAGCCGACGCGCGGTGACTCCGCACGCGGCGGCGTCTTCAGTGCCTGCGCGTGCGAGCGGCCGGTCGCGCGGCGTCAGCCACCGCGGGTGCGGGTGCAGGTGCAGGTGCGGTCTGCGTAGTCGGGCCAGCGGACGCAGGCGATGCAGTCGACACCATGGCTGCCATCGCCAGCATTTCCTGCGCGTGTGCCAGGCTGGTGTCCGACAAGCGCTCGCCGGCCAGCATGCGCGCAATTTCCGCCACACGGGCGGCTCCGGTCAGCGTGTGCACATCGCTGCGCACCGGGCCGCTGGCGCTGGTTTTCGACACCACGTGGTGGTGGTCGGCGCAGGCCGCTACCTGTGGCAGGTGGGTGACAGCCAGCACTTGGCGCTCGACGCCGAGCTGCTTCATCAAGCGGCCTACGCTGTCGGCCACCGCGCCACCCACACCGGCATCGATCTCATCAAAAATCAACGTGCCCGCGTGGCCGGGTGCACCGCTGTCGATGCCGCTGTCGGCGTGGCGGGTGTGCTGCTGGCAGGTGGTCACCGCAATGGCCAGCGCGATGCGCGACAGCTCGCCGCCCGACGCCACTTTGGCCAGCGGCCGCGGTGTGCTGCCGGCGTGTCCGGCGACCAAAAACTCGGCCGACTCGGTGCCGTACGACTGCGGCGCGTCGTGGCGGGTCAGTGCCACCTCGAAGCGGCCGCCGGCCATGCCGAGTTGCTGCATCGCGAGCGACACCGCGTCGGCCAGCCGCGGCGCGGCGCGCTGGCGTGCCGACGCCACGCGCGCCGCCTCGCTGTCGTACTGCGCCCGCGCGGCCTGCACACGCGCGCGCTGGGCATCGAGGTCAGCCGCCGCGTCGATCGAGCGAAGTTCGTCTTGCCACTGCGTGAGCAGCGTCGCCAATTCGGTCGGCGGTCGGCGGTAGCGGCGGGCCAAGCCCATCCAGGCCGACATGCGGTCGTCGAGTTCGCGCAGCCGTTCGGGCTCGACGTCGGTGCCATTCAAAAACGCCGCCAGCGTGTGTGCCGCGTCATGCAGTTGCACCTGTGCGCCTTGCAGCACCTCGACCACCGCGGCCAATTCGCCGTCTATTTCTGCGGCCTGGCGCAGCCGGTCGATCGCACGTCCGGTCAAGCTGTCGGCGTTGTCGTCTGCATCGCTGATCGCGTTCAGCGCGTCGCGCGCGGCTTCCAGCAAGCTTTGCACGTTCGACAGCTTGCTGTGCTCGGCATTGAGCTGCGGCCATTCGTCAGCAGCGGGCGCGAGCTTGCCGACCTCGCCAATTTGCCATGCCAGCCGCTCGCGTTCGCGCTCGATGTCGGCCTGCTGGTGCTGCGCACGGTCGAGCACGTCGCTGGCGGCGCGCCAGCCGGCGAACGCCGCGCCTACGGCGTGCGTATCGATGCTGGCGTAGTCGTCCAGCAAGCCGCGCACTGCGGCAGCGCGGGTCAGGCTTTGCCATGCATGCTGGCCGTGGATATCGACCAGGTGGTCGGCCACCTCGCGCAGCTGCGCAATCGTCGCTGCACTGCCATTGACCCAGGCGCGGCTTTTGCCCTGGTTGTCGATCGTGCGGCGCAGCAGCAGCGCGTCTGCGTGGGCGAACCCGGCCTCGTCGAGCCAGGTCTTTAGGCTGGGCGGCGCATCGAACTCCGCGCTGATTTCGCAACGCTGCGCACCTTCACGCACCACGCCCACATCGCCGCGGCCGCCGAGCGCCAGTTGCAATGCGTCGATCAATATCGATTTGCCGGCACCGGTTTCGCCCGTCAGCACCGAGAACCCCGCAGCCAATTCGACCTCGAGTTCGGTGACGATGACGAAGTCACGCAGCACCAGTCGGCGCCACATCAGGCGGCTCCTGCGTTCCAGTGCAGCTTGCGGCGCAGCGTGGCGAAGTAGCTCCAGCCGGGCGGGTGCAGGAAGCGCGCCTGGTAGGCGGCGCGGCGCACGGTGATGCGGTCACCGTGCAGCAAGCTGGCCAGGCTTTGCATGTCGAAGTTGACGCTGGCGTCGCGCCCGGCGACCACCTCGACGTTGATCTGGCCGCTGTCGGGCAGCACGATCGGCCGGTTCGACAAGTCGTGCGGCGCAATCGGCACCAGCACCAACCCCGCAATGCTGTGGTGCAGGATCGGCCCGCCGGCTGACAACGCGTAGGCCGTCGAGCCGGTGGGCGACGCGATGATCAAACCGTCGGCACGCAGGTTGGCGACGAACTCGCCGCCGATGGTGATCTTCAGCTCGATCATGCTCGATGTCGCACTGCGGCTCACCACCACATCGTTCAGCGCAAACGCTTCGAAAATGCTGCTGCCGTCGCGCCATACGCCGCCTTCGAGCATCGTGCGGCGCTCTTCTTCGTAGCTGCCGGCAATCATCGGTGCCAGGGCATCGGCAAATTCACCAAACGGTATGTCGGTGATGAAGCCCAAGCGGCCCTGGTTGATGCCCACTAGCGGGATACCGAAGCGCGCCATTTGCCGCGCGATGCCGAGCATCGTGCCGTCGCCACCGATCACCACCGCGATGTCGCAGCAGGCACCCAATTCGGTCGGCGTCAACGCGCCGTAATCAGCGAGGCCGGTGTTCAACGCGGTCTCGTATTCCATCGACACTTCGAGGCCCTGGCGGATCAAAAAGCGAGCCACTTCATCCAACACATCGCGGCTGCCCAGCGCGTTGTATTTGCCGATCAATGCGGCATGTTTGAACCGGCTTTTCATGCGGAATTACACCACAGCACTTTTCGCTAAACGCTGTGTAAAAGGGCTGCAACCTACAATGAAATTCGCATGGATGAACGCGCCCGAACCCTTCTCAAAACGCTGGTCGAGCGCTACATTGCCGACGGCCAGCCGATCGGTTCGCGCACCTTGTCGAAGGCCTCGGGACTCGACCTGTCACCGGCCACCATCCGCAACGTGATGGCCGATCTGGAAGAGCTCGGTTTGATCGCCAGCCCGCACACCAGCGCCGGCCGCATACCGACCGCGCGCGGCTACCGGGTATTTGTCGACACGATGATGACGGCGCAACCACTGCTGCTCAAAGACGCGCCGCGGTTCGAGCCGCAGCTGCTGGCCGATCACCCGCAGCGCGTCATCTCCAACGCAGCGCAGCTGCTGTCGAGCTTGTCCAACTTCGTCGGCGTGATCACCGCGCCGCGCAAGACCAGCGTGTTCCACCACATCGAGTTCATGCGGTTGAGTGAAAAGCGCGTGTTGGTCATCTTGGTCGCGCCGGACGGCGATGTGCAAAACCGCGTCATCTTCACCGCCAAGGATTACAGCCAGGCGCAACTGCTCGAGGCCAGCAACTACCTCACCGCGACCTACGCCGGCCTCGCGTTGGAAGACGTGCGTGAACGGCTGAAAAACGAAGTCGACACCTTGCGCGGTGAGATCGCCACGCTGATGCAAGCCGCGGTGCAGGCCGGCAGCGATGCGGTCGCCGACAGCCAGGAACAAGTCGTCATTGCCGGTGAGCGCAATTTGCTCACGGTGCAAGACTTTTCCAGCGACATGGGTTCGCTGCGCAAGTTGTTCGATGTGTTCGAACAAAAGACCCAGCTGATGCGCTTGCTCGACGTCAGCAGCCGCGCCGAGGGCGTGCGCATCTACATCGGCGGTGAAAGCCAGGTGGTGCCATTCGAAGAACTGTCGGTCGTGTCGTCGCCCTACGAAGTCGACGGCATCGTGGTCGGCACGCTCGGCGTCATCGGCCCGACCCGCATGGCCTATGACCGCATGATCCAGATCGTCGACATCACCTCGCGGCTGGTCAGCAACGCGCTGAGCGCCAAGTAACGCCCACCTGCCAGCGCACACGCTGCCTACAATCACGCCGTGGGCCGTTAGCTCAGTTGGTTAGAGCAGAGGACTCATAATCCTTTGGTCGATGGTTCGAGCCCATCACGGCCTACCAAGTTTTGCAAATCGCCTCGCCGCAGCCGTTGTGCACTAGCACCACACACCATCCTTGGTGTGATCGCACAGCCCGGAAAACCTCCGTTTTTTTATCACCGTAATTTGCGGTGACCGGGTCCACGCGCCGATTTGCTGCGCCGAAGCGTGTCAGTTATCAAGCGCAGCTATGTGCACTTCACACTCGTTTGGTGTGCGCTAAACACCTGTCACGCCAGACCCGGCTGACATCCCACCGCTGGCCACCAAACTCCACGCCCACCCGCAACCCAGGGGTTGCTGCGCCGCGCAGGTTTAATTAGCCTGTAAGGCTGTTGTTGCAGTTGCCAGGGATGTCTCATGCGCAAGTTGTTTTGTTCCTCGGCCAGCATGGCCGCCGCGCTGGTGTGGTTTGGAAGCGGCGTCCTACCCGCCACGGCCTGCGCGGCCACCACCGAGCTGGTAATTTTGCAAAGCGGCCCCGGTTTGTCGGCCCGCACACAAAATTTGTTGAACCAGCTGAACCACGTTACGGCCAGCCCCATCAGCGGCATCGTGTTGGATATTCCGGCGACCTACCAGACCACGTTGGCCGGCGAGCGGCTGGACTACGGCACGGTGTTCAACAGCTGGATCCAACCGCTGGTGGGTACGCTGCCGAAGCTGGCCAACAGCTACCTGCGCATCAACCTGCGCGACGCCGGTGACCCGTTCAGCACCAGCTGGGCACCGGTGCTGGACAACTGGGCCATCGCGGCGCGCGCGGCCAAAGCCGCTGGCATGCGCGGCATCTTTTTTGACAACGAGGCGTATCAAGAGCCGCAAACTTTTGAGTTTCCCGGCACGGTGACCAACGCGGGCTTGGGCTTGGCCGCGTACCAAGAAAAGTTTCGCCAGCGCGGTGCCGATGTGATGAACGCGGTACAGGCCGAGTGGGCGAATGTCGAGATCGTCAGCCTGCACGGCCCGTATGTATCTGAAGCCAGCACACCGCAGTCGATTCGGCTCGACCAGGTGGGTGCCGAGCCCACCGATATGCGCGGTTACTTTTTCGCCGGCATGTTGGCCGCCAAGGGCGCTGCCGCGCGGGTGACCGACGGTGGCGAGCTGTACCAGTACCGCAGCCAAGCCGATTACGACGCGTCGGTGCAATGGCGGCGCTACGCGATGCCGCAAGTGCCTGGCAGCACCGTGGTGCCCGCCGACTTACGCGACAGTTGGGCCGACAAAATCACGCTCAGCTTTGGTTTGTTCGACCAGCAGTGGCGACCCAATGGGGCCTACCCGATGAACCCGGCGCTGTTGGAAGAAGCGCTGTTCCAGGCTTTCATGCATGCCGATTCACCGGTGTGGCTGTACGCGGAAGACCACGACTATCTGACCGCGGGCGGAGTCGGCCAGGAATGGACCGACTCGATCCGCAGCGCACAGTCGCGCGCCTCGATTGCGCAGCAGGTGCCCGAGCCGCAAACCTGGGCATCGATGGCCGCAGGCCTGGCACTGCTGGGCGCGGCGGTGCGGCGCAGAACGCGGCCGCGCTGAGGCGGCAAGCGATCCAGCGCGCGTTGTAGGTCGATCGCTCGACCTGTCGCGCGCGCCTTTCAAGTTCGCACAAAAAGTGTTTCCAGCGGCTCGACGCCGACCTGGCGGCTGCAGTGGCCGTGGATGGTGGCGTCGAAGGTGATGCCGGCTGGCAGCGTGTCGGCCGAATAGAAATGCTGGCCCGGACCGAACCGGCGCGTGCTGCCGTCTTGCAGGCCGATCTCCATCGTGCCGCGCAGTATGAAAACCCATTGGGCGTGCCCGGTGCAATGGAAGTCACTGCGAAAGCCGACCGGGCTGCGCCGCCATTGCATGCCGCTGCCGGGCTGCAGTGCGCTGAATCGCGCCTGCGCTGAACCTTCGTTGAGTGGCAGGCTGGTTTGGTGGAATCTGGCCACGCCGTCGGCGTCGGTTTGCAATCTGATTTGGTCGAATTCGTCCATGGCGGTGGGCGCTCCTCGATGGGCCTGGGGCGCGGTATGCCGCACCAAAAAAACGCCTCGCGGGGGATCCCAGCGAGGCGTTTGGCTGGGCGGGGTGTCAGCGGCTAAACACCTGACCCCAGCTGACGGCAGCGATCAGCCGCGCAGCATGCACACCGCGCTGCTGCCGTCGTGGTCGAGGACGCTTTTCTCGACATCGAGCTTGGTGACGACCCCGTCTTCGACCACCATCGAATAGCGTTCGGAGCGCTTCACGAGGCCGAAAGCCGGCAGGTCGACGACCAGCCCGATGGCGCGGGTGAACGCACCGTCGGCGTCGGCCAGCATCATCACCTTCTCGTCAGCGCCGGTCGCCTTGCCCCAGGCGTCCATCACGAACGGGTCGTTGACGGAGACGCAGGCGATGGCGTCGAAACCTGCTGCTCGAAGCTTGCTGGCGTTTTCGACATAGCCCGGCAGGTGGCTGGCCGAGCAGACTGGCGTGTAAGCCCCTGGCACTCCGAACAGTGCGACCTTTTTGCCCTTCAGCAGCGATTCGGTGGACACGTCGGCGATGCCCGTGGGCGTGAGTTGCTTGAAGGTGGCGCTCGGAAGGGTATCGCCTTGCTTGATGCTCATGATGGGTTTCTCCAGTGGGTTGAGGTTGAGTGATTTGTGTGCGGATTGCGGCACCTGGTTGTGCGTCTATCGAGGCTGCTGCCCGCCGACGCGCTGAAGCTGCCTGCGGCTGTGCCAGACCCAGGCCCAGATCAGGAACATCACGGCGATCAGCGCGCCGCCAGTGAGCGAGAACGCGAAGTCGTCCAGCTCGATCGACGGAATCAAGGCCTTGCCGATGTTGTAGGCGGCCACGCCATACGAGATCGCCACGATCAGCCAGCCCAGCGTGCGGCGAAAGCGTCGGCCGGCGGCCTTCCCGTCGGTGCCGCGACTGATGCGGCAAATCAGCCGCCCGTCGAGCGTGTCGGTGATGACCATGCCGACGGTGAAAACAAGGCCGGCCAAAAACGCCGCCAACAAGCCGCCGCCCTTGTTGCTTGCCACGTATCCCCACGCCGAGGCCTGCGTGGCGGTGTCGAAGACGGTGGCGAACAGCACGCCGATCACCACCACGGCCCACGGGCTGGAGTGGTTGCGCAGCCGCTGCGGAATCAGCTTGAGCTTCCACCCGGTCGGCACATACGACGGGTCGCGCTGCATCAACAAACGCAGGTTGAGCGTGCCCACCA
>JAYUGJ010000096.1:0-11333 GCA_043738425.1 Burkholderiales bacterium
GCGCGCTTCAGACATTCATCTCGAGCCGTTCGACGACGGCCTGCATGTGCGCTACCGGGTCGATGGCGTGATCCATTCGGGCGAGGTAATCGGGCTCAAACACAGCGCGGCCGTCAGTTCGCGCATCAAGCTGCTGGCGCATCTGGATATTGCCGAGCGGCGGCTGCCGCAAGACGGCCGCATCAAAACCCGCGTGAAAGGCCACGAGCTCGATTTGCGTTTATCCACCGTGCCGACGGTGCACGGCGAAAGTTTGGTGATGCGCGTGCTCGACCGCGCCAGCATTCGCTTGAGCCTGGAAGACATGGGCTTTGCGCGCGACAACCTGACACGCTTCAACGCCCTGCTGGCGCGGCCGCACGGCATTTTGTTGGTCACCGGGCCGACCGGTTCGGGCAAAACCACCACGCTGTATGCGGCGCTGTCGAAGCTGGATTCGGCGGCGCAAAAAATCATCACGGTCGAAGACCCGGTCGAGTACCAGCTGGCGTCGATCAACCAGATTCAGGTGCATCCGCAAATCGGGCTGACGTTTGCCGGCGCGCTGCGCAGCATCCTGCGGCAAGACCCCGACATCATCATGATCGGCGAAATGCGCGACGGCGAAACCGCGCAAATCGCGGTGCAGTCGGCGCTCACCGGCCACCTGGTGTTGTCGACGCTGCACACCAACACCGCCGCCGGTGCGGTGGCGCGCATGCAAGACATGGGCGTCGAGAGTTACCTCATCACCTCGGCGGTGAACGGCGTGTTGGCGCAGCGCCTGGTGCGCACGCTGTGCATGCATTGCAAAACGCCCTACCTGCCGCCGGCCGAGTTGGTGCAAAGCTCGGGCCTGGCGCGCATGTCGGGTGCAACGCGCACGCTGTACCAGGCGGTCGGTTGCGAGCAGTGCCGCGGCTCCGGCTACCTCGGCCGCACCGGTATCCACGAACTGCTGGTGCTCGACGAGAGCGTGCGCAAGGCCATCATCGACGGCGTCGACGCGAGCGTGCTCCACCGCGTCGCCATCCAGGCCGGCATGCAGACGTTGTACGACGACGGGCTGCGCAAAGTGGCGGCCGGTGCGACCAGCCTCGACGAACTGATGCGCGTGACGCAGGATCAGCCAGATGACTGAGTTCTCGTGGCGCGCGGCCGACGCGTCGGGCCAGGTCAGCGAAGGCCAGATCAGCGCACTCAACCCGGCGCAGGCCATGCAGCTGCTGCGGCAACGCGGCTTGTCGCCGTTGCGTATGGACATTGCTTCGAACGCTACCCGCATGGGCGGCAATGCCGCGTTGGCCGCCGGCCTGATGCAGCGCAAAACTCCGATCGACAAAAGCGCGGTCAAGTCGGCCGATGTGCTGGCGATCACCTCCGAGTTGTCGGTGATGTTGCGTGCCGGGTTGGCGCTCGACAACGCGCTGCGGGTGCTGGTCGACATGGGCCACAAACCGTCGGTGGCAACCATGATGCGGGGCGTGCTCGAAGACGTGAAAAGCGGCAAGCCGCTCAGCCGTGCGTTGGAGGCGCGGCCCAAACACTTCAGCGATTTCTACATCAGCATGATCCGCTCGGGCGAGTTGAGCGGCCAAATCTCCACCGTGATGGAGCGCCTGGTCGAACACATGGAGCGGCTGCGCGCGCTGCGCGACAACGTGATTTCGGCGTCTATTTACCCGGCCATCCTGCTCGGCGTGGCGGTGCTGTCGGTCATCGGCATGCTGGGCTTCGTGGTGCCGCAGTTTGAAAAACTGTTCGTCGACATGGGTGACGCGCTGCCGCTGCCCACGCGTGTGGTGATGGGGCTGGGGCGTGGCTTTTCGAGCTACGGACTGATCGCCGCGCTGCTGCTGATGGGCCTGCTGATATTGGCCGCGCGTTGGTTGCGCACACCCACCGGGCGCGCTTGGTGGCAAGCGGCGGTGCTGCGCTTGCCGATCGTCGGGCCGCTGTGGGTGAAGTACGAGCTGACGCTTTTTTCGCGCTCGCTCGGCACCTTGCTCGGTAATGGTGTGCCGATGGTGGCCGCGCTGAATATCGCGACCGAGACGGTCGGCAACGGCGTGCTGCGCCATGCGTTGTCGCGCGTCACGCCGTTGGTGAAAAGCGGCACCCGGGTGGTCGATGCGATGTCGGCCACGCAGGTGTTTGCGCCGCTTGCGATCAACCTGATGCGTGTGGGCGACGAGACCGGCCGCATGGGGCCGATGATGATCGAGCTGGCCAACATATTGAACCGCGATGTCGAGACCGGCATCAAGCGCGGGCTGACGTTGATCGAGCCGGTGATGATCGTGCTGCTGGGCCTGCTGATCGGCGCGATCATCGTGTCGATATTGCTCGGCATTTTGTCGATCAATGACCTCGCCGCTTGATTTTCAAGAACAAGGATTTCGCTATGTTTGACTCGCCGTTGCGTCGCACCCAACCGACCGCCCAGCGCGGCTTCACGCTGATCGAACTGTTGGTGGTGCTGGCCATCTTGACGCTGTTGATCGGCCTGGTCGGCCCACGCGTGCTGGGTCAGTTGGGTGGCGCGAAATCGAAAACCACCGCCGTACAAATTGCCGACCTGGAAAAAACGCTCGAGCTGTTCAAGCTCGATGTCGGCCGCTTCCCCACCACCGAAGAAGGCCTCGATGCGCTGGTCAAAAAACCGGCCACCGCCAACGGCTGGGCCGGGCCGTACTTGAAAGGCGGCGCGGTGCCCATCGACCCGTGGGGCAAGCCGTATCTGTACACATTCGCCGCCGCCGAAAACCAGATGGACGTGGCCTCACTCGGCTCCGACGGCACCGCCGGCGGCGAAGGCGAAGCGGCTGATATCCACAACAAAAAGTAGCACTGTGTTGGCTGGCGCGACCGCTTTGCGGCCTCCCATCGAATGGCAAACCGCGCACCGATTCGGCGTTCAACACGCAACGGTTCGCGGTATCGACCTGCACCCGCGCAGGCTGCGCCAACGCGGCTTCACGCTGGTCGAGCTGCTGGTGGTGTTTGCAATCGCCGCGCTGCTGATCGGGCTGGTGCCGACCGCGTTTGAGCGCATGCGCGAATCGGTGCAATACCGCGATGCGTTGCGCGCGGTGTTGAGCGATGTGCGGCAGGCCAAATCCGACGCCGCCGCGCGCGGCACCGAGGTCCGGTTCCAGGTCGACGTGGCGCAGGGGCGCTACGGCATCGAGGGAACCCGCTTGCGCACGCTGCCCGCACCGCTGAAATTTCGGGTCACGGTGGCGCAGGTTGAACTGGCGGCCAACCAGATCGCCGCCATCAGCTTTTTGCCCGAAGGCGGTGCCACCGGCGGCAGCATCGACATCTTGCGACCGGCCGGCAACGGCAGCCGCGTGCAGGTCGATTGGTTGTCGGGGCGCGGCAGCTTGTCGGTGTTGCCGTGATGCGCCGCCATCCGCCGAGGCACGCCGCGACATCACAACGCGGTTTTTCGCTGCTCGAATTGCTGGTCGCGTTTTCGATCCTCGCGATGTCGCTCGGCGTGCTGTACCAAGCCAGCGGTGGCAACGTGCGCCACCTGCTCGAAAGCGAGCAACACCAACGCGCCGCGCTGCTGGCCGAATCGCTGCTGGCGCTGCGCGACAGCGTGCCTGCCTTGGGCTGGAACGAACAAGGCAGCTCGGCCGGCTTCGGCTGGCAGGTGCGCAGCAGCCCGTACGCCACCGCAGTCACCCCGGCCAGCCCAACGGTGCCGCAGTTGCACCAGGTCGCCATCACCATCCAATGGAACGGCGGCACCAGCACACCGCGGCAGCTCGATGTGGTGACGCTGTTGCCTGAACAGCAGCCCAATGAGCAGGGCAGCGCGCGATGAACCTCGGGGGTGCAACCGGCCGCTGCAAAGGGTCACCGCGCGGCTTCACCTTGATCGAGATCTTGGTGGTCATCACGCTGCTGTCGGTGGTCATGCTGGCGATGGGTGCGGCGCTGCGCACCTTCGCGCAAACCGAAAGCCGTTTGGACGGCCGCCTGACGCTTGCCGATGAGCTCCGAACCGCTACCGCGTTCATCAAAGCCACGCTCGGCCGCATCTCGATCCGAAAGCCCGAGGCCACGCCGACCGGTTCGGCAGCGCATTCAGCCGCTGCGCTGCCGACCGACCACGCGGTGCTGTTCAGCGCCGATGCGCATGCGGTGGCGTGGCTCGGCGTGATGCCTGCCCGCTACGGCGCGGGCGGCCTGACGTATTTCAAATTGGCGCTCGAGGCTGCCGGCGGCGAAAACAGGTTGGTGATTCGGATGCAACCGTGCGCGGCGTCGGCCGAATTTCCCGACTGGGCCAGCGCTGAAGCGCGCGTTCTGGTCGCCGCGGTGACCTCGTTCGAAGTGCAGTTCGAAGACAGCCGCGCTGCGCCAGGCGTGTGGTCTGCGGCGTGGAATCGCAGCGACCGCGCACCCGACCGCTTGAAAATTCAACTGCGCACTGCGCAGTCGGCATGGCCCGACATCGTCATCGTGCCGCACACGCTGCCGGGTGCCAGTGACCGCTCGAGTCGGTTCACCGTGGGCGGTTCTTCGTGACGGTGCGCTATAGACCTGGCACCGGCGGCGAACCACCGCCGCGCCTGCGCGAACACCGTGGCTTGGCGCTGGTCGCCGTGTTGTGGATGGTGGCCGCGTTCAGCATCATGGTGGTCGGCATGTCGGCCGTGGTGCTGCGCGAAACCCGCAGTACCTCGTCGACCCGTCAAGCGGTGGTGCTGGGCGCGCTGGGCACGGCGGCGATTCAAATGGTGCTGCAAGAAATGAAGGCGACGCCGCAACCGGTCGCGCGGCTGTCATTCAAAGACGTCACGTTCCAGAACCAGCTGATTCGGGTCGAGATCACGCCGCTCACCGGATTGATCGACATCAACAACGCGCCGCCATCCTTGTTGGTCAAGCTGCTGCTGGTGCGCGGTGCAGTCGATGCCGATCGGGCGTTGACTGTGGCGAAAGCCACGCTGGAAATGCGCGCGCTCAAAGACCCGCGCGGCGCGGCCCGTGGCTTTGAAAGCATCGAAGACTGGCTCAACGTGCCGGGTGTCGACTACCCGCTGTACGCCCGCGTCAAGGGCGTCATCAGCGCTGATTTGTTTGCCGTGGGCAGCGGCCGCGTCAACCCGATGGCCGCACCGCCCGAGGTGCTGCTGGTGCTGGCCGGCGGCAACGCGGAACACGCCCGCCGCATCGCAGCACAACGCGACCACGGCGCGGTCGGCATAGACACGACAATGCTCGACGCGGCAGACATCGACAGCGGCACCACCGAGCGCTTTCGCATCGCGGCGTGGGTGCCGGTGCAGGCGTCGGCCGGTGTCACCTTGCGCGTCTCGCAAACCGTCGACCTGTCGCCGATTCGGCGCGAGAGCGTTCCGTGGCGCATCTTTCATGCGCAACGTCAGTTCGAAAATACACGCTCCAAACCAGGCATCGAAGACAGCTGAATAAACCAGCTGTCTGAATCAGCGAACTCACTCAGCGAAAAAGCGCAGCGCCAGCCCATCCACACCACAGCCATGTCCGCCACCTTGCCATTGCCCGAACCCACCCGCATCGCCGCGCCCAGCGTGGTCGCACGGTGGGCGCGTGCGATCGGCCAGCGCTACCGCACGCCGCTGCTCGATGCCTGGACACCGGCCGTTGCAGTGCGCGTGTTGCGTGTCGATGGCAGCTGGGCGTTGTGGCGCGATGGCGCGCGCTGGCAGCCAGTGGCTGCGGGAACCCCGGTGGGTGACGGTTCGATGCCGGTGGCGGTCGAGTACCCCGAAGACCGTTGGTTGCGCCGCAGCCTGACGCTGCCCGATATGACGTTCGCTGAGGTAGCGGCCGCAGCATCGCTCGACGCCGCCACCGCCAGCCCGTTTCAAGCCAATGACCTGGCCTGGGGCTTCCATGGCGTCGAACTCGGCCATGGGCCATTGCAAGTCGACATCGCGCTGGCGTCGCGCAAACAAATCGACGCCTACCTGGATGGGTTGCGCGACCAGTTGCCGAGCTCGGGCAGCGCAGAAGTGTGGGCCGTGGGCGATGCCGCAGTACCGCTGCTGTTTCAGGGCTATGGCGCAGCGACGCGAAGCCGGCAACAGGCGCGGCGGCGCGGCTGGCTGTGGGCGCTGCTGGCGCTGGCATGGGTTGGGTTGTTGGCCGTGGCGGTGACGCCGACCGCGCAACTGCGGCTGCGCGCAATCGAAGCCGTCACGGCCTACGACCGCTTGCACCAACGCACCGCGCCGCTGGTGTCGCGGCGCGAATTGTTGACCCGCGCAACCGACCAACTCCGCGCGCTCGACGGCGTCACGGCCGACCGTGTGCGTGCTGTCGAGGTACTTTCGCTATTGACCCGCGCACTGCCCGACGACACCGCGCTGCTCGGCTTGCAAATCACCGGCACCAAAATATCGATCACCGGTCAAACCGGCAACGCCGCCGAGCTGATGCAAAAGCTGAGCGCGCAGCCCGGCCTGCGTGATGTGAAAGCACCATCTGCCGCCAACCGCCCGCTGGGCGCGAACAAAGAAAGTTTCGTGATCGAGCTGGAGCTGGCACCCGATGCGTTCAAGCCGGTCGAGGTCGCGGCGCCGACCCTGCCCGTGCCCGTGCCCGTGCCCGTGCCCGTGCCGGTGTCGGCAAGTGCAACCGCCGGCGCTGCGCCACTGGCCAAACCACCTACATCGCCGTTTGACGCACGCAATGCTGCAGACGACGCCGCGCGCGTGAAAGCGGGTGCGCGATGACGCCCGAGGCGAACGCTGCGCGCATGCCCTCGCGCGATCCGTCAGTGGCGTCAGTCGCATCGGTGACGTCAGTCGCGTCAATCGCGTCAGTGGGGGCAGTGCCGCCGTTGCGCCTGCCATCGGTATGGCTGCTGATGGCAGCCGTCGTGCTGGCCTCGGCCGCAGCGCTTTACGTCGTCAAGCTGAAACACGATTGGGCAATCGAGCGCTTGCACGACGTCGAGCAACGCTACGCCCGATTGGCCGGCCTGGAGGCGGGCAGTGCCGACCTGGCGCGCGCTGAATCAGCCGTTCGAGCGGCGTTGGCGGCACGCGTCTACCCGGTCGGCATGGACGTCAGCCAGGCCGGTAACGATGTACAAGGCCGCGTGCGCGACGCCGTCAGCGCGGCGGGCCTGCAGGTCATGAGCAGCCAGGTGCTGCCGCCGAAAATCGACAAGGTGTTCGACCGCATTCCGCTGGTGGTGCGGCTCGAAGGCGAACTGCCCGGACTGCACGCCGCGTTGCGCGCGCTGCCCGGGTTGTCGCCGGCGGTGCTGATCGACAGCGTCGGCGTGCAAACCATCGGCGCGGTTCGGGCCGATGCGCCGCAAAAACTCTCGATACAACTGACGCTGTCGGTGTTGCGGGCGCGGCCATGAAACGTTACCTGGCGCACGCGCTGGTGGTCATCAGCCTGGCGCTTGCTGCCGTGCTGGCGTCGCAATGGCGGGGGTCCCACGGCGAGTGGCGTCAGCTGAAGTGGCTGCCGCCGGCGGCGATCCAGCCTGACTTTTCAGCTGCCCTGCCAGCCGGGTTGGCTGCGCAGTCCACGGCTGAATTTACTGACCCAGCGCGATTCGCCGCGGTGCTGGACCGTCCGTTGTTTTCACCCAATCGCCGCCCGGCACCTGCGGCGGCGGCCGTGGTGGCAGCGGTCGCGCCGCCGCCCGATCCGCTGGGCAACGTCGTGCTGCTGGGCTTGTACGCAGGCGCAGGCACCGGCGGCATCATTGCCACCGTCGACGGCGCAACCAAACGCATGGCGATCAATGAGACCATCGGCAGCTGGACGTTGAAGTCCATCGTCGGACGCGAGGTGCACTTTGTGCGCGGCGCTGAAACTCGGGTGGTGCCGTTACTGCGCGTGCGGCCGGCAGCTTCAGCCACGGCGCCTGTTGTCAGCGCCAGTGCCGGGGCGATGACCGCGCCAGCGGCTGCCCAGACCGCTGCAACCGGAAATGTCGCCATCGCGCAAAAAATGGAAGACGAAGCCCGCGAGAACCTGCGGCGGCGCAATGAGCTGCGCGCCCGCGCCGGCTTGAAACCGGTACCACCTTGAACTGTTACTCCATGCTGATTCAATGTCACGCCGCTGTCTCCCGCCTCACCGCCAGCACGGTCGCCATTCATGCGGCAATGGCGGTGGTCATCGCCGTCACCCAGGTGTCGTGCGCCACCACAGGCGCGCGCATCGACAACACCACCGATGCGACCGACGCCACGTTCGACACCGGCGCGGCGCCCACCGCTGCTGCGGCTCGTGCGGGATCGCAAGAAGATTCCGCGACTGCCTACTCAGCCCGCAACGCCGCGGCCGACGCCGTAGCTGCACGCAGCGCGCCAGCAGCCGCAGCGTTGCCTGGGCAGGCTGACGCGGCTGCCAGCGAACCGATTGGCAGCAAAGTCATTACGGTGCGCGGAACCGACCGCGTCATTGCGACCAAAGCCGCGGTGCCCTCGGTTGACGGACCCGCCAGTGCGTTCAAGTTCGAAGAAACGCCGATTGCCGACGTCGCCCACGTCATCCTGGGCCAGATCCTGAAAGTCGACTATGTGCTGCACAAGCCGCTCAACGGCACGGTGACATTGGCCACCAAAGGCAGCGTCAGCGCCGACCAGGCCGTGGCGCTGCTCGAAGGCGCGCTGCAGGCCAATGCGTTGCTGATGGCGCGCGATACCCGCGGCGTCTATCACGTGGGGTCGGCCACTGCGCTGAAAGGCATCGTCTCCGCGCCGCGGCAGGTCGGCCTCGGCTCGGGTGCGCTGCCACCGGGCTACGGCACGGTGGTGGTGCCGCTCGAGCACATCGGCGCGGCTGAAATGGCCAGCATCCTGCGGCCGATGCTGCCACCCGATTCACTGGTGCGCGTCGACACGCTGCGCAACCTGCTGGTGCTCATCGGCACGCGCAATCAGGTCGAAGGCTGGCTCGACATGGTCGCCACCTTCGACATCGATTTGCTCAAAGGCATGTCGATCGGTGTGTTTCCGCTCAAGTACGCATCGATCCGCGATGTGGAAAGTGCGTTGCGCATGATCACGCCGCAGGCGGCGGGCACCGCGGCAAGCGGTATGGCAGGCCTGGGGCTCCCCAACGCATCGGGCAGCGCAGCGGCTGCTGCGGCAGTTGAAACGCCTTCGTTACTCGGCGGTGTGCGCATCATCCCAATCGAGCGCATCAACAGCCTCATCGTCGTCAGCTCGAAAGCCGCGCGCCTTGACGACATCGGCCGCTGGATCGAGCGGCTGGACCAACCGACCAGCAGCGCCGAAGCACAGCTGTTCGTGTACCCGGTGCAAAACGGTTCAGCGCAGCACCTGGCCAGCGTGCTGAACGGAATTTTCGGCACCGGCGCGCCCACCGCCGCAGGCAGCGGCGTGGCACCCAGCCTGGCATCGACCACCTCGGGGCAGGGCGCACAGCTCGGCGGCTTTGGTTACCCGGGGCAAAGCGGCTCGGGCTCGGGTGGGTCGGGCGGATTCGGCAGCGCCGGTGGTGGCAGCTCGGGCAGCAACTTCGGCGGCGGCTTCAATAGCGGCTTCAATGCACCGCGGCAGAACTCGAACGCCAATAACAATCAGCCGGTCACGTCCGTGGCACTAGGCGCAGGCACGCGGCTGATCGCCGACGACCTCAACAACGCCATCTTGGTCTACGGCAGCCGCAGCGAATTCAAGAAGATCGAAGACACGCTGAAAAAACTCGATGTGCCGGCAACCCAGGTGCTGATTGAAGCCAGCATCATCGAAGTCACCCTGAACGACGACCTGAAGTACGGCGTGCAGTGGCTGTTCACCGACAACGAATCGCGCGGAGGCAATGGCTACAACGGCGTCGGCGCGCTCAGCACGCTCAATGGCGGTGCGCTCGGCGGGCCACTGGCGGGGTTTTCATACACCTTGCGCAACGCCGCAGGCAACGTGCGCGCGGTGTTGAACGCGCTGGCGGAAAAGTCGCTGGTCAAAGTGATTTCCAGCCCGTCGCTGATGGTGCTCGACAACCACACGGCCAACATTGCGGTCGGCAACCAGCAGCCCATACGTTCCGGCGAAACGGTGTCTACCGGCGGCTTCGCCACCACCAGCATTCAATATAAGGACACCGGCGTGTCGCTGGCAGTCACGCCGTCGGTCAACGCGGGCAACATCGTGACGATGCAAATCAACCAAGGCGTTACCGATGTAGGCCAGGTCGACGTGGCGACAGGCCAACGCACGTTTTTGCAGCGCCGCATCGACAGCAAGGTCGCGGTGCGGTCCGGCGAAACGCTGGTGCTCGGCGGCTTGATTCGCGACAATGCCACCACCGGCAAAAGCGGCGTCCCCTATCTGCAAGACATTCCCGTAGTGGGCGCGCTGTTTGGGGGCAACAACGCCAACAAGGCGCGCACCGAATTGCTGGTAGTCATCACGCCGCGGGTCGTGCGCTCAGACCAGGAAATCAAAACCGTCAGCGAAGAAATGCGCAGCAAAATGCGTGGTTTTTCGGCCATCGAAGCCTTGCACGGCCGCTGAAACTACTGGCTGCATCGCGCAAGTTCATCCATGTTGCATATTTGTTCTTTGTCATCACAGGAGCCAACGCATATGGCGTTCAAGAAAGTGTCAGCAGCAACCAACCCAACACGCGCGGTGTTGTTGGTGCTGACTGGCGTCGTCTCGTCGTGGTTCATCGGGTGTGCGGCAGTCACACCGCCGACACCAGAAGCCGCTGTCAAAGAACTTGCAACCCAGCGCTGGAAAGCACTGCTGGCAGGCGACATGGCGAAGGCTTACGAATACACCGCACCGTCATACCGAGCCGTTTCCACTTTGGATATGTACAAAAGCCAATTCGGAGGCGCGGTCAACTGGGTCGGCGCGGAAGTCGTTTCGGTGGCGTGCGAAGTAGAAAAATGCACGCCGGTGGTTCGCATCGAGGTAAAGCATTTGCTCGGTGCGAAGTTCGGCAATACAATTTCGACGCACGTCGATGAGACATGGCTCCTGGAAGACGGCCGCTGGTGGTTCTTTCAAAAGCTCTGACAAAGAACCCGCATGGGAGGCCTGCATATCGAATCCAACTGACACCCGTTGCCCCAAAGCAACAACTCGGGTTTATCAGATAATTATTCACACACAACCCGTTTTACCTCTGTGCTAGCATTTCTCAGCGCTATCAACGTCGTCATTAGCTGCGCTGATCAACTTTTACATCTGGAGTTTTCATGAGAAAAAATATTCTCGCTTTGAGTATCGCCACCATGGTCGGTGGTTTGGGTTTCGCCGGCGTTGCATCAGCAAACGTTATTCCTGCAGCAACTGGTGTGAACAACATTGCCGGCCTCCCTACGGCTCCTACCGCAGCGAATCTTG
>JAYUGJ010000097.1:0-12730 GCA_043738425.1 Burkholderiales bacterium
CGCGCAAGGCCATGCCCGCTGCAGTCTGGCAGCTGGGCGGCAGCGGCAACGCAACGCTGAAAGGCCTCAGCGCCAACGGCATCGCCGTGGACAACGCGAAGGCCCGCTGGGCGCTGCCCACACCGGGCACCGGGCCGGGTAGCGGGTTGGGCAATGAGGGTGACGCCCCGCTGTCGCTGCAGCTGGAGGCCGGCGGCGTGCGCGACAGCCAGACGCAGCTCAAGCTCGTCAAGCTGGAGCTGCAGGGCCGGCGCAGCGCCCACGAGTTGAAGCTGCAGCTCGCCGGCCGCCTGGCGCGTGCCGGCCAGGACTACAACCTCGGCGCCACGCTGCAGGCCCAGGGCGGCTGGAACGGCCAGGCCTGGGCCGGCCGCATCGCGCGGCTGGACATCGCACCGCTGCGCCCCAACACGCCAGCCACACTGGCGGTTAGCAATATCGGCCTGCGCGTCGCCCTGGCCGACACCGGCCTGCAAGTCACCGCCGACCCCGGCCGCGCCGAGGTGGGCGGCGCCTTCGTGCGCTGGCAGGCCTTGAGCTGGCGCGGCGGCGAGCGGCCCGAGGCGCGCGCCGACCTGCAGCTCGAGGACCTGGCGGTGGCGCCGCTGATGGCCCGCTGGCAACCCGACTTCGGCTGGAGCGGCGACCTGCGCGTCACCGGCCGCGCCGCGCTGCTGCTCAACGACAAGCTGACGGCCGATGTTCTGCTGGATCGGCAGAGCGGCGACCTACATGTGACCGACGAGTTCGGCACGCGGCCCTTGGGCCTGACCGACCTGCGCCTGGCGCTGAACGTGCGTGACGGCCCGGACGGCCGACCGATTTGGCAGGTCGCCGAGGGCCTGGCCGGCAAGGAGCTGGGCAGCCTCAGCGGCGCCGTGAGGCTGCGGCCGACCAAGCTCTGGCCCGACGCCACCACGCCCGTCGACGGCGTGCTGCAAGCCAACGTGAACGACCTCGCCACCTGGGGCCGCTGGGTGCCGGCCGGCTGGCGGCTGGGCGGCAAGCTGAAAACCAGTGCGCTGTTTGCCGGCCGCTTCGGCGCGCCTGCGGTCACCGGCACCATCGCAGGCAGCCGCTTGACGGCACGCAATTTTCTCGAGGGCGTGAACATCAGCGAAGGCGAAGTCAGCATCGCGCTGCGCGGCGACAGCGCGCGCATCGAGCGTTTCACCGCCCGTGGTGGCGCGGGCCAGATCAACCTCACCGGCGGTGCCGCGTTCGGCGAGAAACCCACCGCGCAGCTGCAGTTGAAGGCCGATCAATTCGTCTTGCTGGGTCGGGTCGACCGGCGCATCGTCACCAGCGGCGCGGCCGACATCGGCTTCACCCGCGACGCGATCCGCATCAACGGCAAATTCACCGTCGACGAAGGCCTGATCGACTTCAGCCGGAGCGACGCGCCCACCTTGTCGAGCGACGTGCAGGTGGTGCGCGGCGCAGCAACTGCGGCGTCGGGCGCGGCGGCTGGCGGCCCTGGCACCACGCGCGGCAAAGGCAGTCGCTACGCCACCTCGATCGGCAAGCCCGCCAGCAAAACCATCGGCGATGCGGGCGCGGCCACCACTGCCACGTTGCCCGCGGGCGTGGCACCCGCCACGGCTCCTGTCACCACCGCACCCATCACCACCGCGCGCAACCTCACGCTCGACCTCCAACTCGACATGGGCCGCGCACTGCGGCTGCGCGGTCGCGGCATCGAAACCGGCCTGCGCGGTGAACTGCGACTGACTGCGCCTGGCGGCCGTCTGGCGGTCAACGGCGAAGCGCGCGCGGTCGATGGAACCTACGCCGCCTACGGCCAGAAACTCGCCATCGATCGCGGCCTCATCACCTTCAACGGCCCGCTCGACAACCCACGTTTGAACATCGAAGCGACCCGGCCGAACATCGACTTTCGCGTCGGCGTACAAGTCAGCGGCACCGCGGTGAACCCGCGCATCCGCTTGTTCAGCGAGCCCGAGGTGAGCGAAATCGACAAGCTGTCTTGGCTGGCACTCGGCCGCGCCAGCGACGGCCTGGGCACCGCCGACACCGCATTGCTGCAAACCGCCGCATTGGCGTTGCTGGCCGGCGAAGGCGACGGCATCACCGAGCAGTTCACCCGCGCCATCGGCCTCGATGAGTTGACCTTGAAACAAACCGGCGGCGAAGTGCGCGAAACCGTCATCTCATTAGGCAAACAGCTGTCGCGCCGCTGGTATGTGGGCTACGAACGCGGCCTGAACGCCACCGCCGGCAACTGGCAATTGGTTTACCGCATCGCCCAGCGCTTCACGCTGCGCGCACAGTCGGGTTTTGAAAACTCACTCGATGTGATCTGGACCTGGCGCTGGGACAAAGTCGGCCAGCCGCTGATCAAAGACCGCACTAAAGACCCGACACCCGACTCCATCGGCGCGCCTATTCGTTAGGCAACCAAGATGCCGGGCACACCCAGCCGAAAAACCTGCGTGTGAAAATCCGCCCGACCCGCCGTAGTTCAATGGACAGAACGGCCGCCTCCTAAGTGGCAGATACAGGTTCGATTCCTGTCGGCGGGACCAACGGCCTGGCACCGCGACACCGCAAGCCGTTCGAGATCGCATCGTCGGCTGCGCGCGCCATAGCTGAGTACAGCAGCTCAGTACTTCAGCTGAGTACCTCAGCTGAGTACTCCACTTCAATACTGCAGCTGCAACGCAAAAACGAAACGGTCCAGGCTGCGGTTGCTGGTGACCGCGCTGGTCGGGTTGCCGGTGGTTTTGGCGGTGCTGTAAGTCGCACTCAGCTGCGCGTTGTAGCCGTCGATGATGTAGTTGACCCCCCAATCGAGCTGATCGGTGTCGACGCGCGTATCGGCGTTGAATTGCTGCCAGCGGGTGAACGGCTGCAGGCGACCCCAGCCCACGTTGCGCTCGAAGATGTACGACGCGCCGGCCGAATACGCCCGGCCTTGTTCGGCCTTCACGACATCCCCGGTGTCGTAGTCGTAGTAAGCCGCTTCGAGTGCGAAACCACCTGCGCCCTTGATGCGCTTTTCGAGCAAAAAGTCGAGGTTGTAGGACGCATAGTCGCCGCGCCCAGCTGCGCTCAGTACGCCCTGTTTCTGGTAGCGCCCCGCCACGCCTATGGCCAGGATGTCCTGGCCGCCGAGGTGGTTGGCAGCGCTGAAATAGCCGGTCTCCAGATCCCAGAAGTCGTATTGCAACCGACCTGAGTACATCAACGAACCTACAGACCTGACCCCCGCGCGGCGGGCCTGCGCGTCATTTAGCGCGCCGACGCCGAAGGTGCGCCCTTCAAACGCACCTATCGAGTAGCCGAGCCTGGCGTCGGCCACACCACCCCACACCACCACGCCGTTGTCGCGTGCACGAAAAATACCGCCATTGCAACCGTAGCGCGAAGCCACGCACGGCCAGTAGCCGCCGCCCATCGAGTAGTACGGACCGGCCATGTTGTGGCGGTCACTCGGGGACACCAGGCGGCCGGCCCACAGGTTGAGTTCGGGCGAGTAGGCGTACTGCGCATTCAGGTCGAGCAGCCGAATTCGCCGCTCGGCGCCGTCCCATTCGGTGTTGAACACCGCCTTCAACTGTCGGTTCAACGAGGCACCGAAGAACAACCGTGCGCTGTCCAGACCGGGGTCGATAACGTGGCCGCCGCCCGCCGCCTTTGGGCGTTCCACCCGCGCATAGCTGTAACGGGTACCGATGCCGAAGGTCAACGATCGGTCGCCACCCAGGTCGACGCTGGCACCCGCAAACACCGCGTTCGGAATGGCCGCCATCGCTGTCGTCAGCGCGGCCGTCAGCGCCAGCGATCTTGCGGCCGCCGCCATCGGTTGCGGCGTGCGTGCCCGGGTTGATTGCATGGGTGGTCCTTGTGGTGCGCGCCAATCTTGGGCTGCCTGGATTGTTGCGGTGTCGACCGCCCAGCGCGGACCGCGGTTACGGGTGCTGCGCCGCGCCCCCCTCACGCGTTTTCCACATCGACACCAACACGCCGCCGGCGATGAGGCCGAAAGTCACCGAGAGTGAAATCGTCGGCGGTATTTTTCCGATGATGCCGACCAGGAAGATCTTCGAGCCGACGAACACCAGCACCAGCGCCAACGCGTACTTCAGGTACTTGAATCGATGCACCATCGCGGCCAACGCGAAGTACAGCGCGCGCAAACCCAGGATGGCAAAAATGTTGCTGGTGTAGACGATGTAGGGGTCGGTGGTGATGGCGAATATGGCCGGCACCGAATCGACTGCAAACACCAGATCCACCAGCTCCACCATCAACAGGGCCAGGAACAACGGTGTCGCCCAGCGCACCATTTTCCCGTTGGCGGCTTCGGGCTCGGTCACCCAAAACGCATTGCCGCGCAGGCCATCGGTGAGCCGCATGTGGCGCTTCAAATACTTCAGCACCGGGTTGTTGGCGATGTCGGGCAGGTGGTCGGCAATGATCCACATCTTGATGCCGGTGAATATCAAAAACGCACCGAAGATGTAGAGCACCCAGCTGAACTGGCTGACCAAGGTGGCACCCAAACCGATCATCAGTGCGCGCAAAACGATCACGCCCAAGATGCCCCAAAACAGCACCCGGTGCTGGTACTGCCGCGGTATCGCGAAAAAACTGAAGATCAGCGCGATGACGAACACGTTGTCCATCGACAGCGACTTCTCGATCAGAAAACCGGTGAAGTAATCGATGCCACTTTGCGCACCGAGATACCACCAGACCCAGCCACCGAACAACACCGCCATGCAGATGTAGCCGGCCGACAGCAGCAGGCTTTCTTGCACGCCGATTTCGGCATCGGCCTGGTGCAGCACGCCCAAGTCGAACGCCAAAAGCGCTGCGACGATGCCGAAAAATCCGAGCCACAGCCACGCCGGTTTGCCCAAAAAATCGGCGGCGATAAATGTCATCAGTGCGTCCATGTGATTTGCCATGCGTTGAAGATGGGCGAGGATCAGCGGCCCGGTGCATCGCTTCAATCAGCGCTACGGTGAACGTTGGTTCGGTTTTTACGAAGCAGCTTGATCGGAAAAAAATCGATGCTCAATTTCCGTCACCTTTATTACTTCTGGGTGGTTAACAAAGAAGGCGGCTTCGCGAGGGCGGCCGAGCGACTGGACATGGCGGTGCAAACCATCAGCGCGCAGGTCAAGGAGCTGGAAAAATCGGTGGGCCACCAATTGCTCAAACCCGCTGGGCGGGGGGTGACGCTGACCGATGCAGGCCACGCGGCGTACGCACGGGCCGAAGAAATTTTTCAACTCGGCCAGCTGATTCCCGATGAAGTGCACGCCGCTGCCAACGGCAACGTCGTTCGGCTGGCGGTGGGTCTGGCCGATGGCATCTCGAAGCTGGCGGTGCACGCGCTACTGAAGCCGGTGCTGGCCACGCCGCACCTGCGGCTGTTGTGCCACGAAGGCGAGGTCGATCAATTGCTCGGCGAACTCGCATTGCACCAGCTCGATCTGGTGCTGGCCGGGCAAGCCGCGCCGCCGAATGCGAACCTGCGCTTGACGAGCGAGCGACTGATCGAGTCGCCGGTAGATTGGTACGCGCCGGTGCAGCTGCTGGAAAGCGTCGACGCGGCGTCGTTCCCAGATTGCCTGAACCGGCTGCCGGTGCTGCTGCCGACCACCCATTCGGCACTGCGCCCGGCGCTCGACCGCTGGTGCGATGCGCACGGCCTGCGGCCGCACATTGCCGGTGAGTTCGAAGACAGCGCGCTGCTCAGCGTATTCGCGGCCCACGGCCTGGGCGTGTTCCCGATCAGCCGCTTGGGTGCCGCCGACTTGGTGCATCTGCCGCAACTGCGCTTGCTGGGCAGTTGCAATCAGCTGATGGAAGAAATCCACGCCATCCGGTCACGGCGCGGCCTGCACCATCCGCTGACCATGCAGGTCATTGCGGCCGCGCACGCACTGCAGCGCGACGCCACGGCTTCGACGACTGCGGCCGCGCCGTAGCAACGAGCCGCTGCCGTCCGCCGCCATAAAACAGCACTCACTGCGCGCGGTTGGCGTACGCCGCATCGCTGAAATTCCATTGCCGACGCAATGCGTTGAGGACGACGATTTCGCCATCGGCCCAATGCCCATCGGCCTGCGCTGCACCCAGCGCCAACCGCAGCACGGTGCGCTGCAGCTGCGGCTCATCGACTTCAGCCATCAGCGCAGCCAGCGCCTGCGCATCGACACCGCCCACCACCGAGCCGCCGGTGCGCGTGCCCATCAGCATGTCCTCACACAGCGTTTGCAAAATCAGCGGCAGCGCGTCGGGCGGCAACCCCAACTCGCGCGCTGCCTCCAGTCGATTCAACGCATCGAGTTCCGAGTGGCACACGTGCCCATCGGAAATCAACACCAGCGCCACCAAGCGCGCTGCCGCCTCAGGGCTGTTACGGGGATAACTACGCATCACACACCGCCTTTCGTTGGGTCATTGAACGAAGTGCGAATGTGGCCGCGGCAACGCGCGAAAAACAGCAACTGCAAAGTGAAGGTGAGTTCGAAAAAGACAGCGGTGCGCGGCCCTGCAACGTCAGGTTTTCCCGCTGCCGAAGCATTCGAAAAGCCGCTGGCTGCATCGCACTGGGCAGCGTGGTCGGCCGCGGCTGATCTGCCCAACCGCGCAGGCTGAGGCTCGGCGCATCGACCGCGCAGACCGGCACACCGACAGCTTCCATTGGTCGGCCCACCGCACCGTGCCGAATCGGCCGCACCGCAGCAACCGCAAGAAGTGCTGGCTGCGTAAGACTTTTGATGAGCGGATGGATTGCTGCGCGCGCTCAGTGACGAACTGAACACCACACGCGAATTTCTTTTGCATTCCCCGCGCAAAGCCTGCAACTAAGCGGCTTTCCCGCGTATCTAGCCGGACCTGCCAGTTCTATACTGAAAAGAGGGTCAGATGACCGCGCACGCACGAGGGAAAAACATGGGTACGAAGCTGAAGATTTCAGGGTGGTTGGTGCTGGGTGCCGTGGCAGGTGCACTGGCCACGATGCAGCTGCAGGCCACCGCGCGCAGTTCGGTCAACGCGCTCCCGTTGGAAGAGTTGCAGCAACTCGCCGCGGTGTTCGGCATGGTCAAAAGCGACTATGTCGAAGCGGTCGATGAGAAAAAGCTGATCACTGACGCGATCGGCGGCATGGTGGCGGGGCTGGACCCACATTCGCAGTACTTCGACAAAAAAAGCTTCAAAGAATTTCGCGAAGGCACCACCGGCCGTTTTGTCGGTGTGGGCATCGAAATCGGCATGGAGGACGGCCTGGTCAAGGTGGTCACGCCGATTGAAGGATCACCCGCGTTTCGCGCGGGACTGAAAAGCGGCGACCTGATTACCAAGATCGATGAAACAGCGGTCAAAGGGCTGAGCATGGAGCAAGCGGTCAAACGCATGCGCGGCGAGCCCGGCACCAAAGTGCTGCTGACGATTTTCCGCAAGGCCGAAACGCGCAGCTTTCCGGTAACTATCGTGCGCGAAGAAATCCGCACGGTCAGCGTGCGCGCGAAACTGGTCGAGCCGGGGTACGCCTGGTTGCGGGTCGGTCAGTTCCAAGACCGCACGGTCGAAGACTTCACCCGAAAAATCGAAGAGCTGTACAAACAAGACCCGAACCTGCAGGGCATCGTGCTCGATTTGCGCAACGACCCAGGCGGTTTGCTGGAAGCATCGGTTGCCATATCGGCAGCGTTTTTGCCGAGCGATGTGACGGTGGTGTCGACCAACGGGCAAATTGCCGATTCGAAGGCGGTGTTCAAAGCGTCGCCTGAGTTCTATTTGCGCCGTGGTGGTGTCGACCCGCTCAAGCGTTTGCCCGACGCGCTGAAGTCGGTGCCGCTGGTGGTGTTGGTGAACGAAGGGTCGGCGTCGGCCAGTGAGATCGTTGCCGGCGCGCTGCAAGACCACAAACGCGCGATCGTGATGGGTGCGCAAACGTTCGGTAAGGGCTCGGTGCAAACCGTGCGCCAGTTGTCACCCGACACCGCACTGAAAATCACCACCGCGCGCTACTACACGCCGACCGGTAAATCGATTCAAGCCAAAGGCATCGTGCCTGACGTGATGCTCGACGAGACCGCCGAGGGCAACATGTTCTCGGCGCTGCGCCCGCGCGAAGCCGATTTGGAAAAGCATTTGCAAAGCGGCCAGGGTGCCGAGCAAAAAGACGAAGCGCGGGAGCGCGCGCGCGCCGAAGCACGCAAAAAGCTGGAGGACGAAAACGCCAAAAAAGCGCCCGGCCCCGTCAAGCCGTTGCCTGAATTTGGCAGTGAAGGCGACTTCCAGCTGACCCAGGCGATCAACCGCCTGAAAGGCAAACCGGTGTTGATCAGCAAGACGATGTCCGAACGCAAGGTCGAGACCGAAGCCAACTGACAGGCACTGCCGCACGGAGCATGGAAACGCCCGCAACGCGCGGGCGTTTTTCATGGCCATGCGGCTCGCACACCGTGGGCAGCTTCGCCGTGCCAGCACAACGCCGAAAATGCAACGCATGAATGACGACCAGCTGCTGCGTTACTCGCGGCACATCTTGCTCGACGACATCGGCATCGAGGGCCAACGGCAGCTGCTGGCATCGCACGTGCTGGTCATCGGTGCGGGTGGCTTGGGCTCGCCGGTGGCGATGTTTTTGGCGTCGGCCGGGGTCGACTTGCTGACGGTGGTCGACGACGACGTGGTCGACCTGACCAATTTGCAGCGGCAAATTGCGCACACCTTCGCCCGCGTGGGTCGGCCCAAAGTCGAGTCAGTGGCCGCGGCAGTACATGCCATCAACGCCGACGTGCGGGTGGTGGCATTGCAAGCGCGCGCCGATGCCGATCAGTTGGCGCGACTGGTCGCCACAGCCGACGTGGTCGTCGATTGCAGCGACAACTTCGCCACCCGCCATGCGGTGAACGCGGCTTGCGTGCAGCACGCCAAGCCGCTGGTGTCGGGCGCGGCAACCGGCTTCGACGGGCAGATATCGGTATACGACGTGCGCGATGCGCACAACCCGTGCTATGCCTGCATCTTTCCGCCCACGGCCGGCTTTGCGGAAACCCGCTGCGCCACCATGGGCGTGTTTGCGCCGCTGGTGGGCATCATCGGCAGCATGCAAGCGGCCGAAGCGCTGAAGCTGCTGGCCCACGTGGGCAGTTCACTGGCCGGGCGACTGCACATGCTCGATGCGCGGCGCATGGAATGGACCGACCTGCACCTGGTGCGCGACACGGCCTGCCCGGTGTGCGCGCCGCTGCGCTTGCCACTTGCCGAATTGGCACCTTCTGACAACCCACACTGAGCTGCACCGCATGGACCTACGCAAAGAACTCACCGCCCGCAACTTTCCGACCGCTGAACAAGAGGCGAAGTCGGTCGAGAAGGTGGCCACGCCATCGTCGCGCTACACCGGCGCGAAAAGCGCGTACCGGTTGGCCTTCACCGACAACGAATTTTTGCTGCGCGACGAATTGCGGCCGGTGCGTATGCAGCTGGAATTGCTGAAGCCCGAGCTGGTGCAAAAAGAAGCCGGCATCGAATCGACCATCGTCATTTTTGGCAGCGCGCGCATCCATTCACCCGAGGTGGCCGCAGCGGAATTGGCCGCCGCCAAGCGCAGCGACAACGCGCAGGCGGTGCGTGCGACCGAGATGCGCATGCAGATGTCGCACTACTACGACGAAGCGCACCGGTTTGCCGCACTGGTGACCCGCCGCACTGCCGAGCTGGGCGTGCCGGTGTACGTGGTCACAGGCGGCGGGCCCGGCATCATGGAGGCCGGCAACCGTGGCGCGTTCGATGTGGGCGGCAGAAGCATCGGCCTGAACGTGGTGCTGCCGCACGAGCAAGAGCCCAACCAATACATCACGCCCGAGCTGTGTTTTCAGTTCCACTACTTTGCGCTGCGCAAGATGCATTTTTTGATGCGCAGCATTGCGCTGGTGTGTTTTCCGGGTGGCTTCGGCACGCTGGATGAGTTGTTTGAAACGCTCACGCTGGTACAAACCGGCAAGTGCCGCAAGCGGCCGATATTGCTGTTCGGGCGGGCATTCTGGTCGCGGCTGATCAACTTCGATGTGCTGATCGAGACCGGCATGATTTCGCCTGACGACGTGCACTTGTTTCGCTACGTCGAGACCGCCGAAGAAGCCTGGGCCGCGCTCGAATCGGAATACGGCTTCGACCTGCCGACCAGCCAAACTGGCGAATTCGCGGTCGATATTTGAGTCGAACGCGCCGCGCTTGAACCGTCATCGGGCCGTTTGCACATGAACCCACACCTCAGCCTGATCGGCGCACCCACCGACATAGGCGCAGGCACGCGCGGAGCCAGCATGGGACCCGAAGCATTGCGTGTCGCGAACATCGTGACGGTGCTGCAAAGCCACGGCCTGGAAGTGCTCGACCGTGGCAACCTGAGTGGCCCGACCAACCCGTGGCTGCCGCCGGTGGACGGCTTGCGGCATCTGGCCGAAGTGGTCGAATGGAATCGCACCGTGCATGCGGCGGTGTACGCCGAGCTGCAACTCGGCCGCCTGCCGGTGTTGCTGGGTGGCGACCACTGCGTGGGCATCGGTTCCATCAGCGCGGTGGCGCGCCATTGCCGTGACACCGGCAAAAAGCTGCGCGTGCTGTGGCTCGATGCGCATGCCGACTTCAACACCCACACGCTGACGCCCAGCGGCAATTTGCACGGCATGCCGCTCGCATGTTTGTGCGGTCACGGGCCTATAGACCTGACCCAGCTCGGCGGCCAGGTGCCCGCGATCCAGCCGAAGTGGGTGCGGCAAATCGGCATCCGCAGCGTCGACCCCGGCGAAAAGCACTTGCTGCAGGCGCAAGAAATGGAAGTGTTCGACATGCGCTTCATCGACGAGATGGGCATGCGCCACGCGATGGAATTGGCGCTCGCCACCATCGACGCCAACACCCACCTGCATGTCAGCTTCGATGTCGATTTTTTAGATGTGTCGATCGCCCCCGGCGTAGCCACCACCGTGCGCGGCGGCCCGACCTACCGCGAAGCCCAGCTGTGCATGGAAATGATCGCCGACACCGGCCGCCTGGCCAGCCTCGATGTGATGGAACTCAACCCCGCCCTCGATGTGCGCAACCAAACCGCTGAAGTTGCCGTGGATCTGATCGAGAGCCTGTTCGGGAAGAGCACGCTGATGCGGCGGTGACGGCAGTTCGTCGATGAACGCCTGACTATTCACCTGTCATCTGGAAAGTAGTCTAGACTATTTTCCAGATGACACTCGATTCGTCAGTTCGAAGCCTTGCCAATGCCGTCCGCCGCGACCTGGGTCGCAAGCTGGTGCTGCTGACCGGGGCGCGTCAATCGGGCAAAACAACGCTCGCGAAGCAGTTGATGGCCGAGTTCGAGCCCGCTCAGTACCTCAACTGGGACGTGCCCGCCGACCGGTCGTTGATCGCCGATCACGCCTGGTCTCCCAAGGCGCGGCTGCTGGTCTTCGACGAAATCCACAAGATGGCCGAGTGGAAAACCTTCCTCAAAGGTGCCTGGGACGGCCGCAGTGCGGGGCAAGCAATGCTGGTCACCGGCAGCGCGCGCATGGACACCTTCCGGCAGGGCGGTGAATCGCTGGCGGGCCGCTACTACAACTGGCGGCTGCATCCGTTTTCCGTTCGCGAACTGATCGAAACGCAAGGCCTCAGCGCAGACGAGGCCCTGGCCCGCCTGCTGGAGCGCGGCGGCTTTCCCGAACCCTGCCTTACCGACAGCGCCGTCGAGGCCGACCGGTGGCGCGCGCAATACAGCACCGACCTGATCCGCGAAGACGTACTCGACTTTTCGCGCGTGCACGAGGTGCGTTCGCTGCAATTGATGTTCACGATGCTGCGCGAACGGGTGGGCTCGCCGATCAAGGTATCGAGCCTGGCGCAGGCGCTGCAAATTTCGCCCACCACCGCCGCGCGCTACCTCGACATCCTGGAAGCGCTGTACGTCGTCTTTCGCGTCACGCCTTGGCACCGCGACGTATCGCGCAGTTTGCTCAAGGAAGCCAAGGTCTACTTTCTCGACACCGGTCTGGTCATCGGCGACGCGGGCGCCCGACTGGAAAACGCCGTCGCTGCGATGCTGCTTAAGCACTGCCACCACCGACAGGACGCCGAGGGCATGCCCATCGCGCTGCACACCATCCGCGACAAGGAGCACCACGAGATCGACTTCGTGCTGGCCGACGGCGACGCCGTCACCGACCTCATCGAAGTCAAGCTCAGCGATCCGGTGCCCAGCGCCTACCTGCACCGCATGGCCGAACGATTCGCCAGCGCAAACGCCGTGCAGCTGGTCACCGATCTGCGACAGCCCGCCCAACGCGGGCGGGTCGAGGTGGTGGAGGCAGCGCAGTGGTTGGCGGAGCTGGCGGCATAACAGTCCTGCGATTGGAAATATTTTTTTACTGGCTCACGCCATGAGCCTTTAATTTGAAATCATCGCCTCACAACCGAAGAGTCCATGAAACCTATTCCACCCTTCGCCGCGCACCATCGCAAAGTAGATAACGAATGGCAGACGCTGCTGGATCATCTCCTCGGCGTGGCTGCATTCGCAAAACAGTTCGCCAGCAAACTGAATCTCGGCAAGCTGGGCGAATTGATCGGCCTTCTCCACGACTTGGGCAAGCACAGCCAAGCCTTTCAGGCTTACCTGAAGTCAGCCACCGGCGCGCTGAATCAAGACGAGGACGAAGACTGGGTCGATGCCGTCAGCCTCAAG
>JAYUGJ010000098.1:0-44818 GCA_043738425.1 Burkholderiales bacterium
GCTCGAACTGCGGCGCGGAGGAGGTGCTGGATGAGCTGGTTCCTGCGCCGTTCAAGCGCGAGGTCAGAGCGCAGCGCGCAGAGATCGAGCGGCGCTGCAAGACCTACCGGTGCGGCCGCACGCGGCTCGGCGTTGCCGGCAAGACGGTCGTCGTCGTGGACGACGGCATCGCCACCGGCACCACGGTGCGCGCCGCGCTCAAGGCGCTGCGCCGCATGCGGCCGGCGAGGTTGGTGCTCGCCGTGCCGGTCGCGCCGACCGACACGCTCTACGAGCTGTCGCAGCTGGTCGACGACGTGGTCTGCCTGTCGGAGCCGGCCCCCTTCCGGTCGGTCGGCACGTACTACGGCGACTTCCCCCAGGTCGACGACGACGAGGTGATTGCGCTGCTCGACGCCGGCTGCATCCGGCACGAAGCAGAGAGCGCGGCGCGGGCGCTCCAAAGCGGAGAGCCTCCCATTGCCGCGCCAAGCGGGAGCGAGCCCTCCATAGATTCGCAGGGGCCAGCTTTTGGACCGTTGCGTCCTGGTTGAGATCGCCCCCAAGGCCGCCGCCTTGCTGCCTCCGCCCCCCAAGAGGGAAGAGCACCACTTTGGGCGGCCCGGCGTTTGTTTCTTGTGAGCATTCCAGGCCCCTGGCGGCACCCGGCGTTTGCGAAGAAACGACTACTTTTGGTTATGAAGGATGCGTTTGTTAATCTTGTTTCTTGAGAGGACGGCGCCGCTCAGCCGTTCCCGCGCGCCAGCAGCTCGACCGCCTCGATCAAGCGCCCGGCCTGGTCGGTGAGGCCACGCTGCTCGTCGGCGGCCAGCTTGTGCAGCCGCGCCAGCGCCTGGCCGCGCTGCAGCGAGTAGCGGTGCATCAGCACGCCCACGGCCATGGCCACCAGGTCGCCGGTGGTCGTGGCCGGCTCGACGGCCGCCGCTGGTACCGCTGGTACCGCTGGTACCGCTGGTACCGCTGGTACCGCTGGTACCGCTGGTACCGCTGGTGCCGCTGGTGCCGCTGGTGGCGTTGCGGCAGCGGGCGCCGCGGCGGGCCGCGCAGCGCCATTGCGTGCCGGCAAGCTGGCGAAGGCGGCCGCCACGGCGGGCAGGATCTGGCCGATGTCCAGCGGCTTGGCGAGGTAGGCCACGGCGCCCAGCGCCTTGACCTGCTGCACCGTCTCGTCGTCGGCAAAGGCCGACAGAAACATGAACGGCACGTGCAGGTACTCACGCAGGTAGGCGGCGACATCGAAGCCGCTCTTGCCTTCCATCCGGATGTCGAGCAGGGCCAGGTCGGGCCTGTGCTGGCGCGCCAGCAGGATGGCGTCGTCGCCGTTGTCGGCGTCGATCACCTCGTAACCGGCCTGCGCCAACCCGTGGGCGACGGTGGCCAGTACCAGCCGGTCGTCGTCGACCACCAAAATTTTGCCGCCAGCCAAACCCGGCGGCCTCGCTGGGGTTGCTGCGGCTGGCGATTGCGGCTGCGGCTGCGGCTGCACTCGGTCCGGCGGCGTCTCGTGTGCAGTGGCGCGCGCAGCCTCGTGCGTAATTTCGTGCGTAATTTCGTGCGTACTTTCGTGCGTGGTCTCGTTTGAAAAAGTGGTCATTGCGAAACCCCACTGCGTTGTTCAATGACCGACCCGGAGCAATGCACGCTGGCACGCATGGCGACTGATTTTTCGGCTCGGCTTGGCAACGTTCATTCTGTTCCGGAAAGCACTTGGTGGGGCCGCCGCGCGTCGTACTTTCGGGGGGCTTTCAGCCAATCGAGGTGCAACCAGGTGCAACTGCGCGCGGGCTTGCTTGAGCGTTGCCCTAATCGAACCGCACACCGGGTGCAGTGATCGACACCGTGGCGACCACCCACGAGGCTGCGATGTGTGCACCACCGGCCGCATCGGACTGGCGGTCGCGTGTGTCGTCCGTTGCGTCAGCTCTTGTGTCGTCTGTTGCGTCGTCTGTTGTGTCATCTCTTGCGTAATCGCTTGCGTCATCACTTGCGTAATCCGTCGCGCCGTCAGTCGTGTCACGACCACCACCCCGCACCCGCGGCGGCTCCGGCTCGATCGTGAGTTGCGCGCAGCGCCGCGGCAGCAACGCGCGCACCAGCCCCAGGCCCGAGACGCCGCGGGGTACCCGCGCCAGGCTGAAATCGTCGGGCAGCCGCGCGCGGTTGCGGATCACGATGCGAACGCCGTCGGCCTCGCACACCAAGGTGCATTCGACCGGCGGCAGCGCGGCGTGGTCTGTCGCCGCGCCATGCGCCGCCACACCGGCACGCTGCTGCAACACGCCGTGCTTGACCGCGTTGGTCAGCAGCTCGTTGATGGTCAGCGCGATCGGTATCGATTCGGCCTCGGGCAGCAACCACCGTGCGCTGTGCTCGCCGCGCACCGCAAACGCGATCGGGTGGCCGAAAGTGCGTTGCACCGAATCGGCGATGGCTGCCACCACGCCGTGCACTTGCAGCGGCCCGCCCGCGCCGACTTGCAAGCCGTAGACCTGCGCGATGGCCTGCACCTGGCCCACCACTTCGCTCATCGCTTCGGCCATCTCGGGCTTGCGGCTGGCAATTTGTTGCAGCAGCCCGGCCACCCCTTGCAGGTTGTTTTTGATGCGGTGGTGCACTTCTTTGACCAGCATGTCGCGCTGCGCCATGGCCGCGTCGAAGCGGGCCTGCTCGGCCGCGCGCTGCTCGGTCACGTCGGTCGCTACCAGCAGCAGCTGGTCGGGCGACTGCCCACTGGCAGCCAGCGGCAAATAACGCGAGTCCCACACCCGCGTGTGGCCGTGCAGGGTTTGCCGGTACTCGCGCTGGGTGACCGCGCTGTCGCGTAGCGCGTGCTGCATGTCGGCGCGGCGCTCGGCAGCCACCTCGGCGCTGAAAATTTCTTCCGGCGTGCGGCCGACCATTTGCTCGATCGTCAAACCCACGCTGCGCGCGGCCACCAGGTTGGCCTGCAGCGTGCGCAGCGTGGCCGCGTCGCACACGGTGATGGCCATCGGCGCGGCTTCGATCACCCGCTGCAGCGAGGCCTGCGCTTCGACGATGCGCGCTTCGGCCTGGCGGCGTTGTTCGATATCGAGCAGCGCATAGGTCAGCTGGCGGCCATGCGATTCATGTTCGGTCACCACCGCATTGCCGACCACCCAGAACTCGCGGCCGTCACGCGCCTTGACGCGGCACTCGAATGTTTCGGCCTCGCCTTCGACCAAATCTTGCAGGTACTGCGTGCGCCGAAACGGGTGATCGGCCTCGGGCGTGGCCACGGTGCTGATCGGCTGGTCGATGAAGTCGCCCAAATCGGCACCGAACATGCGCCGCGCGGAACGGTTCATCCAGTCGATGCCACTCGGACCCACCGTCACGATGCCGACCAGCACCGAGTCGAGCACCGCGCGGGTGCGCATCGCCTGCAGCGCCACCGCGTGTTCGGCGCGGTGCCGCGCATCGACGTTGACGAACGACGCAATGACGCCGTCGGCCGGTTCTTCGCCGACCAGCCGCGTGCTCACCTGCACCCATACCGACCTGCCGTTGCGCTGCTGCAATTGGCGCTCACCGATCCAGCGGCCGTGCAGGCGCAGGGCGGTTTCTTCCTGTGCTGACAAGCGCGCGTGTTCTGCCGCGTCGACAAACAGCGTGGCAACTGGCAGGCCGCTGAGGTCGGCCGCCGGGTAGCCGGCCAGCTGCGCCAGCGCGTCGTTGGCGCGTTGCAGCACACCGCCGCGCAAAAACGCGATGCCGACCTCCGACAGGCTGAACATCAGTTCGCGGTCGCGTGCCAGGTGTTCCAGCTCGACCTGCTGGGCTTTCAGCCGCGTGATGTCGGTCAACACCGCAATCGCTTCGATTTGATCTGTCACCGGCCCCACGCGCCGCACCGACAGCGAGTACCACAGGGGTTTGCGCGGCGCGCCGGGCGCATCGCAAGCAACGCCCGACGGGTGGCCTGGCGGCGTCTGCGGTGCGGCGTCCATCGCAAATTCGGTTTCGAAAATCAAACCCGCGCCGAGCGCTTGCAGCGTTTCACCGGCAATCCGCTGGCCTTCGGCCGAGCTGCCGAACAGCGCCGCGATGCCGCTGCCCGCCACGCCTGCCGCCGGCAGCCCCAACATCGTCTCGAAGCGCCGGTTGCAACGCACCAGCAGGTTGCCGCGCAGGTAGGCGATACCGGCCGAGGTGCTTTCCAAAATCGTCGTCAACTCGCGCAGCAACTGATCGCTGCGCTGCTGCGTTTGCTGCTGTTCAGTGATGTCGAGCGTGACCACCGAGGTGGTGCGTTGCCCCGATGCCAGCGTGGCCGGCTCGACCCGCGTCAACAACCAGCGCGTGCCCAGCTGCGGGTGGCGAATGGCGTAGCGCACCTCGGCGCGCTGGCCCGCCCGCAGCGCGGCTTGCAAGGTGTCGTACTCGGCCATCGATTCGGCCACCACGATGTCGCGGCTGATCGATTGCAGCGCGGCCGAGGTGGGATTGACGCTGGCGTTGGCATCGACCTGAGCGTCAGCCGATGCCGCCGCCGACCTGCCGGGCGTCGCCACATCGCCCGCCGCGGTGCCGACCCCGGCCGACTCGTGCTGGCGCACCCAGCCGGTGGTTTCCTGGAATGTCGCCAGCCCGACGCCGGCGGTATCCATCAGCGCGCCGATCTGCATTTGCGCCAGGTCGCGCTCTTCTTCCATGCTGCGGTCTTCGAGGATCGCCATGTGCCGCCGCTGTCCGGTCGAGGTGGTGTAGCAACGCACGATCGAGCGCAGGCGGCGCAGCCCCACCTGGCCTGCATTCGTTCCGTCAGCTGCGTGGTCGGCCGCGCCCGGCGCACGGCGCGCCGTTGGCAGCCAGCCGCGCAACACCAGCGGCTGCGCGTTCGGCTGCAGCGTGGGCACCGGGCCGTCTTCCAGCCAGCCCAACAAGCTGCGCAACTGCGGCGTCGCGTGCGCAAGCAGCTCCGGCACCGCGCCGACCAACGCATCGAACGCCGGGTTGGTGCGCACCAACAGCCCGGCTTCGTCGAACAGCACCATGCCCATCGGGGTCAAATCGAACCAGTCGTCTATTTCACGCGCCGAGCGGTCGGCGCGTTCACGCGCTACATGCTCGGCGGTGCAGTCTTGCAGCACCGACATCGTGAAGACGCGGGCGTTTTCATCGGTCAACTCGCGCCGCGTTGCGCGAAACCAGCGCTCGCGGCCGTCGGCTGCCACCAGCCGCCGGTTCATCCACGCGGGCTCGGTGTCGCGGCGCGCCGGGTCGCGCCAACGCTCGCGCAGCGCCAGGCTGCTGGCCCGGTCTTCGGCGGGTTCGAGCTGAATCGGGTCGCTGCCGATCAACTGCGCATGCGCAAAACCGCTGAACGCCACGAACGCCGGATTCACATCGACGATGCGCGAGCGGGCGTCTTGCAACAGCACCGGAAACGGCGACTCCCAGAGCACCTGCATCAGCTCGGCAATCACCGGCCCGGCCACGGTGGCCGGCAGCCGGTGCGTGGCAGTGGTTGCCGACGCGGTTGCGGATCCAGCTGCAGATGCAGATGCCGCAGCTGAGCGGGCCGACGACTGAAGAGGCGGCGCGGCCGCACCCGCCATCGCCCCCATCGCCACGCCATCACCCCAGCGCAAACGCAGCGCATATAGACCTGGCCCCAGCGGCTGCCACGCCGCATCGGCCACGCCACCGCTGGCAGCCATCGCCGGCGGCGGCTCGCGCAACGCCGCGCGCGGGGTGGTTGGTGCTGCGCTGGCCGTGCCGCTGGCGCCAATGGTTGCGGTGGCTGTGGTGGTGGTCGCTGTCGCGCGGCCCGCGCTGCCGACAGCCGATGCCGTGCGCCCGTGCCGCGCCGCTGAAAAACCGGGCGTGCGCGCGGCGGCCAGCGTCGGCGCTTTCGGTGGCGCTTGAAAAGCGGCGTCCTGCGGATCGGTGGCCGACGCCACCGCCAGCTGCACCCAACTGGCCAGTGGCGCGCCGAGCAACGGCAACCAATCCAACAGGTCGGCACCGGCGGACCCGCTGCCTACCGTGTGCGGTGCACATCGCAGCACCGCGTGGTTGGCGAACAGCACCTTGGCGTGGCAGTCGAACAGCAACACGCCGTCGCTGAGTTGGTCGAAAAACAGTTCGAGCTGGGCCAAGCCCGCAGTGGTGTTCATCGGTTCAGCGCGCAGGGGCTCGTCGGTGCATGCGCTCGAATCTAGCGTGCTTTCGGCCCCGCCCGTGGCCTGACGACCGGCAGGCCAGCCATCACAGGTAAGCAGACGATTCCTGGTGCGACCGGCTGTCTCGCCGCGGGGCGGCGCAGCCGGTATCGGCACGCACGGTTGGCCAGCGACTGGTTCAGCGCCGCCTCAGCGTGTCGCAGCAAACACCGCGTCGTAGGCGGCCACCGAAAACCCGCGAACGGTTTGCCCTGCGGCTACCAGCAGCGGCACGCCGGTACCACCGCCGACTTGCGCAAACGCCGCCATGCCGTCACGGCTGTCGATGTCGACGTCGCGGTAGGCAATGCCTTTGCTCGCCAGGTACGCCTTGGCTTTGGTGCAGTAGCCGCACCAGGCGGCCGAATACAGCACGGCGCTGCCGACCGGTGGGCTGGGCGTGGTCGGCGGGCTCACTTTGTGCGCTTGCTGCAGCTGCTGCAATTGCGCTGCCGCCGCGGCAGGCAGCGGCGTGCGCGGCAGGTTGTCGAACGTCATGGTTTTTTCAAGGCGACCGACCACCGGTGGCTTGTCGCTGTAGACAACCCGACCATCGACACCCTGCGATTTGTACAACGTCTGCGCCCACGCTTGGCCGGCGAGCCCACCGCCGCACGCCAGCAACCAGTCGCGCCGCGTCAGATGCGCCACCGCGCGGCCGATGCGTGTCAGGGCGCGCATCGCCGGTCAGCCGTTCAGGTAATTGAACAGCGACATCTTTTGCACGATGGCGTACGACTTCAACGCGGCGTCGTAGCCGGTTTCCTTGTTTTTGTAGTCAGCGATGGCGGCGACCATGTCGAGGTCTTCGGCGCTGGATCGGTCGGTTTGCGCCATCAGTTTTTTCGCTGACAAGCGGTCGGTCTCGCTGTCGATTCGGTTCAGCGTCTCGCCGGCAAATGCACGCGCGGTGCGCAGCGGTGCCATCACCGCATCGATGTCGCGCAGCGCATCGGTGGTGCCCTGCGCACGCTGGGCGGCACTGCGGCCGCCAGTTTTCAGCTCGGCTATCGCGCGGTCGAGCATGCCGAACACACTGAGGCCGGGCGTCGATGGCGTCAGCTCGAACTGGTCGCCGTTGGTCGGCGTGCCGGAAATTTTGCAACCCATGCCGTGCACGTCGATCGCGCTGCCCGCGGTGTAGGTGCCGCTGCTTTCGGTCACTGCAGCTGCTGGTGTGGCCAGCGAAAAACGCTCGATGGTGTAGTTGGTCGCGCTGCTGAAGCGCAGCCGGTAGCCGGTGTCGGCGACCGGAAATAGCGCCGCCGGATTGGTCACGCCGGTCGCATCGATCCATGCACCGGCCACCGCGGTGCCGGTCAGGCTGTTGTTGGCGGCGGCGCTGAGGTAGACGCCGTTGCCGGTGCGCGCGTGGGTCCATGCGGCCGCACCGTCGGTGCTGAGCGGCAGCGCGGTGTCGGCATCGGTTCGGCTTTGACCGCTGGCACCTGCGTACTGCACGCCAGCCGGTGCATCAACGAACGGCGGCTGCGCCGTGCCCTGGCCACCGAACAGGTAGCCGCCCGATCCATCGCTGCGGTTCGCCACCGCCAACAAGGCGTCGCGCAGGCCTTGCAATTGGTTGGCGTGGATTGCGCGCTCGCCGTCAGAAAAACTGGCGTTGCCGGCACCCACCAGCGCCTCGCGGGCTTGCTGCAACAACGCGTCGGCGGTGCCGAGTGCGCTTTCGGTGTCGATCATTTGCACCCGGCTGGCTTCCACGCCGCGTTGCGCTGCGACGCTGCGCATTTCGCCCGCCAGCGCACGTTCAGCACGCGCCGCGTTGGCCGGGTCGTCGCTGGCTTTGAGCACCCGCCGCCCGCTGGTCAGATGGGTTTGCGCATCGACCAAATCGCTTTGGCGGCGCTGCAGGTTGCCGATCGAGGTGTCGTAGGCGGCGGCGGTGCTGATGCGCATGGAAGGTGTCCGGTGGAGATGGTTTGAACTGTTGAATCAATGCGTAGAACTGAACCCGTACGAGTCCACCTGCAACCTCACCGCGCAGCGACCGACAACAGCGTGTCGAACACCGACTGCGCGACTTGCAGCATCTTTGCCGCGGCTTGGTAGCTTTGCTGAAACTGGATCAGCCGTGCGGCCTCTTCGTCGAGGTTGACGCCGGCGCGGCTGCTGCGGTTTTGCTCGGCGTCTTTCGCCACCGAGGTCGACAAATCGCTGGCCGCCTGCGCGGTTTGCACCCGCACGCCGACATCGGCCAGCAGGTTGGCATACGCATCGGTGGCGTTGGCACCGGGCTGCCGGGTGCCGCCGTTCCACACCGTGCCGACCAGCGCCGCGTCACGCAGCGCCAGCATTGAATTGGCATTGGTGTTGTCAGCCAGCGGTGCCAGGTTTTTAGCGACGGTGTAGCTGTCGCTTGCCACCGGCGGCGAGCCGGCCGGGTTGGCGGCCACCGGCACGCCCGCGATCTGCAGCGTGAACCCGTTGGTCGCGGTGGTCCCTGGGTACGCGACTGCCTGGCCCGGCTGCCAGGCCAGCGGCGCGCTGGTGCCCGCGCCGTCTTGCCAGGTGTAGGTGAAAAGACCGGGCGTGGCGGTAACCTGAAAGCGCAGCGTGGCCGGTAAATTCGGGTGGGTTGCCGATGCCGCGGTGGCGGCGCTGAGCGACGCCACCACGCCCGTGCCGCGGTTGCCCACGTCGGCCACCGCGCGCAGCGGCGAGCCGGCCGCCAGTTGCTGCGGGTTGGTGATGTCGACCGCCATGCGGCTCAGTCCCACCGCTGCCGGCTGCAACACGAACCGGTCGTTGGCCGCGACGGCCCCGCTGATGTTGATCTGGAAGCCGTCGACCACGCTGCCGTTGCTGACCGCAACTGCCGGAAATGCCGCATCCGGCACGCCACCTTTCAGGCGCAACAGCTGAAAGCCGCCGGCCCCGTCGGCACGCACTTCGTAGTCGCGCGCTTGCACGCTGCTCAGCTGCGCGGCGTTCAGTGCGTTCGGCGATTGCAACGTCAGGGTGACGCTGCCGCTGCCGGTGTTGGCCGCGTTGGCGCGGGCCGCCACCGTCGGCAAACCGGACGCACCCGCAAAGCGAAACAGCGCCGCGCCCGGCTGGCCCAGCAGGTCGATGCCTGCGGCTTGTTGGTCGTTGACTTGCAGCCCGATGGCCAGCGCCATTTGGCCGAGCTGGTTGCGCGCATCGGTCAGGTCGCCGCGCTGAAATTGCAGCAGCCCGGCGATCGATCCACCGGCCAGCACGGCCGCCGGTGACAGCGCCACCGCACCGGCCGCACCCTGGGTGCCGATCGCCAACCGCGCCGCGTCGTACGGGTCGCGCATTGCCGTCAATGCGGTGGTGCTGGTGCCCAGCACCAGTGCCTGGCCGCCGCCCATGAACACCGCCAGCGTGCCGTCTTCGGCACCGATGGTGGTGACCTGCAAATGCTGGCTGAGCTCGTTGACCGCGAGTTCGCGTTGGTCGAGCAAATCGTTCGGCGGCTGGCCGCTGCCGCGCACATCGGCAATGCGCTGGTTCAGGGTGGCAATTTGCTGCGTCAGGCTGTTGACTTGGGCGACCGAGGTTTGCAGGTCTTGCGTCACGCCACTTTGCAATTCGTCGAGCTGCGCGCCGGCCTGCTGAAACCGCGCCGCGAGCGTGGCGGCCTGTGCCAACACCACCTGGCGCGCCGACACGTCTTGCGGCCGCGCCGACACATCGGCGTACGCATTAAAGAACTGACCCGCCGCGTGGCCGATGCCCGCCACGCCGACGCCAAAGACTTTTTCCAAGCTGTTGAGCTGCCCGCTGCGCGCGCTGTCGGCGGCTGCCAGCGCGCGCGACAGCGCCGCCTCGCGGGTCAAAAACGCATCGTGCGCACGCGACACCGTCGCCACATTGACGCCCTGGCCGAAGAATCCCGCTCCGCCCGACTGGCCACCGGCCGAGGCCAGTTCCGCCTGCTGGCGCGAATAGCCGCGGGTGTTTGCGTTGGCGATGTTGTGGCCGGTGCTTTGCAATTGCGCATAGCTGGCGCGCATTGCAGTGGCACCTATCGACATCAATGTGCTGTTGGCCATCGGGTACTCGCTTTATTTCGACACTTCAATGCCGGGGTCAGGTCTGTAATTGCAGCGCTTCGGTGCGTCAGGTCTGCGTTGCCCGTTGCAAGCGCAAGGTGGCGTTGATGGTACGGGTCAGCTTGTCGGCATACGCCGGATCGGTGGCGTAGCCCGCGCGTTGCAGGCCTTGCGCGAAACCCGATGCGGCGGCGCTGGCGTCGCCCGGCGCGCTGGCCGCTGCCACCACCGCGCCGTAGCGCGGGCTGGCTTTCATCAGTTGGGCGTAGTCGGCGAACGCTGCTTCGTACGAGGTGTAGGCGCGAAACCTGGCGGTGGTTCGGTGCGCCACGCCATCGGCATATTCGGTGGTGGTGATGTTCGTTACCGCGCCGCTCCAGGTGGCACCGGCCTTGATGCCGAACAGGTTGAACGAGGTCGAGCCATCGGCATTTTTGATTTCACGCCGACCCCAGCCCGATTCATGCGCGGCCTGCGCCACCATGAAGCTGGCCGGTATGCCGGTTTGCACTTCGGCCGCCCGCGCCGCGGCGCTGTGGCGTTGCACGAATTCGGACTGTGACGAAGCGAACCCCGCGCTGGCCGACGCCGGTTTCGCAGCCGCAGGCACCACCACAATCGCGGGGGCCGCACCGTGCAAATCCGACACCGCAGCCAGCGGTTTCAAACCTGCGCTGGCGGGCTCGGCCAAACCCATTTGGCGTTCCAGCTGGCGTGCAATCACGTCGGCCAAACCGCCTGGCGCGCCGCTCATCTTGTTCGCGTATTCGGTGTCGAGCAGCTCGCCGCCGAGCTGGGTGGCCTGGTTGTCCATCAACCCCGACGCCATGGTTTCATTGGCTGCACGCATGCTTTTCAGCAGCTGCTGCATGAACATGGTTTCGAACTGTTTGGCGGTTTCTTTGATCGCCGCTTTCGGGTCACGTGCTGCGCCAGTGCGCAATGTCGCCAATGAGCGCGCGTCGGCGGTCGAGGCACCAACGCTCAACCCACCCACGGCAGCACCTGCACCGCTCACGGTGCCTGTCAATACAGACGGCGCACTCAGGTTCATCGGCTAGCCTTTTCAGATCACTTCCAGCTCCGCGTTCAACGCACCGGCCGACTTCATCGCCTGCAAGATGGCGAGCAAATCCTGCGGCGTCGCGCCCAATGAGTTCAATGCTTTGACGATATCGGCCAGGTTGGTACCGGCCTTGAGCTTTATTAATTCGCCCGGGGCCTGGCGCACCGTGATGTCGCTGCGCGCGTCCTGCACCGTTTGGCCTTGCGCGAACGCATTCGGCTGGCTGATGACCGGGGTGGTGTTGATCACCACCGACAGATTTCCATGCGCTACCGCACACGCTGACAAGGTGACCGATTCATTGACCACCACCGAGCCGGTGCGCGCGTTGACCGTCACCCGGGCGGCGGGTCGTGCCAGGTCGATAGACAGGTTTTCAATGTCGGCCATGAACGAGACCCGCGCATTCGCGGTGTCCAGCGAGCCGGTCGACTCTGGCATGCGCACCTGCACCCGGCGGCCGTCGATGGCCTGCGCCGAGCCGGCCCCCAGTTTCTGGTTGATCGCACGGGCTACTTCACGCGCGGTGGTGTAGTCGCTGCTGTTCAAATCGAGCTGCAGGCTGTTGCCCTGGTTCAGTGGCGTGGCGACCGCACGTTCGACCGTCGCACCGTCCGGTATTCGGCCCGCGCTCAGGTGGTTGATTTGCACTTTCGAACCATTCGCCGACGCGCCGGCACCGCCGACGATCAGGTTGCCTTGCGCCAGCGCGTAGATCTGCCCATCGGCGCCTTTCATCGGCGTGGCGATGAGCGAGCCGCCGCGCAGGCTTTTCGCATTGGCCAGCGACGACACATTGATATCGATGGTTTGCCCCGGCTGCGCAAACGCCGGCAGCTGCGCGGTAACCAACACCGCCGCCACGTTCTTCAATTGCATGTTGGTGCCGGGCGGCACGGTGATGCCGAGTTGCTGCAGCAGCGAGTTCAGGCTTTGCGCGGTCATCGGTGCCGAGGTGGTTTGGTCGCCGGTGCCGTCCAGCCCGACCACCAGCCCGTAGCCGAGCAGCGCGTTGCTGCGCACGCCTTGCACCGATGCCAGGTCTTTAATGCGCACCGCGTGGGCGGTGGCTGGCAGCCACAACGTCAGCAGTGTCAGCAGTGTCAGCAGCAGTGGCAGTGGCAGTGGCATCAGCCACACGCCGCGCCTGCACACCATGCGCGATAGACCGGTGGTTTTTTTCATCTCGATTGCGTCCGTTGTTGCAAACGATTCTGCGCAGACTTAAATCGCCAGAACGCTCAAAAAGAAGCGCGCCAGCCAGCCTATTACCTGCGCATCGGCCTGCGGCCCGCGGCCTTTGTGCTCCAGGCGCACGTTGGCTATCTGCGCTGACGCCACCAGGTTGCCCGCCTGAATGGCGCGCGGGTCGACCTGCCCCGAAAAGCGCAGCACATCGACGTTGTTGTTGACGCCGATCTGTTTTTCGCCCGACACCAGCAAATGCCCGTTCGGCAACACGCCGGTCACTGTGGCGGTGATCACGCCTGAAAAATCATTCGTGTTTTCGGTGCTGCCGCGGCCTTGGTAGTTGTTGTTCGAGTTGCCACCCACCGTGGCGCGGTTCAACACACCAGGCGGCACGAACGGCACCGCGCTCAAGCCCGCGCTGACCTTGCCTGACTTGTCGATCGAGCTGGTGCTTTTTTGGCTGGCCGACACCTTCTCGACTATTTGCACCGTCAGCGTGTCACCCACCAGGCGCGCGCGGTGGTCTTCGAACAGTGGCCGGTATTGCGCGGCTTGAAAAATGGCACCGCCGTTGGCGGCCGCGCTGACGCTGGGCACCGCTGCGGGCAGCACCTGCGTGGGCAGCGCCACATCGACGCTCGGCCGCGGGTTCAGCGCTTCGCAGCCGCCCACCGACAGCGAGGCGGCGGCCGTGGCCACAACGACCAACACCCGCGCCAGTTGCGCGCACGCCGCCGCGGTCATCACAGCTGCACCAGGCGTTGCAGCATCTGGTCGGAGGTTTGAATCGCTTTCGAATTCAACTCGTACGCGCGCTGCGTTTGGATCATCGACACCAGTTCTTCGACCACATTGACGTTGGAGGTTTCGACGAAGCCTTGCGATATCAGCCCGAGGCCGTTTTGTCCCGGTGTGCCGACATTCGGCGTGCCCGACGCGGCGGTCTCGGAGTACAGGTTTTGGCCTTTGGCCTCGAGCCCCGGCGGGTTGACGAAATTCACCAGCTGCAATTGGCCGACCACCTGCGCGCCGGTTTGGCCCGCGCTGGTGGTGCTGACCGTGCCGTCGTTGCCGACCGTCACCGTCAAGGTGTTCGGTGGAATGGTGATGCCAGGGTTGACCTGGTAGCCGTTGTTGGTCACCAGCTGGCCTTGTGCATTGACCTGGAATGCGCCGTCGCGGGTGTAGCCGGTGGTGCCGTCGGGCATTTGAATTTCGAAGAAGCCGTTGCCGCGCACCGCCATGTCGAGCGAGTTGCTGGTTTGCTGCAATGCGCCTTGCGTGTAGCTGCGCGCGGTGGCCACTGCACGCGTGCCCAGGCCCAGCTGCAGGCCGGTCGGCAGCGTGGTTTGTTCGGCACTGTTGGCACCCGGCTGGCGCAACGTTTGGTACATCAAATCCTCGAACACCGCGTGCGACTTTTTGTAGCCGTTGGTCGACACGTTGGCGAGGTTGTGCGAGATGGTGTCCAGCTGGGTTTGCTGGGCTTCCATGCCGGTCTTCGAAATCCACAGGGAACGCATCATGGCGGTGTCGCTTTCAAGAAAAGTCTGTCGAAACGTGCGCGCTGCATCAACCCACTGACAGCAACTGCGCGGCCGCTTTTTCGTCGCCTTCGGCGGTTTGCAGCATCTTCATTTGGGCTTCGAACTGGCGCGCCGCCGCAATCATCGACACCATCGTGTCGACCGAGCTGACGTTCGAGCCCTCCAGTGCGCCGTCTTGCACACGCGCATTGGCGTCACTTGCCAGGTCGCCCGACGCCGCGCGGAACAAGCCGTCGTCGCCGCGGTCGAGTGGTGCATCGGGCGTCACCAGCTTCAGCTGGCCAACCGTGGTGGGCCGTGCGTTGGCGGTGCCGTTGTTGGCCTTCGCGCTCACGGTGCCGTCTTGGCCGATGCTGATGTCGCTGTTCACCGGCACCTGAATCGGGCCGCCATCGCCGAGCACCGTCAAGCCGTTGCGGGTGGTCAGCGTGCCGTCGACCGCGATGTCGAGTGCCCCGCCGCGGGTGTAGGCCTCGGTGCCGTCGAGTCCCTGCACCGCCAGCCACGCATTGCCCTTCATCGCCACGTCGAGGTTGCGTTCGGTCGCGACGATGGGGCCAGGTGTTGCGTCGTAGCCCGGGGTCGATTCAAGCGCATAGACCCGCGTGCTGGCACCGCTGCCCTGCACCGGCACCGCACGAAACGCCTGCAGCTCGGCGCGAAATCCGGTGGTGCTGACGTTGGCCAGGTTGTGCGCCAACGTGTCTTGCCGTTGCATCGTCGCTTTCGCGCCCGACATCGACAGGTAAATCATGCGGTCCATGCCGAACTTTCAGCCGCGCGATCAGCGCAGATTCACCAGCGTTTGCAGCAGCTGGTCTTGGGTTTTGATGGTTTGCGCGTTGGCTTGGTACAGCCGCTGTGCGGTGATCATGTTGACCAGCTCGCCGGTCAAATCGACGTTCGATTCTTCCAACGCGTTCGACTGCAAGCTGCCCAGCGTGCCGCTGTCGGGCGCGCCGTTGGCACTCGGGTCGCCTGAGCTGAAGGTCGATTGCCACACGTTGTTGCCCAGCGGCTGCAGGCCTTGCACATTGGTGAAATCAACCAGTTGCAACTGCGCCAGATTGGCGCTGCGCAGGTTCGAGTAATTGGCCTTCACCACGCCGGATGCATCGAAGCTGACGCCGATCAGTTCACCCGAAGTGAAGCCGTCTTGCTTCAGCTCGGACACGCTGGTGTTGACTGCGTATTGGGTGCTGCCGGCAAAGCTGACCGGCAGCGCGGCAAACAGCGGCGTGGTCAACGGTGCCGCGCGCGGGTCGACCACATTGATGGCGGGGGCGGCCAGCGGCGATGTCATCTTGCCGTTGGCATCGAACGCCAGCGTGGTGAGCTTGCCGCCGTTGGCCGACGGCGCATCGAACGCCTGGCCGTTGATCGATGCGTACACGTCCCACGCGTTGACCGCGGTTTTGCGGAAGTAGTAATTCATCGTCAGCGGCGCGCCCTGCGTGTCGTACACCTGCTGCGAGGTTTGAAAGTTGTAGCTGTCGGGTTGCGCAAATGAAAACGCGCTGGCCGGCACGCTTTGCCGCGCGTCGAGGTTGATGCCGATGTGCACGCCTTTGAGCGCCGGGTCGGTGCCTTTGCCGGTGGCCACCGGTGCGCCCAAACCGGTTTGCAGGCGGATCGGTTGCGGGTTGCCCGCCGCGCGCCCGGCAGCTTCGTTCCACGGTATCGCTTTGAGCTTCAGGCCGTCGTTGTTGACGACATACCCGTCGCGATCGAGTTTGAACTGGCCGTTGCGGGTGTAGACCGTCTCACCACTGCCGGCTTGCAGCGGGAAAAAACCGCGCCCGTTGATTGCCAGATCGAGCGGGTTCTGGGTGGTGGTGATGTTGCCCTGGTTGAACTGCTGCGCCACGGTTTGCACGTTGACGCCGATGCCGATGTCTTTGCCATTGACCGCGCCGAACATCGCGCCCGAGTACATGTCGGCGAATTCAGCGCGCGAAGTTTTCGCGCCCACGGTGTTCGCATTGGCAATGTTGTTGCCGATGACTTCGAGGTTCTTGCTGCTGGCGTTCAGGCCGGATAAACCTTGTTGGAAGCTCATGGTGGTGTCCTTGAAAAATGTCAGTGCGGTGGAAGCTGCACGAGCGGATAGCGCGCAGCACGGTTCAATTCAATGCAGCGACCGCACGCTGCTGTACGGCACGTGGCCGGCGTGGTGCAGCTCGAGATTCAGCGTGTTGCCGCTGGTGGTGATCGCATCGACCCGGTCGCGCATCAACGTGGTCGGGGTGGAGGTGACGGCACCGTTCGATGCGGTGACGCGAAAGTGCAAACCGCTGGTGTTCGTCTGCGCACCGGCAGGCCAATCGAAGCTGTGGACGCCGCTGGTCAACGCGCCGAGTTCGATCGTGTCGAGCACCTCGCCCGAGGCCGACACGACTTCGGCTTTGACCGCATCGGCCGGGCCGCTGAGCTCGAAGCCGCCCTGGCCGATGCCGTCGGTCACATCGAGCCGATTGCCCGGCACCACCACATCGCGGCCGACCAGTGCCGCGCCCTGCAGCGCCTGCATCTGGGTGAACTGCGCCGACAAACCGCCCACGGTGGTGTTCAGTTTTTCAATGCCGCTGACGGTGTTGATTTGTGCGATTTGCGTCGTCACCTGCGCGTTGTCCATCGGGTTCAACGGATCCTGGTTTTGCATCTGCGTGACCAGCAGCTTCAAGAATCGGTCTTGCGATCCGGCTTCGTTGGCATTGCCGATGGCCGCGGTGTTGCCCGTGGCCGAGGCGGCCTGCGACTTGACGTTGAGGGTGGAGTAATCCATCTGACAGTCCTTTGAAAAAACGCCTGGGCTCAGCTGCCCATTTGCAAGGTCTTGAGCAACAGCGACTTCGCGGTGTTCATGACTTCGACGTTGTTTTGGTACGAGCGCGAGGCCGAAATCATGTTGACCATTTCTTCGACCGCATTGACGTTGCTGTAGGTCACATAGCCATCGGCGTCGGCGCTCGGGTGCTTTGGGTCGTGCACCCGGCGGCCCGGGGTCAGGTCTTCGGTGATGCGGCTGACGGTGACGCCGGCTGCGCCCGCCTGGCCACCCGCTGTGCCCACCATTTGCGTTTGAAACGTCACCTGCCGCGCCTTGTAGGCCTGGCCATCGGGCCCGGCCACCGTGTCGGCATTGGCCAGGTTCGACGCCACCACATTGAGCCGCTGGCTCTGCGCGCTGACCGCACTGCCGGCCACGTTGAAGATGTTCAACATGCTCATGTCGGCCCCTCGGTCGATGCGTACATCACCCGATCCCCCAAGGGGATGCCGGCCGGCTTGGGAGCGGCCCGGCGCTCGCCCGGCGCTTCAGTCATCGCGGCGCACGTCGTCATGTCGGCCCCCTGATCGCATCGAGCATCGTGCGCGAGTTGCTGGTGATGAAGCGCAGCGTGGCTTCGTACTTCACTGCGTTGTCGGCGAAGCTGGCGCGTTCGCGGTCCATGTCGACCGTGTTGTTGTCGAGGCTGGTTTGGCTGGCGGTTGAATACATCAGGTCGCTGCTGCCGAGCGTGCTGGTCGATACGAAATGAGGCTGGCTGATGTGGCCGGCTTGCGTGGTGTGCAACAAGCTCGCGGCAGCGCCGCTTGCGGCCGCGGTCGCACCGACACCGCCACCGCCACCGCCACCTTGCTGGCCCACCGCATGGCGCAGCGCCTGCGCAAAGTTCATGTCGCGCGACACATAGCCCGGCGTGTCGGCGTTCGCGATGTTGCTGGCGATCAGCCGCTGTCGCTCAGCCCGCAGGCTCAAGGCCTGGCCTTGAAAGTCGAGCGCGCTGCTGGCAGCGATCAACGGGTTGCTCATGTCGCACCTCCGAAAGCCCAACCGGGGCATGGGCGTTCATTCATTGTGCGAACGCGCTCGGCCGACAAAGCGAAGAACAGCAGCCCGAATCACCGCCATTTCTGCGCCGTGCGCAGCATCGGCAACTGAACAATCGCGCCATGAAATTTGCGTGGGCATGCGGTTGGCTGGTGGCGCATCTATGGCGTCAGCTGTGGCGTCATTTATGGCGTCATTTATGGCGTCAGCTGCGGCGTCAGCTGTGGCGTCATGCCTGGTGTCAGGCAAAGCGATGTGTATGGCGTCATGCATCGCCCCGTGCGCTGCGCCATGCACGATTTCTTTCGCCACGTCACCCATCGCACCCCAGCGTGCAGCCATCGACATGGCGCACATCGGCGGCAGCGTGTGCAGTGGCTGTTTCGTCGTGCATGCCGAACGCCCACGCGGTCCAAAGCGCCGCCCTGCAAGGCACTGCGGTCGATGCCGCGCTGATCGAGCAAGTGCGCGCCCTGACCTCGCGCGCGGCGCGCACCGCCACCGCACACTTGCAAGCCGACGCGGGCAGCGCACCGCGCATCGACATCGCAGTCGGCGTGCTCGATGCGCGGCTGAAGCTTGCACCGTGTCTGCGTATCGAACCCTATGTGCCCACTGGCGTGCGGCTGTGGGGACGTGCGCGCATCGGCCTGCGCTGCATCGAAGGCGCGCGGCGCTGGAACGTCTATTTGCCGGTCACCGTGCATGCGTACGGCACCGCGTGGGTCGCCGCGGCAGCGCTGGCGGACGGCACCACGCTGCAAGCGGCCGACGTCACCGCGGCTGAAGTCGACCTGGCCGAGGATGCGGGTGCAGTGATCACCACCCAGGCGCTGGCGGTCGGGCGGGTGCTTGCCCGGCCGCTAGCCGCCGGCCGCGCCCTGCGCATGGCCGACTTCAAACCACGCCTGTGGTTTGCCGCGGGCGACACCGTGCGCGTGCTCGCCACCGGAGTCGGTTTCAGCGTGGCCAGCAGCGGCCAGGCGCTGACCGCAGGCCTCGAAGGCCAGGCCGCGCGCGTGCGGACCGACAGCGGGCAGGTAGTGGTCGGCATGCCGGTTGCGGCACGGCAAATTGAAATTGCGTTGTGACCACGCGCTTCTTTTGATCTGACTGGCTGTGGGCACGCCATGCCGGGTTGCGGCTTGGCTGTGGGGCCACTCGGCGGCGGCGAAAGTTCGGTTTTTTGTGCTGGCCGATGGCAGTCTCGCCGTCGATTCGGTGGTGGGTGTGTTTCTTTTTTTGCTGGTGATGCTGCTTGAGACCGCGCCGGGTTCTGCCCCGGCGGGCGGGTAACTTTGGCTACGCCGAAACTTCGTTTTCTTCTGCTGGTCCAGCAGAAAGTCACCAAAGAAGAAGAACTCCACACCAGCCGACTTGGGTGTCACGCTGCGGCTACACACTTACTTCAGCGGCTCTGGCACGAGAACATTCGCCGAACTGCGTGGCCGGTTTCCTCGCTCATGTTCAGCCGCTTGTTATTGGCACAGCTCGGCCTGCGGCCATCGTGGCGATGAACCGCAGGTTCAAGCTGTAGCGACCATTGGTTCTGCCGATTAGCGCGGTGACCGGTGCGTAATTCGTCGTGCGTTCGGTGCCTGAGCCTCGGCCGTAGGCCTGTAGCCGCAGCGTGACACCCAACTCGGCTGGTGTTGAGGTCGTTTGTTTTGGTGACGTTTATTTGGACCAGCAAATAAAAGTTACCCGCCCGCCGGGGCGGAACCCGGCGCGGTGCAACGCAAGTCAGCAGAAGTGCGAAAACTGAAGCCGGGCTGGGCGACCCTGAGCCGACAAAAACGCCAACCGGTCGGCAAACCCACAACATCACGGCATCTCCACGCCGTCAACTGGCTGCCGCGGCACTGCCCCCCCCCACCCCCTGTTCGCGGGGGTCGCCCACCACAAACACCTAAAGTCATCTTTGAAGCGGCCGAAATTTGGATCATGTTGAACAGGTCGCTCGCTACGGGACCCGTCAGGAGAAGCACATGAAAATCGCAAACTCGACAGACAAATTGGCACCGCTGCCAGCACCCGCGCCTGCCGGTGTCGCACAAGCGGCCAGCACCGGCGCGGTCGACGCGGTGGCCGCGATCAAGGCGGTCGAGGCCAGCGCGCAGGTCGCGTTGTCGAGCACCGCCACCGAATTGCGCGCACCTGCCGACCGCGTGTCCGGCGGCTTCGATGCAGCCAAAGTCGCACGCATCGCGCAGGCCATCGAGCGCGGTGAATTCAAGGTCGATGCGGGTGCCATTGCCGACAAACTGATCGCCAACGCGGCCGAGCTGCTGGACAACGTACCGGCCGACAAGCCGTGATTCGCTGCTGATTGGCTGCGTTCGGTGGACCACCTGGCCGTTACGGCAAGACGCGGCACGGCACGCCAAGCTACGTCGCGCCAAGGCACCACGCAACGACGCAACCCCCCATTCCATATTCCACATTCCTCGCATCGCAACCACCATGAACTCGCAGCCGTCGAATGCTTCGCCACTGGACGCCGCGGCGTCCGATGTGCCCTCTGCGAACTCAACCGCCCACGCCAGTACGGCTGCCGGCGCGCCAGACGCCCATGACCCGCAACTGGAAGCCACACTCGGCCAGGTCGAAACCCAATTGACCTTATTGGCCGACGCGATGCGCAGCCACAACGCGCTGCAAATCGATACCCATGCCAGCGAACTGCACCGCGCCCTCAGCATTGCGGTCGAACACTTTTCACACGCCGCCCGTACCCGACCGGTGCCCCCCGCACTGCGCAGCCGCCTGGCCAAAGCCGGCGGCAACGTCGCCGCCCAACGCGAAAGCCTGGCCCGCGCCATGGCGTCGCTCGACCGCGCGATCGACGTGCTGTTGGCACGCGAACCCCTGACGGTGTATTCGGCGCAAGGCGGTGCCGACCGGGTCGCGCGCAGCGGGGCGTTGCTGGCTTGAGGTGTTTTGGACGCGCGGCACTTGCCCCTGCACACACGGCAAATGGTGAAAAACGATAGACCTGCCCCACTTTCCCCATGCACGGCGAATCGTGAAAAACAATAGACCTGACCCCGCTTTTCCCATGTAGAGCCGTGGGGTCAGGTATTTCACATTGCATCGCACGTCGTGGCCGCAGGTCGCTTGCAGGTCAACACCTCGCTTTTTACGCACTTGCCACGCAACCTCCCGCCGGCCGCTATCAACAGTTACGCCACTCAGGACGGACCCAACTTGCAGGCCATCGCCTTACTCATATCCACTTGGGACGACCGAACGCTGTTGTGGCTGAACCAGTTCATGTTTCGTTGGCCATGGCTTTACAGGGGCAGCAAATGGTTGGTCGGCGGCGAAGGGCACATCGTCAAGTTCGTGCCGATCGTGCTGGTGATTTGCTGGCTTTGGTTCAAACCAGAACCTCGGCGGAAATGGTTGCGGCCGCTGCTGCTCGACGCGTTAACCAGTGGCGTTGTTGCCTTGGTGGTCGGCCGGGTTTTGGCACTGGCGTTGCCGTTTCGTGATCGCCCGTTCAGCCGCGGCGATTTGGCGTTTGCGCTGCCTGATGTCGAAAACGGCCTGCGCACCTGGAGCTCCTTTCCGAGCGACCACGCTGTCTTGGCGTTCGCGTTGGCCGCATCGCTAGCCCGCATTTCGCCGGGCATGGGGCTGTGCATCGGCATCCACTCGCTGGTCATCGTGTGCCTGCCGCGCATTTACCTGGGCTTGCACTACCCGTCCGATGTCGCTGGCGGCGCACTGATCGGCGCAACCTGCGCCTGGGCAGTGTCTTCGCTGGCTGCGCGCAGCACGCTGAACCGCTCGCTGATGGAGATTGAACGCACGCGGCCCGCTGCGTTCTACACAGCCGGGTTCCTGCTGCTGTTTTCGATCACCGAAATGTTCAACGGCTTTCGCACGCTGGCCGTTTTTTTCTTCCGGATGCTCAGGCCGGTGTTCGGCTGAGATGGGTCGAACAGAGCGGCGTGGAGGTCGATTCATTTGCACGGGCCGAGAGTCGAATGAGACGTCTTTCATATGGCGGGCGAGTCACATTCAAACTGCACCACGAATTGCGTGGGAGAAGACTTTGCGAGCTGAAGTGATGGGGTCAAGAGTGATGGGGTCACGTCTTTCATTTTTCACAAGCTCGGCGGTCTCAGCAAGTGACTGCAGCGCGACTTCGCGCTGCAAGTGTGATGGGGTCACGTCTTTCATTTTTCACAATCTCGAAAGAGTGATGTGGTCACGTCTTTCATTTTTCACAAGCTCGGCGGTCTCAGCAAGTGACTGCAGCGCGACTTCGCGCTGTGCATTAATTCCACCAGGCTGCGAGGCGCGCAGTCGACTTTGCACGTGCAGCGGGCTTCCCCTTTGCCTTTGCCTTTGCCTTCCCCTTTGCCTTTGCTGGCATCCGCCGCCAATTTGACCGCGGTGAAACGGGGCTCGATCCAGTTCGATTCTGGGCAAACACTTCATCTCTTAACCATCGGATATCGATTTGCCAAACCACCCACCTCGTCACACCGCGCGCCGCACCGATTACGCCACCGACCACCCGCGGTTGACGGTATGGACCAAGCTCAAGCGGTTTGATTTTTTGCTGCTGACGCAAAAAGAAATGCGCTTGCTGTTGTTACTCGCGCTGGCGTTGATTGCCCTGGCGTTGTGGTTTTTATTTGCAGTGATCTCACCGCCGCCGCCCAAGGTCATTCGCATTTCTACCGGCTCGCAAAGTGGTGCGTACTACCGCTTCGCCAACCAATACGCCGAGAAATTCAAACAGCACGGCATCACGTTGGAAGTGATGCCGTCGAATGGCTCGGTAGACAACCTGGCCCGTTTGAACGATGCCTCGGCGGACAAATCGCAGCGCATTGATTTGGCGTTTGTGCAAGGCGGCGTGGGTAACGCGGCTGCCAACCCAGGGCTGGAAAGCCTTGCCAGCGTGGCGTTTGAGCCCATTTGGATTTTTTACCGAAGCTCTGCGTTCTCGAATGCGGCGAACGCGGCGGCTAAAGACGCTGACCCTGTCCACGGCCTGAACCACCTGTCTGACTTGGCGGGGAAAACCATTGCGATCGGCAGCGAGGGCAGCGGCGTGCGCGCGGTGGCACTCGAGTTTTTGAAGCTCAATCAAATCACCGACGCCAACGCCAAGCTGTTGCCTGCGGGCGGACTCGACGCAGTAACTGCGCTTGAAGCAGGCACGGTGGATGCGGTTTTTCTGGTCGCTGCCATCGAGTCGCCTGCGGTGCAAAAGGCGATTGATCTGGGCCTCGCGCTTTACAGCTTCAACCAATCCGAGGCGTACACCCGCCAGTTTCCTTGGGCTGCGCAGATCACGCTGCCGCGCGGCGGCGCCAACATGGCGCGCAACCTGCCCGCCAACGACGTGAGCCTGGTCGCCGCCACGGCCAACCTGGTGGCACGCGCTGATGTGCACCGATCAATCATGTATTTGGCGCTCGACATCGCCAGCGAAGTGCACCGCGTGCCCAATGCATTCAGTGCGGTCGGCGCTTTTCCAAATCAGAAGAATCTCGACTTCACCCAAAGCGATGAGTCGAAGCGCTACTTCGAAACCGGGCGGCCTTTTTTACAGCGCTACGTGCCTTTTTGGCTGGCTAATTTGCTCGAGCGCTTTTTGGTTTTGTTAGGCCCCATTCTCGCTATCGGCTTTCCGCTGGTGAAACTTGGGCCGGCGCTGTTGAGCTGGAAAGAGCAGTCAGAACTGGCGCAGATTTACGACGAGGTGCTCGACATCGAATACGGCCGACACGATGACCGCGCCTCAGTAGATAAAGCACTGGCGCGGCTAAGCGACATCGAGGAAGAGATTCCACGCCTCGGTCTGACTGCTCATTTCTATACCAACATCTTCAGCTTGCGCGGCCATTTAGCCACCGCGCGGCGCAACATCCGCGGGCGCGCGGGGCTGTCGCTCGAAGAGCCGCGACTCGGCCGTGCAGCCTTTGAAGAAGATTGATCGGCACGGCCCACCGCGCCATGTCGCTCGCCACGGGGCTAGACGCTTTCCAGGCGTCATGCTGAACAAGTCCGAGCTGATGCCACTGCCGTGCGGTTCGTCCAGCGGACATCACGCAGCTGCACCGCTGCGGTAACCTCATCCGATCGAGTCGATGCGGTTGCTACCCATTAGCCGCGAATCCACCACTATCAACCGAGCACACGCACTGCCGATGGAAGCTGCTTCACTGATCCGCGCGTCCATCTGGCTGCTGAGTGCGGCCGCGGTGCTGGGATCGGTGATGGCGGTGCTGCGATTCATCAAAGACCGGCACCCGCCTGCCCTGCTGTCCAAGGCACACGGCTTTTTGACATGTTCAGCCGTCGCGTTGTTGGTCTACGGCTGGGCCACCGTCGGTTTGCCCACACTCGCGTCGATTGCGTTGGTGCTGCTGCTGGTGGCCGCAAGCGGCGGGCTGACGCTCAGCCAGGGCTGGTGGCGACTGAAACCAGACCAGATCGAGCTGCTGGTGTTTGCCCACCTGTCGGTTGCCGCGGCGGCGTACTTGCTGTTGTTTGCTGCGTAGCGGCTCGCCAGTTTGCAATGCGCCGTGTGCCTGCGGGCAACTGAGCGGGGTCAGGTCTCAAGACTGTTCACTTTCTGCCAAAGCCGGAATGAATTCACGCTGAACCTATCGGCCCAGCCATGGCAATCGGTGCAATGCGCACCGGGGTCGCGTCTTTTAGCGCGGGGCGCAACGCTGGCCGGGCTTCCAGGCGTCATGCGCTGATTTCGAATGTTGCCCGGCTGTCGATATTTGCGTTCCAAACGCCTGGCAACGACGACTGCCGTGGCTTTTCATACGCACGGCGACTGCCGTGTTGGGCGGTGGTTTGCAGCGCCGTGATCGGTGCGGTGGCCTGCGACGGCGGCGGCGGCAGCAGCGCCAGTGCCGCGCCCTGCCCCACTGCGCCCGCACCCAGCCCGCTGCCAGCGCACCATCGAGCAACGCCAGCGCCAGCGCGCCGCGGGCGGTGACGCTGACCAGCGCGCTGTCGTCGCCGTGGGGGCTGGCGTTTATGCCCTGAGGTCGCCCGAGAGCGCCTGTTCGCCAGCCTCGGCGAGCGCATATGCAACCTGACCCAAGGCCCCGATGGCTGGCTGTATTTGTTGACCGACAGCGTCAAACCGATACGCACTGAGCGGTCGACATACACCGGTGGGTGCGCCTTCGAGACCGCAACGCAACGGCCATCAACAAGACCCATGTGCCGATGAAAACACCGCAAGAAAAAAAACTGCGCTACGACAAAGACCGCCGCAACACCTACGGGCAAAGCAGCAAAGGCTCGCGCGCAGCTGTGCCAAGGCACAAGGCGCACGACATACGCGCCGAGCGTCACGCGCAAGACCAGTCGCTGGCCGCGGCGACCGTAGCCAAAGGTGACGATGAGTTACCGGCGGTCGAAGCCGCGGTGAAGTCGACCCCGCCGCGAAAGTGGAAAAAATCGCCCGACACCCCGCTGGGCAAGTTACGCGGGCCGCTGGCGCCGCGCAAACCGGCCGGCCACACCTGACGAAGCGCTGCCGCCTCGATCGCGCAGCGGATGCGAGTGCATGCAAGTGCACGTTCAATGCTGCGCCAGGCTCACCAATCGGCATCCCGATCCGGCGTGGCACCGATGCGGTGAATCGATAAATCGGCACCGTCGAATTCTTCTTCTTGCGTCAGCCGCAGTGGGGTCACGGCTTTGATGGTGCCGTAGACGATGAGGCCGGCCATAAGCGCCCAGGCAATGCCGATCAGCGTGCCGATAACCTGCGCGCCGAGGCCGACGCCGCCCATGCCACCGAGCGATTGCGCACCAAAAATTCCGCACGCAATGCCGCCCCACGCGCCGCACAAACCGTGCAGCGGCCACACGCCGAGCACGTCGTCGATCTTCCAGCGGTTTTGCGTGAGGGTGAACATCGACACGAAAATCGCACTGGCCACGCAGCCCACCAACAGCGCGCCGGCCGGATGCATGACGTCGGAACCCGCGCACACCGCGACCAAACCGGCCAGCGGGCCGTTGTAGGCAAAACCCGGGTCGTTGCGGCCCAACAGCACCGCGACCAGCGTGCCACCGGCCATCGCCATCAAAGAGTTGACGGCTACCAGGCCGGAAATTTTGTCGATGGTTTGCGCACTCATCACGTTGAAGCCGAACCAGCCGACCGCCAGCACCCACGCGCCGAGCGCGAGAAACGGAATGCTCGACGGCGGGTGCGCACTGATGCCGCCGTCTTTGCGGTAGCGGTTGCTGCGCGCGCCGAGCAAGACCACCGCAATCAACCCGACCCAGCCGCCAAACGCATGCACCACCACGCTGCCGGCAAAGTCATGAAACTCGAACCCGGTCAACGCCTTGATGTGGCCTTGCACACCGAACTTGCCGCCCCACACCACGCCTTCGAGCAGCGGGTACGCCACGCCCACCAACACCGCGGTGGCGACCAGTTGCGGGCCGAAGCGCGCGCGTTCGGCGATGCCGCCCGACACGATGGCCGGTATGGCGGCGGCGAAAGTGAGCAGGAAGAAGAACTTCACCAGCTCGTAGCCATTTTTGGCGGCCAGCGACTCGGCACCGGTCATAAAGCTCACGCCGTAAGCCACGAAGTAGCCGATGAAAAAGTACACCACCGTCGACAGCGAAAAGTCGACCAATATTTTCACCAGCGCGTTGACCTGGTTCTTGCGGCGCACCGTGCCGAGTTCGAGAAAGGCAAAGCCCGAATGCATCGCCAGCACCATGACCGCGCCCAACAAAATGAACAACGCGTCTGTGCCTTGTTTGACCTGATCCATGTCTACCTCCGTTTTGTTTTGTACTGTGCTGGTGCGCTGCGGGCACCTGATGGGACAACAGTCGCACCACGGAAGCAAGTTTTATTCCCAATTTGGTGCTTATAAGTGCACCGGAAACGTACTTTTAGTCGACCAGGATCGTTGGGCGCTGCGGATTGCACGTGATTGGGGCAGCGGCAGTCGGCCAGCATTCTGGCCACCGAACGCGGCGCGGCGAGCCGTCGGGCAAAGCGGCAGCGCCTGCGATGCGGCTCTTTTTTCAACCTGCGCGGCGCAAGCCGGTGGCCCAGTCGACATTGACATCGACATCGGCATTGCCCTCGGTCAGCGCCGCCCGCTGACACCGGCCGCGTCAATCGCGCTCGGGCGCGATGTCGGTGGCGTAATCGACCAGCGCACCGAGGATGTTTTGGCTGCGCTCGAGCGCGTGGTCGTCGGCCGCCGCGTCGGCGTTTTCTTCGATTGATTCGCCGAGCGCATCGATGCGTTCGAAAAACGCCGCCAGCGTCACACTGCCGCCCGCGCCATCGTGCAGTCGGTGCGCGCGATGCGCTTGCCATTGCTGCTGCTCGGCATCGGTCAGCGTGGCGGGGAAGTTGCGGGCGCGGTAGCGAAACACCAGCTCACCCAGGCGCGCATCGGCAAACGCCGGTCGTGCCGCAGCGAGCGCGGCGGGGTCGAGGCTGCGCAGGCGTTGCAGCGTGCGCCGGTCGTCGTTGCCGACGAAGCCGCCGTAAAGGTCTTCGTCGACATCGGGCGTGCCATCCATCGCCGGGCGCGCAAACACCTCGGGCCACAGCCCGGCAAGCGCCGCGGTTTGCTTTGCTGCCAGGTCGGCATGGCGCAGTGCCAGGTCTTTAGACACGCCCCAGCGCGCAGCCATGGCGTCGCTCAGGGTCTTCAGGTTGCCGATGACTACCGGCGACTTGTTCAGGTGAATGGTTTTGATCGGCAGCCGCGCGACACCTTCAGGCAGCGCGTCGGCACGCGTGAACATGCGCTGCCGCAGGGTGTCTGCGTCGAGGCTCGCGAGCACGCTCGGGTCTTCGGCCAGGTCCCACACGATGACTTCGTTTTTGTTGGTCGGGTGCGGTGCCAGCGGCCACACCAGCGCAACGCAGCCGCGCTCGGGCGGGTACATGCCGGAAATGTGCAAAAAAGGCTGCCCGGCTTTTTGCGCGGTGGCCATTTCTTCGATCACCGCATCTTTTTTGCGCAGCCGCAGGCAAAAGTCCCACAGCTTGGGCTGCTTGCCTTTGATGAGCCGCGCCAGCGCGAGCGTGGCCCGCACGTCCGACATCGCGTCGTGCGCGGCCTCGTGGGCAATGCCGTTGGCAGCGGTCAGGTGCTCCAACTTGAACGACGGCCGGCCGTCAGGGTGCGTGGGCCACTGGATGCCGTCGGGGCGTAACGCGTAGGCGCAGCGCACCACGTCCATCAGGTCCCAACGGCCGCACTGGTTTTGCCATTCGCGGGCGTACGGATCGATCAGATTGCGCCAGAACAAATAGCGCGTCACTTCGTCGTCGAAGCGGATCGAGTTGTAGCCCACGCCGACCGTGCCGGGCCGCGCCAGCTGGGCCTCTATCGCTTCGGCAAACGCGTGTTCTGGCACGCCGCGTGCCATACAGACCTGCGGAGTGATGCCGGTCAACAGGCAACTCTCGGGATCGGGCAAGCTGTCGGGTGACGGCTGGCAATACAAGGTGACCGGCGCATCGATTTCACGCAAATCGGCATCGGTGCGCACCCCGGCGAACTGCGCCGGGCGGTCGCGTCGCGGCATCACGCCGAAGGTTTCGTAGTCGTGCCAAAACAAGTTGATCGTGTCCATGGACTGCAACATAACACCGGCCCACAATGAATCGGCGCTGATCCACAAGCGCCACAGCGCACCCACCAGGAGCCCCTATGAACACCTCGACTGCAAGCCCCACCCACCCGATGAAAACCACCCACGCCGAGCCCCGGCACGCCTACGCCAACACGCTGAAGACATTCGTGACTGCCAGCGGTGTCGAGGGCGCGCTGTATTCACTGCCGGCGCTGGCCAAGTCGATGCCGAATGTGACGCGCTTGCCGCTGTCGCTGCGCATCGTGCTGGAAAGCGTGCTGCGCAACTGCGACGGCAAAAAGGTCACCGCCAAGCATGTCGAGCAGCTGGCGAACTGGCAGCCGAACGCGGCGCGCAGTGCAGAAATTCCATTCGTGGTCGCCCGCGTCGTGTTGCAAGATTTCACCGGCGTGCCGCTGCTGGCCGACCTGGCCGCGATGCGCAATGTGGCCGCCGCGATGGGCAAGAACGCGTTGACGATCGAGCCGCTGGTGCCGGTTGATCTGGTGGTCGACCACAGCGTGATGGTCGACCACTACGGCGCGAAAGATTCGCTCGATCTGAACATGTCGCTCGAGTTCAAACGCAACCGCGAGCGCTATGAGTTCATGAAGTGGGGCATGCAGGCGTTCGACACCTTCGGTGTGGTGCCGCCGGGCTTCGGCATCGTGCACCAGGTGAACCTGGAATACCTGGCACGCGGTGTGCACAAGACCGCCAAAACGGCAGGGTCGCCCGCGCTGGGGCCACGTCTTTACTACCCCGATTCACTGGTCGGCACCGACAGCCACACCACCATGATCAACGGCATCGGCGTGGTCGCCTGGGGCGTCGGCGGCATCGAGGCCGAGGCCGCGATGCTCGGCCAGCCGGTGTACTTTTTGACGCCCGATGTGGTCGGTTTCGAGCTGACCGGAACCCTGCGCGAAGGCGTGACCGCCACCGACCTGGTGCTGACGGTGACCGAGCTGCTGCGCCGAACCAAAGTGGTCGGCAAGTTCGTCGAATTTTTCGGCCCCGGCACCGCGGCCATTGCCGTGCCCGACCGCGCCACCATCGCCAACATGGCACCCGAATACGGTGCCACGATGGGCTTTTTTCCGGTCGATGACCAAACCATCGCGTACTTCCACGGCACCGGCCGCACACGCAAAGAGATCGAGGCGTTCGAGGCGTACTTTCGCGCCCAAGGTTGGTTCGGCGTGCCGGGTGCCGCAGGTGCGTCGAAGTCGGTGAGCGACATCGCCTACAGCTCGACAGTCACACTCGATTTAGGCAGCGTGACGCCCAGTTTGGCGGGCCCGAAGCGACCGCAAGACCGCATCGAACTGGGCAAAGTGAAAGCGCAATTCACCGCGTTGTTCAGCCAATCGCCGGCCGACAACGGCTTCAACCAGCCCGCCGCCCGACTGCATATGCGCTACCTGGCGCGCGCGCTGGACCGCGTGGCCCACACGCCGACGGCCGCACCGGCTGCGCCACCCGGCGCGCCACGCCAGGTGGTGGAAATGACCGCCAACCGCCCGACACTGGAAGCCGCGCAGTCGCACGCCACGCCGCCGCAGCCGACGCTCGGCGAGGTGTCGATCGGCAACGGCGATGTGTTGATTGCGGCCATCACGTCGTGCACCAACACCTCGAACCCGAGCGTGTTGTTGGCCGCCGGCCTGTTGGCGAAAAAAGCGGTCAAGGCGGGCCTGACGGTGGCGCCGCACATCAAAACCTCACTTGCGCCGGGCTCGCGCATCGTCACCGAATACCTGCAGAAATCGGGGCTGCTGCCGTACCTGGAAAAGCTCGGCTTCTACCTTGCCGGTTACGGCTGCACCACCTGCATCGGCAACGCGGGTGACCTGCGGCCGGAGTTCAATGAGCTGATCACGAAAAACGATTTGGTGTGTGCGTCGGTGCTGTCGGGCAACCGCAATTTCGAAGCCCGCATCCACCCCAATTTGAAGGCGAACTTTTTATGCAGCCCGCCGCTGGTGGTGGCCTATGCAATAGCGGGCACGGTGCTCAAGGACATCATGACCGAACCACTGGGCACGGGCAAAAAAGGCCGCGATGTGTACCTCGGCGACATCTGGCCGAGCAGCAGCGAAATCCATGCGCTGATGAAGTACGCGATGAACGGCAAGGCGTTCCGGAAAAACTACGCCAAGGTCGCCACCGACCCCGGCAAGTTGTGGGGCAAGGTGCATGGCAGCACCGGTCAGGTGTACGACTGGCCAACGTCCACCTACATCGCCAAGCCGCCTTTTTTTACGGCGTTTGCCATGCAGCCGGCGGCGGCCGCCACCGGCGTGCAGGGTGCGCGTGCGATGGCGCTGTTCGGCGACTCGATCACCACCGACCACATCTCACCGGCCGGCTCGATTAAAGAACTGTCACCGGCTGGCGAGTGGTTGAAAAATCACCAGGTGCTGAAAGCCGACTTCAACAGCTACGGCTCGCGGCGCGGCCACCACGAAGTGATGGTGCGTGGCACGTTTGCCAACGTGCGCATCAAAAATTTGATGATCCCGCCGGCCGCTGACGGCAGCCGCGAAGAAGGCGGCGTGACGCTGCTGCAACCTTCGGGCGACAAGATGTTCATCTACGACGCGGCAATGCGCTACCTGGCGGCCAAGGTGCCGACGGTGGTGTTTGCCGGTGAGGAATACGGCACCGGCTCGTCACGCGACTGGGCGGCGAAAGGCACTGCGCTGCTCGGCATCAAGGCGGTGATGGCGCGCAGTTTCGAGCGTATCCACCGCAGCAACCTGGTCGGCATGGGCGTGCTGCCGTTGCAATTCAAAGGCGACGACAGCTGGCAGTCGCTGGGCATTGCGGGCAACGAGCTGTTCGACATCGAACTGGCCGCCACGGTTGCGCCGCAGCAAGATGCGATGCTGGTCATCACCAGCGTCGACGGCAAGAAAAAACGCGTGCCGCTGACGTTGCGCATCGACACCCCGATCGAGGTGGACTATTACCAACACGGCGGCATCTTGCCGTTTGTGTTGCGCCAGCTGCTGGCGGCGTGACCGGTGCTTCCACTGTTCAACACCGCATCGCCCACGACCGTTCGCCCTGCGCACTGCCTGCGCACTGCGTTGCCGCCGAGCCGCCGTCAATGCGACGTCGGTGCTTCCGGGTTGCTGGAGAAAAAGCCGCGCAGGTATTTGAGGATCAGCTGCAGGTCGAGCGGCTTGGTCCAGTAGCCATCGACGCCACTGTCGTGCGCCAGCGCTTGTTGCTGCGGCAGCGCGTCGGCGGTCACCGCGATCACATGCATCGCGCGGGTGGCCGGGTGTTGGCGTATGGCACGCACGATGTCGAGGCCGCTCATGTCGGGCAGGTTCATGTCGGTCAACAGCAACTGCGGCTGCGCTGCCTGGGCGATGCGCAGGCCTTCGGAGCCGGTGGCGGCCTCGAGCAGCTGCCAGTTGCCGAGGCGGCTGAACACTTCACGCATCAGCAACGCGTTGACCGGATCGTCTTCGATGTACAGCGCGGTGCCGCCCACCGCTTCGACCCAATCGGATTGCGCGGGCATCGCGCTGGTGGTGGTGTCGAGCCCACGGCGCGCGGTTTTTGCCAGCGGCAACCGCACGGTGAATGTCGAGCCGCTGGCCGCGGTCGAGCGCACCTCGATCGTGCCGCCCATGCCTTGCACCAGCTCACGCGCAATGACTAACCCGAGGCCGGTGCCTTCGATCTGCGTTTTTTCGGCACCCACGCGGTTGAACGGCTGGAACAACTGGTCGAGCTGCGACGGCGTCATGCCGACACCCGAATCTTCCAGCCGGATCTGCACGCGGCTGCTGCCGTCGGGCGCAACCGACACCGTGACCCGCCCGCCGGGGCGGTTGTATTTGATGGCGTTCGACAGCAAATTGATGAACACCTGGTCGACCGCGCGGCGGTCGGCCTTGGCACACAAAGCGAGTTCGGCACCGATGAATTCAACCCGTACCGCCTGCTCCAGCGCCAGCGGCTGCAACAGCTGAATGCCGCTGTGCACCACCTCGTTGATCGACACGGTTTTGCGCTGCAGCGAAAACATGTGCTGCTCCACGCGCGACAGTTCCAGCACATCGTTGACCAAACTCAGCAGCCGCGTGCCCGACATGCGGATGGTTTGCACGCGCTGCTTTTGCACCGCGGTGAGCGGCTCGTCGCGGTCGCCGTCGAGCAATTGGGCAAATCCCAATATGCCGTTCAGCGGCGTGCGCAGCTCATGGCTGATGCGCGACAGCAATTCACTCTTGCTGCGGTTCGCCTCATGCGTTTCCGCCATTTCCTGGCGCATGCGTTCGAGCGCGTGCTGCTCGGTCACATCGCGGCACACGCCGATCAACACCGGCGTGCGGGTGCGTTCGCGGGTGGCCTGCACGCGCGCGACGAATTCAATCTGGCGCGCGCCGCCGTTCGGTGTCAGCACGCTCAACACCTCATGCTGCACGTCGCCCGACACCGCGGCCATGCTGATGAATGCCTGCGCGCCTTCACGTGCAGCGGGTGCCAGCATGTCGAGCCACTGCGCCAGTACGAACGAGGTGGGCGAGTCGGCATTCAGGCCATGCATTTCGCAGGCGTTGCGGCCAAGCATGATGGTGGCGGTGGACAAATTCAATTCGAAAATTCCGATGCCCGCTGCACGCGACGCCAACTCCCACTGCTGACCCGAACGCGCCAAATCGGCCGCGGCGAGCTCGGAGTCCGTCACATCGGCCACAAAGCCGTGCCACAGCAAATTACCGTCGGGCAGCCGCTGCGGGCTGGCAAAGCCACTGAGCACCCGCACGCCAGCGACCGGCAACTGCACCCGAAAGTTCTGCGACCACGGTTGGCCGCCGGCGGCCGCGGCGGCCAGTTGCGCGTTGACGCTGTGGCGGTCGTCGACATGTATGCGGTCGAGCAGCGGCGCGGCGTCCAGCGCCAGCACCTGCGGCGTCAACTCGAACAACTGGCGCACGCTTTCGCTGATGAACGGGAAGTAGCCGCTGCCATCGGGCAGGCGCACGTGTTGGTACAGCACACCGGGCACCTGCTGCGCCAGCCGACGCAAGGTGTCGGATACCTCGCGTTCCTGGCGCTCGATGTCGATGCGCTGCGTCACGTCTTGCGCCGAACCGCGGTAACCCTTGAACTGGCCGTCGCTGCGGAATTTGGCCACCGCGCTGTAGGCGATCAAGCGGTCACCGTGCGCGGTCGGTTTCATCACCACCACCCGGCTGAACGACTGCATGCGGTCGAGCACCTGCTGGTAGCCGATGGCCGGTTCGACGACCCGGCCGGCACCGTCACGCATCGGCACATCGGGCGGCAGCGCATTCAACTGGGCCGCCACGCTCAGGCCGGTCAATTCTTCGAAGCGGGCAGACAACCAGGTGTAGCGGTGCGCCGCATCGGTTTCCCACAACCAGTCGCTCGACGCGGCAGCAAAGTCGTGCAACCGCCGTTCACTGAATTGCAATTTGAAAATGCGTTCGTGGCCGGTGGCGGCGTCGGATGCGCCAGCAGCCAGTTCGTGCAACCAGCGCCGCTCGTCGGCTGCCAGCACACGCGGTCGGCGCGACATCACGCACAACATGCCGAGGCGTTCGCCTTCGAACTCGATCGGGTAGCCCGCATAACTGCGCACCTGCTGGCTGCCAGTGACCAGCGGATGCTGCGCAAACCGCGGGTCTGCGGTGGCATCGGCCACCTCGAAAGCGCCGCCGGCATCCAGCCCGTGGGCGCAAAACGACTGCGGTAGCAGCACATGCACCGCCGCCAACTGCGCGGCCGCCTTGAACCACTGGCGCTGCTCGCCGACCACGCTGATCGCGGCGTAGTCGCTGTGCGTCAGCGCTGCCGCACTGCGCACAAACAGCGCAAACACCGCATCGGGCTGCGCGGCCAGCACCTGCAGCGAACGTTGGCGGTCACTGCGGCAGGCCACCGCATGCTCATCGTCGCGCTCAGTCATGCGGGGCAAACTCGCTGGGCGAATCGCGGCTGAATGCCAGCGGATAAGCCGCCGTCTTTGCGTTGAAGTGCTGCTGGCTGCAGCTTCGTAATGGGCTGAGTCACTGGCTTGCCTTTGGCTTGCTTACTGGCTAAGCAACTTGCTTGATTACTGGCTGAATGGAGCGCGGTGTGTGAATGCCCACGCCAGTCTAGTAGTCGCAATCGCGCGTGCGCGCGGTGGGCGGCGGTGCCTTGCCTGCTGACCGCACAAAACGTGAACTGCGTCACGAAAATGAAAAAGCGGCCGGGGGTAAACCGGCCGCTTTTCACGCAAACGCCGAATGGCGCGGTGCGTACTCAGACTTTTTGGATCGAATCCTTCAGCCGCTCTTTGGCGTCGCCATAACCGGCTTTTGCCTTGCCTGTGGATTTGTCGAGCTTGCCGTCGACCTCGAGGTTCTTGTTGCCGGCCACCTTGCCGGCGGCTTCCTTGATGCTGCCCTTGGCCTGCTCAACGCGGCCCTTGATCTGGTCTTTGTTCATGACGAACTCCTGGGTGGTGTGAAGGGATGAATCGGTAGACCCTGCGCGTATGTGCACGCAGGCCCCGACCGACACCGGCACTGTGGGACGGGCCGCGCACCGATGCTGTCGGGGCACGGCGTGCCGCGCTGTAGGACACCGCGACACGCGCGCATGCGGTTCAGCGAACGCAGCGTGCGGCTCGCTCAACCGGACGCGTTCAACCGACGTCGTTCAACCGCTGCGCCAACCTGCGCACTGCCGCCTCGGTAACCGCGCCGCCGAGGTGCGCACCGCCGGCCTGCGCCGATCGCACCAGCCGCGCCACAGTGCGCGCATGCGGTGTGATGGCACCGAAAAAAAGTACCGCATCGCCGCGCGCGATCAACAGCGTCGGGAAGTTCTCCACCTCGACCTGGCCGACCAGCTCAGCCTGGTCTTCGATGTCGATCCACAGCACCCGCACCGCGGGGCCGCCGAGCGCGAGCAGCGCGTGCTCAAACACCGCGCGGTAGCCGCGGCAGCTGTCGCACCACGCAGCGCACAGGCACGCCACGGTCAATGGCCGATCGGTCGGCTGGTCGGCAGCGCCGCGGTCGGCCGGCATTCAACCGCCGGCGAATTTGACGCTGCGGCCGCTGGCCCGCAGCAGCTCGGCCACGCGCTCGCGGTGGTCGCCCTGGATTTCGATGACACCGTCTTTGGTGGTGCCGCCGGAGCCGCACGCCGCCTTCAATTCGCGGCCCAGCTGGGCCAGCGCCACGGCGTCCAACGCCAGGCCGCGGACCAGCGTCACGCCCTTGCCTTTGCGGCCTTGGGTTTCGCGCGAGATGCGCACGATGCCGTCACCCGCGGCCGGCGCGGCCGGCTTGCCGCAGCAGCATTGCGCCAGCGGCTGCCGGCACGCCGGGCACATGCGGCCGCTGTCGGTCGAATAAACCAGCTCGCCGTCGGCATTGCGGTTTTTCATGGCTTGGATGTTGTTCGCCGCATCGCGTGGGGTTCCAGCACACGCCGGGGCAGATCGCCCCGGCCCGCCGCCGCGCCATGGTCAGCACAGCAGCGCAGCGGCACCGCGATCAGGCGGCTTTCTTGTTGTACGCGCTGCACCAGGCTTTGGCGCTGACGTGCTTGCCGGGGTACAGCGGGCAGGCACCTGCGGCGTCGCCTGCGGCACCGCCATACAACGCGCAATTGCTGCACGCCTGCCCAGCGGCGTACTGCGGAAACTTGGTCGCATTGGTCTGCGCTGCCACCGCCACATAGCCGAGCGCCGCAGCGGCTGCATCGGCCGGATCGACCATCGGCAACTTGCCGTAGGGGCCGGCGGCCGGTGCGGGCGTGCTGGTGGGTGCGGGTGCGGGTGCGGGCGCGGGTACGGGCGCGGGCGCGGGCTCGACCGGGGTCGCAGCGACTGGTGGCGTGGTGCCGGGGCCGATGCCGATTTGTGCGGGCGCGGTCGGCTCCACTGGTGCCGCCACGGTCGGTGCAGCGACGCTCGGGGAGGCAGCAGGCGCGGAGGTGGCCGCCTCTTTTTTCGAACACGCTGCGACCAGCGAGACACCGGCCAGCGGCAAGATTTGAATGAAACGACGACGGGTACCCATAGCGAACTCCGGTTGCGACAAAAGCCGCATTTTGGCCGCAAGCCGCGGCAAGCAGCAGCACAGGTGGCACAGGCAACCGCTGCTATTACCACCACGGCCGGGCCGGCGACGCTGCACTGCTGCGCGCGCACGGTCATTGCACACGGCCTGGCAGTTGCCCTGCCTGCGTTTGCAGCCGCAAGTTCACGCACACGGTGACCGGCAACCCCACCGCCTGCTTGCCACCCCACGCAGCGCTCGTGGCACGATGTGAGGCTGTCCGATCCGATTCATCCACCCACTGAAACTTCGCCATGGAAAACACCGCACCCAACCCACTCGCCGTCAAAGGCATCGTCATGGCCTGGCCGTCGACCGACGGCAAAGCATTCGCGCTGCGCTTGCAACTGCCCACCGGCCACATCGACCTCGAACTCGACGACACCGTGTTGAAGCAGCTGCTGACCGCGTTGATGCAGTCGTCGGTCGCCTGCGCGCCCAAGCGCACCGACTTGCCGGTGCTCAAAGAAAGCGCCCTCGAAGCCGGCGTGCAGTTGCCTGTCAGCGGCATCGATGTGCTGCCGATCGACGGCGAGCGCAAGCGCGTGGTCATGCGCGTCGGCACGGTCGATTTCAATTTGATGATCGGCTCGACCGCCACCGCAAAAGCGCTGGCGGTGGCGTTGATGACCTGACCGCGTGAGACCGGCGCGCGATGTTGCTACGCCGACATTGCGCGCGCGGCGAACGGCTGTGCGCAGATGAACTCGTGTGTTGGTGGGCACGCATCCAACAATGCGAAACCTTCGTATCCATGGACGTCCGCTGCCACACCAGGTTCGACCGTTCGCCGCCGGTGCCCACACGCGGCCGCCAAATTCACGACCGTGGTTGCCTATTCACGTCGCTTGCCAACTGCATTTGAGGTTGGTTGTTCAGCTTTGCACCGAGACACCGATGGACGCCATGGCGACGACTTCAGACCTGACCCCCGCTGCCACACGTGACGATTTTCACCGGCTGCGTGACTACCTCGGGGGCCAGGTGCTGGGCCAGCCTGTGTTGGTCGAACGGCTGCTGGTGGCCTTGCTGGCCGACGGCCATTTGCTGGTCGAAGGCCCGCCCGGATTGGCCAAAACACGTGCGGTGAAGGCGCTGGCGCATGCGGTGGAATGCGACTTTCAACGGGTGCAGTTCACGCCCGACATGCTGCCGGCCGACCTCACCGGTTCAGACATCTACCGGCCCGACGAAGGCAGCTTTCGGTTTCAGCGCGGGCCGCTGTTCCACAACCTGATCCTGGCCGACGAGATCAACCGTGCGCCTGCCAAGGTGCAGTCGGCGCTGCTGGAAGCGATGGGCGAACGGCAAATCAGTGTCGGCACCGCGACCTATGCGCTGCCGCCGTTGTTTTTGGTGATGGCCACGCAAAACCCGATCGAGCAAGAAGGCACCTACCCGCTGCCCGAGGCGCAACTCGACCGCTTCATGCTGCACACCTGCGTGGACTACCCGGACCGCGCGACCACCCGGCTGATCATGGCGCTGGCCGGCCGCGAGGCGCTGTCGGCAGTCGAGCTGCCGCCGCCGGCGCAGCGCTTGTTGCAAGCCAGTGTGTTCGCTGCACGGCGTGAGGTTTTAGACCTGACCCTGGCCGATTCGGTGGCCGACTACATCGCCGCGCTGGTCGACGCAACCCGCCGCCCTGCGCCCTACAGCGCCACGCTGGCCGGCTGGCTGCGCTGGGGTGTCAGCCCGCGCGCGGCGATTGCCATGGAGCGCGGCGCACGCGCGCTGGCCTGGCTGGACGGCCGCGACTACGTCAGCCCCGAAGACGTGCAGGCGATCGCGCCCGATGCGTTGCGCCACCGCTTGCTGCTGGACTACAGCGCGCAGGCCGCCCGTGTCACCGCGCAAGACTGTGTCGACGAGCTGCTGCGCAGCGTGCCAGCGCCTTGAGGCCACGGTCGATGGCGCAGTGGCCCTTGTCTTCGGTGACGCCATCGGTGGTCGATCGGTTGTTGCCTGATCTCGATGTGCTGGTTGCCTTGCGCGGCGCAGCACACGGCATGGATTTGCGCATGCGCCAACCGGCCGCCGCGCAGCTGCAGGGCGGCCACCGCAGCGCGCACCGCGGCCGCGGTCTGGAATTCGATGAAGTGCGGCTGTATGCGCCGGGCGACGACGCGCGCAGCATCGATTGGCGCGTGACCGCGCGGCGCGGCCGGCCGCACACCAAGCTGTTCCGCGAAGAACGCGAGCGGCTGGTGTGGCTGCTGGCCGACCTGCATCCGGGGCTTTACTTCGGCAGCCGCTGCCAGCTGAAGTCGGCCCTGCTGCTGCGCGCCGCAGCCTGGCTGGCGTGGGTCACCGTCACCGCAGGCGACCGGTTGGGCGCGGTCATTCGCAGCGCTGGCGACGCCACGGCGCAGGTGGTGCCTACACCGCAGGTGATCGGGACACCGCAGGTGATCGGACCACCACAGGTGATCGGACCACCGCAGGTGATCGGGACACCGCAGGTGCTGCCGCCGCGCTCGCGCGAGATCGGCGCACTGGCCGTGCTGCAAGCGCTGGTGCAGCAGCAGCCGCGTGCACCGGGTGCGGTCGGCGCAGCGCAGCTCAGCCCGGCGCACGACGCCACTCACCCGCCACCGCTGGGCAGTTTCGGCCACGCCATCGGCACGCTGCGGCCACTCGCGCGCAGCGGCAGCACGGTGGTGGTGTTGAGCGATTTCAGCGACACCGGTGCCGCGGCCGACGCGGCCGATGCGGCGCTGGCCGCTCTGGCGATGCGCGCCGAATGCCGGCTGATTTGGCTGACCGATGCACTCGAACGCGACGGCCTGCCGGCGGGTGCGTTTCGCGTCGGGCTGCCGGGTCGGCTGTGGTCGCTCGATGGGGCGGCCAGCCGCACCGCGTGGTCGGCCACCTGGGCGCAGCGCGAACGCCGCGTCACCGAGCTGAGCCGCCGCCTGCGCTTGCCGCTGCTGCGCCTGGACACCGGCGACGACCTGGCGCAGTGCATGCCGGCGTTCATCAGCGGGTCACGATGAGCGCGGCATTGGCATCGGTATCGGCAGCAGCATCGGCAGCGACATCAGCAGCGCCCGCGGCACCGTGGTTGACGCAATTGGCGGCCGACCGCACGCCGCCGCCGCTCGGTTGGTGGCAGCTGGCACCGGGCTGGTGGCTGGTGATTTTTTTGGGCCTGGTGGCGCTCGAGATCGGCCTGCGCTGGTGGCGACAACGCCGCACGCCCGCAGCGCGTTGGCATCGCACCGCGCGGCGCGGGTTGGCGCGGCTGCACCAGCTGAGTCAGGCGCGGCACACGCCCACCGACGACGCCACCCTGGCGCGCGAACTGCAGCTGCTGCTGCGCCGCTATGCGTTGGCGCGCTACGGCCGCGACACGGTGGCGGCGTTGAGCGGCGACGCCTGGATCGCGTTCGTCGTGGGCCACGGCGGGCGCGACTGGTCGGGCGACAGCGGCCGTGCGTTGCTGTGCTGCGCGTACAGCGGCAGCGTCGCACCCAGCGCTGCGGCGCACCGTGCGCGCTGGTTGAGCGGCGCGCGCGCATTCGTCCGACAGGCCCGCACGTGATCCACATCGAATGGCCATGGATGCTGCTGGCGCTGCCGCTGCCGTGGCTGCTGGCACGCTTTCGGCCCGCAGCCGCGCCCCGCACGGTGGCGCTGTACTTTCCGTTTGCCGCGCAAGTGGCTGCCAGCGCGCCACCGGCCGCGCAGCGCATGCTGCGCTGGCGGCTGGGTTTGTTTGCGCTGGTGTGGTTGCTGTTGATCACCGCGGCGGCACGCCCGCAATGGCTGGGCGCGCCGCAACCGGTGGCCGACAGCGGGCGACGGCTGCTGCTGGCGGTCGACACCTCGGGCTCGATGGCCGCGCGCGATATGGAAGGCCGCGAAAGCCGCCTGCAGGTGGTCAAAAAAGTGGCCGGCCGATTCATCGAACGCCGCCACGGCGACCAGGTCGGGCTGATCTTGTTCGGCACCCGCCCGTACCTGCAGGCCCCGTTGAGTACCGATCTGCGCACGGTGAACCAGTTTTTGCAAGAAGCGAACATCGGCATGGCAGGGCCGGCCACCGCGCTGGGCGACGCGATCGGCCTGGCGCTGAAGCAGCTGCGCGCGGCGCGCAATGCCATCGGCGCGCCTGCCTCCGATGCCAATGCGAATGCCAATGCCAACCCCAACGCTGACGCCAGCGCGGACCCCAACGCCGATGCGGCAAGCAACCGCGCCGACATCGGCCGCACCGTGCTGGTGTTGCTGACCGACGGCCGCAGCACTGCCGGCGAAATGCCGCCGCTGCAGGCCGCGCGTTGGGCTGCGGCCGCGGGCTTGCGGATCTACACCATCGGCGTGGGTGGCGGCGGCGACGAAGACAGCGACCTCGACGAACCAACGCTGCGTGCGATCGCCACCGCGACGGGGGGCGCGTACTTTGCCGCCACCGACGCCGCCGCGCTGCAAGCCGCATATACGCAGATGGACCAGCTGGAACCTGCCGCTGCCCCCGACCAGTGGGTGCAGCCCAGCGACGAGTGGTTTGCCTGGCCGCTGGCGTTGGCATTGCTGTTGAGCGTGCCCGCCGTCGCGTTGCGCGCACACACCTGGGGGCCGCGGTGGAGTTGATTGCCCAACTGCAGTCGCACGCCGAGCGCCTGGCTGCCGGCGTCACGACCGGCTTCCATTTTTTGCGCCCGACCTGGCTGGCCGCGCTGCCGCTGTTGTGGCTGCTTACCGCCTGGCTGGCACAGCGCAGTGCGGCCGCCGGTGCCTGGGGCCGGCACATCGACGCGCCATTGCTGCAAGTGCTGCAGCTGGCCGAACCGGTGGCGGCCGAAGCCCAGCCCGCGCACGACCGCCGCACACCCTGGCGCTGGCTGCTGCTGGCGTGGACGCTGGCGGTGCTGGCGCTGGCCGGTCCGGCCTGGCAGCGCGAACCGGCGGTGGCCTATGCGTCGCCCGACAGCTGGGTGCTGGTGCTCGACTTGTCACCGTCGATGGCGTCTATAGACCTGGCACCCGACCGCACCACCCGCGCCCGCTACGCCATCGACGATCTGCTGCGCGCCGCCAACGGCGCGAAAGTCGCGTTGCTGGTGTTCAGCAACGAGGCCTACACGGTGGCACCGCTGACCGACGACGTGGCCACGCTGCGCGGCCTCACCGGCCCGCTGCTGCCCGACATCTTGCCGACCCGCGGCGACCAACTGGCCCCCGCACTGGCGATGGCGCAGTTGCTGCTGGAACGCGCAGCGGCCAGCGGCGGCCAGGTGGTGGTGCTGACCGATGGGTTCGTCGATGGGGTGACCAAGCCGACCAAAGACGGCCGCAAAGACGACAGCGCGGACGACGCACTCAGCGCTGCCGCGCGATTGCGCGAACGCGGCTCCAACCTGCAGGTGGTGGCGATTGGCGCTGCAGCCACCGCAGAGCCGACGGGCGTGCCCACCGACACGCCAGCCAGTGCAGCCGACACGGCACGCGGTGCGGCGGGGGTGGCAGGGGTGGCGAAGGTTGCAGCCGGGGTCGCGACATCAGCTGCCAGCGGCGTAACCACAACCACCGCCACCGCCACCGCCACCGCGCCCGACCGCGCGCTGCTGCAACGCCTGGCCAGCGCGGGTGGCGGGCGGGTGTTCGAGCTCGGCGATATCGCCGCGCTCGCTGCCGACCTGCGCTCGCGTGCCAGCCGCAACACCGCCACCGTGGCCGACGCGCCGGCCACCCGCTGGCGCGATGCCGGTGTCTGGTTGCTGCCACTGGTGCTGCTGTTTGCCGCGCTGCTGTCGCGCCGCGGCTGGTGGGCCTGATGGCACGCCGAACGAATGCCGCAGCAGGAGCCGGCTTGCGTGCGCTGACCTGCACCTGGGCATCTGCGCCGGCTCTGCTGGTGGCACTGCTGGTGGCGCTGCTGGTGGCGCTACCGGCCTGCCAGGCGCAGGCGCAAAGCCGCGCATCGGCCTGGTGGCGCACCGCCGACCAGCGTGCCGAGGCCGCGTTGCGCGCAGGCGATGCGGCCACCGCCGCGCGCACCTACACCGACCCGCGCCGCCGCGCCTATGCGCAAGCGCGGGCCGGCGACCACCACGGCGCGGCGGCCACGTATGCGGCGCTCGACGATGCCGAGTCGGCATTCAACCGTGGCAACGCCCTGGCGCGCGCCGGTGAGCTGCGCGCGGCGTTGCAGGCGTATGACGCCGCGCTGGCAAAAAACCCGGCCGACCGCGCCGCGCAGCGCAACCGCGCGTTGGTCGAAAAAGCGCTGGGGCCACCGCCGCAACTCGGCGGCCAGACCAACGGGCAGGCGCAAGGGCCGTCGCCGATTGCCGGTGGCTCGGCCGCACAACTGCGCGCTGCGCCCGCCGCGCCGGGCCCACGCGGCCCCGATCAACCGGGTGCCGGCGCGGACACCGGCGATGCGCGCGGGCCCGCCAACCCGTCAGCGGTGCCACGGGCGGTGCCACCGACCCGCCCAAACAACGGCACGCCCGACACGCCGGCAGCCAACGCGAATGCGCAGCCGAAAAACGGTGCGACACGCACCGAGCCCGCACCGGCAGCCAAGGTCGATGACGCGGCCAAGGCGCGCCGCGATTTGAGTCAACCCGACGGCCCGCCTGCATTGGCAGCCAGCGCAGGCGGGCGCGGCGATGCGCCGTCGTCCGGCCGCACCGACGCGCGCCAGCCCGCGCGCCCGCCGCCCACCGAACAGCAACTGGCCGAAGACCAATGGCTGCGCCGCCTGCCCAACGATGCCAGCGGCCTGCTGCGGCGCAAATTTTTGATTCAGCACCTGATCCGCGAAGGCAGCCCACCGCCATGACCGCCACTGCCCGCATGACCCGCATGACCCGAATGAAGCGCCGGCCCGCCACCCCATGCAGGCGCAGCCTGGTCAGCGTGGCCGCCATCGGCCGCGCGCTGCGGCTGTGCTGCATCGGCACGTTGTTCATCACCGGCAGCCTGCTGTGCCGTACCGCGCAGGCGGCGGTTACCGCGTCGGCCGAGCGCACGCAATTGGCCGCCGGTGAGGCGGTGCGGCTGACGCTGCAAAGCGACCACGGCGGCAACAGCCAACCCGACCTCAGCGCGCTGGCCAAAGACTTCGAGATCGTTGGCCGCCGCAGCTCCGAGCCAGCGCAACCCAACCGCAGCGCCGGCGCGTCGGTGCGCGAGCTGCGGTTGACGCTGGCACCGAAGCGCAGCGGCCGCGTCGAGGTGCCACGTCTTGCATGGGACGGCGAGCAATCGGCTGCCATCGAATTGGTCATCGCGGCGAACGGCACCGCAGCGCCTGCCAGCGATGCGGGCAGCAGCGTCGCGCACGTGTTCATCACCACCACGCTGGATACGCTGCCGACTTATGTGCAGTCGGCGGTGGCACTGCAGGTGCGCCTGTACAGCGACAAAAACATCTACCAGGCCAACCTCGAACTGCCGAGCCACAGCGACGCGCTGGTGCGGCGCATCGGCACCGACGTGACCAGTCAGGAAAGCCGCAACGGCCGCACCTACCAGGTGATTGCGCGCAACTACCTGCTGGTGCCGCAGCGCAGCGGCAGCATCACGCTCGACGGCCCAATACTGAATGCGCAGGTGGCCGACGGCAACCACAGCGCCCGGCTGAGCGGCCAGGCCGACCCGTTCGCCGACCCGTCGTTCGGCCGGCTGCCGACCGAAGGCGGCTTGCTCGGCACCCGCGCGCTGCGGCTGCAAGGCGACGCGATACGCCTCACCGCCCAACCGCGCCCGGCAGGTATCGACAGCACCGGCTGGTTGCCCGCGCAACAGCTCACGCTGGAAGACAGCGCCGCAGCCGCGCGCCGTGGGGTGACCGCTGTGGCCGGAGCGGCCAGCGCGACCCGCACCATCGGCGTCGGCGTCGGCATCGGCGTCGGCGTCGGCATCGGCATCGGTGTGGGCGTCTTCGCCCAGGCCCATCAACGCCGCATCGCCCTGCTGCTGGCGCAGCGCCTGCCACACCCGCAGCGCAGCAAACGCATCGTTGGCGGCATAGAGCAACTGGCCGCTGCTGAGCTGCGGCAGCGCCCAGTTGGAGGTGGTGGTTTTTTTGGATTTCTGGAAGCGCTGGCCAAACACCACGCCCACCGCCGCCCGCACCCCCATCGAGCTGCGGTAGCCCAGGCGCTGGAAGACGCTGTTCAAATCGAGCACCGCGCCGGCCGCCACGCCAAATTTGGCGCGGATCTGGCCCCGGTCGGATTGCAGGCCAAAGCCCACCTTCAACAGCGC
>JAYUGJ010000099.1:0-3205 GCA_043738425.1 Burkholderiales bacterium
GACCAACACCGAGTTCATCAAAAAATGGGGCGACTACGCCAAAGCCAAGGGCATCGCCGGCCACAAAGACAAGCCGCTAACCAACGACCCGATGGAAGCGACCTACATTGGCATCAACATGTGGAAGCAGGCGGTTGAAAAAGCCAAGTCCACTGACACTGACAAGGTGATTGCCGCGATGGCCGGCCAGACCTTTACGGCCCCGTCGGGCATCACGTCGAAGATGGACGAGAAAAACCACCACCTGCACAAGTCAGTGTTCATCGGCGAGATCAAGGCCGACGGCCAGTTCAATGTGGTGTGGAAAACGCCCGGCCCGGTCAAGGCCAAACCATGGAGCCCGTACATCGACGGCAATGACAAAAAGAAGGACGAGCCTGAGAAGAAGTAACGAATCGCCGCGATGACCAACTGAATGAACGTGTTCCGCTGACCTGCGGATGGCTGGGAGGCCACAGGCAGCGGATTTTTTTGTCTTGATCGCTGGTGATTCTTCTTATGGATGTGCAACGCGCAGGGCGCCGGGCGGTACGTGTGTTGCAAGCCACCATCGTCGCGGCTAAACACCTGGCGCTTTTTCTGCTGTGCATGTGGGCTGCCGGATCGGCCCATGCGTTGACGGCCGAGTAGGTGCGCGCGGTGGCCGCGGGCGACAGCGATGCGCGCTCGCTCGCCATCAGCCAAACCGCCGCCAGTGCGGATCTAGCTGCGCAGGCGTTTTTTCAGGCGCTGCTCGATGACGCGGTCAAAGTCACTGCGGATCGGGTGTACGTCGTGCGCGAAAATCAGGTGCGTGATGCCGCAACCGGCGCGGTGGTCGACCTGCCGGCCGATGCCGAAGACGTGGTCAACAGCAACCGCCTGCGCCGCGAGCTGGAGTCCGCGCTGGCCTCGCTCAAGCTGTTGTCGCCCCGGTTGGTCGAGCGCCAACAAGCGGTGCGTGAGCTGCGTGATGGCGCAGACGAATCCAAATTGCCGCTGATAGAAAAAGCGCTGCGCTCGGAAACCAATGCCGCGTTGTCGGCCGACCTTGGCTTGTTGCGCGCCGCCGTCATGGTGTCATCCACCGACCGAGCGCATCGCCTGGAGGCCGCCACCGTACTGGCGCGCAGCCGCACCCCGGCAACGCAGGCGCTGCTGGTTGAGCGGCTCAAACCCGGGGTCGAAGCCGACTCCGCAGTGCGCGCCAAGCTGCGTGCCGCACTCAGCGCGGTCGATTCGCAACTGGCGTGGGGTGAGCGGCTCGGCGTGGTGTTCACCGGCATCAGCCTGGGTTCGATTTTTTTGCTGGTGGCGTTGGGTTTGGCGATCACCTACGGGCTGATGGGTGTCATCAACATGGCCCACGGCGAGCTGATGATGATCGGCGCGTACGCCACCTATGTGGTGCAAAACCTGTTCAAAGCGCACCTGCCGGAGGCCTTTGGTTGGTACATGCTGGCAGCGGTGCCGGCGTCGTTTCTGATCGCCGCGTTGGTCGGCGCGGTACTCGAGCGCAGCGTCATCCGCTGGCTCTACGGCCGTCCGCTCGAAACCTTGCTTGCGACCTGGGGCATCAGCCTGGTGTTGATGCAAGGCGTGCGCAGTGTGTTCGGCGCGCAAAACGTGCGGGTCGAAAACCCGGCGTGGTTGTCGGGCGGCATCGACGTGCTGAGCAATCTCACGCTGCCCTACAACCGCATCGCCATCATCGTGTTCGCGGTACTGGTGCTGGCCGCAGTGGCGCTGCTGATCGCACGCACCCGACTCGGCCTGTTTGTTCGCGGCGTCACCCAAAACCGCCGAATGGCTGCTTGCATGGGCGTCAACACCGCACGCGTCGATACCTACGCATTCGCGCTGGGGTCAGGTCTTGCAGGTCTGGCCGGTTGCGCGTTGTCGCAGGTCGGCAATGTCGGCCCCGACCTCGGTCAGGGCTACATCGTGGATTCGTTTCTGGTGGTGGTGTTGGGTGGCGTCGGCCAGTTGGCCGGCACGGTGTATGCCGCGTTGGGTTTGGGCGTGCTGAACAAATTGCTCGAAGGCTGGCAGGGCGCGGTGCTGGCGAAGATCATGCTGCTGGTGTTCATCGTCGTCTTTATTCAGAAGCGACCGCAGGGGATATTTGCGATGAAGGGCCGGAGTGCGGAGGCATGAATTCGTCGCTGTCGTCCCGCAGTGGCGACACTGACACCGACGCAAAGCGAAAGCGCGACAGCCGCCCCCAATGAGCACCGCCACACCCACACCCACACCCACCCCCGCGACGGCATCGCCCATGTCAGCCCGCACCGCAGGCCTGCTAACGGGCAAGATGTGGAGCAACGTCTTCACCTTCGTGCTGATCGTCTCGGTCGCGGTGCCGGTGCTCAACCTGCTGGTTCCAGCAGCCAGCCCGCTGCACCTCAGCGACTACGCGGTGTCGCTGATCGGCAAGATCATGTGCTACGCGATTTGTGCGCTGGCGATGGATTTGATCTGGGGCTACACCGGCATCTTGAGCCTCGGCCACGGCCTGTTTTTCGCGCTCGGCGGCTATGTGATGGGCATGTACCTGATGCGCCAGATCGGCCGCGACGGCAACTACCAAAGCGAGCTGCCCGATTTCATGGTGTTCCTCGACTGGAAGACGCTGCCGTGGCATTGGGCGCTCAGCGATTCGTTTGCCGCGACCTTGCTGTTGGTGGTGGCCGCGCCGGGTTTGCTGGCGCTCGCGTTCGGCTTTTTTGCGTTCAGGTCGCGCATCAAGGGCGTGTATTTTTCGATCATCACGCAGGCGGTCACCTATGCGGCGATGTTGCTGTTTTTCCGCAATGAAACCGGCTTCGGTGGCAACAACGGCTTCACCGATTTCAAGCGCATCTTGGGCCTGCCGATGGCCACGCCGTCGATGCGCATGGCGTTGTTCGTGTTGACCGGGCTGACGCTGATCGGCTTTTTCGTGTTGGCGCGTTGGTTGGTCACCGGCAAATTCGGCCGCGTGTTGCAAGCCATACGCGATGCCGAAACGCGGGTCATGTTCACCGGCTACGACCCGCTCAAATACAAGCTCGCGATCTGGGTCATTTCGGCGGTGATGTGTGGCGTGGCGGGTGCGCTGTATGTGCCGCAGGTCGGCATCATCAATCCGAGTGAAATGTCGCCAGCAGCCGGCATAGAAATCGCCATTTGGACCGCGGTGGGCGGGCGCGCTACGCTGGTCGGGCCGATCATTGGCGCGTTTTTT
>JAYUGJ010000100.1:0-2053 GCA_043738425.1 Burkholderiales bacterium
GCCATCGATCAGCGTTGTGCGCTTGCCGCCGTTCGCGTCGGCGCGAACGCGCAGACGCACCCCCTTGGCGTCGATGCCGACGATGCGCTCGTTGGAGACGGCCACGCGGTGCGTGTAGCGCGACAGATAGTCCAGCACCACCTCGGGTCCGGCCAGCGGCGTCTTCGCATACACCACCCAGTCGTGCTGCGTCAGCTCCTTCAGCCGCGCCTGGCGCAGCGGGTCTGTGTCCGCCGGATCGAGCGGCAACTCGCCGGCCTGGCCGGCGCGCCGCAGCGCATCGAGGAACTTGCCTCGGAACACCCTCGAGAGCGCATGCACCGGAAACAGGAAGGTCGGGCTGCGCGTCGGGGTGCACCACCGAGCGTCGGTGTCCAGCCCGCCGCAGGCCATCAATGCGTGGACATGAACGTGTTGGCGCAGGTCCTGCGTCCAGGTGTGCAGCACCAGCGTGAACGCTCCCATGGCGCCCAGCCAGCGCGGGTTGGCGGCGAACTCGGTGAGCGTTGCCGCAGCGCACTGCATCAGCGTGCGGTACACCCAGCGTGCGTGGCGCTGCGCCAGGCCGTTGAGCGCGTGCGGCAGCGTGAAGACGAGGTGGCAGTACGGCACCGGCAGCAACTCGGCGAGCTGCGCCTGTCGCCACGCATCGCGGGCGCCGCTCTGGCATTGCGGGCAATGCCGATTGCGGCACGAGTGAAACAGCCGTTGCTGGCGTCCGCACTGGTCGCACTGCTGCAACGTGCTGCCCAGCGCCGGCGTGCGGCAGGCGACGATGGCCCGCCACACGCGCGCTTGCGCCGTGCTCAGCGCATGCTCGCGCAGGTAGGCCGGCCCGAAGGTGCGCAGCACCTCGGCCAGGGTGGCGCTCATCGGCGCGGCGGGCTCAGTGTCGGGGCGGTGGCGACGGCGGCGGAGGTGGCGTCTTCGGCAACTGCGACAGCAGCGACAGCGCGTCACCGCCGGCGCTGTAGCCGGGGCGGGCCATGCGCAGGTAGCGGCTGGTGGTGCTCAGTTGGGCATGGCCGAGCAGCTTGCTGATGCTGTTCAGGTCGACGCCGGCCTCCAGCAGGTGTGTTGCGAAGCAATGTCGAAGCGTATGAATGCCACCCGACTTGGTGATGCCGGCGCCGTCGCGAGCAAGGTGGTAGTAGCGCTGGCCGCTGGCACGGTCCAAGGGCCGTGATGGATTCGAGCGTGCCGGGAACAACCAGTCCGCGCCGCTGGCGTGGCCTCGACAGGTACGCCAGTACAGCCGCAGTTGGTCGAGCAGTTCTGCCGTGAGCAGGCCGTAGCGGTCCTGCCCGCCCTTGCCCTGGACCACGCGGATACACATGCGGTCGGGGGCGGAGTCGATGTTGCAGCCGCGCAGCTGACACAGCTCGCTCACGCGCAGGCCGCTGGCATAGGCCGTCGTCAGGAAGGTGCGGGCCTTCGGCGACATCGGCACCGCAAGCAACGCGGCGACTTCGGCACGAGACAACACCTCGGGCAGGCGCTGCGGGTTGCGTCCCATCGGGATCTGCGGCCGGCGCTCGGTCTGGCCCAGCACTTCGCACACCAGGAAGCGCATGGCGCACGAGGTGATGTTGACGGTAGAGCGGGATCGGTGCCGTTCTTGCAGAAGGTACAGCAGGTACGCCTGAATCTGCTCGTCGCTCAGCAAATCAGGGCTGCAGCGGTGGTGGCGGGCCATTTGCCCGACCGCGATCAGGTAGGTCTCTTGGGTGCGCACAGCAAAGCCGCGCAGCACCATCGCATCGATCATGCGAAGCCGCAGTGGTGTCATCGTCACCTCCGAGGTGAACTCGTCGCGCTCCACCACCGCGTCAGCGGTTCAGTGTGCGCCCGTGAAGGCGTGCTATCAGCAGGGTGCAAATCCCTGTCGGAGTTCGCCACAACTCCGTAGTTGAAAGTAACTGCGTCGTCGCGAGGCGGGGTGGGGAGCAACTGAAAACGAACTGTCGGTCCGTAGGATGACGAACCTGTTTCGGCGGGGTATTGCGGCGAGCCTGCACTAAAGTGGCGAAGCCTGGAAACAACGCAGCACGCT
>JAYUGJ010000101.1:0-32433 GCA_043738425.1 Burkholderiales bacterium
ATGCGGACTGCCCCTCACGACTGACATTCAGCACCACGCCGGCCTGCTGGATGAACAGGTGCACGCCATTGGTCAGGAAGTCAGCAGCCAACAGCGGCCTCGGCGTGTGCAACGAGGTGCGCAGATAAGCCAGGCTGTCCCGAACGGCAGGCATCGTCACGCGGTAATGGCGGCGAATCGCCGCCAACAAGTGCAACTCGCACAGGTTGTTGAACGACAACAGGCGTGCCTTGCGGTCGGCGGGTTCAACAACCGCCTTGAAACGTTTGCGCTTGCCGTCATGCTTGGGAAAGTCATGTCCGAAGCACCATGCATTCACAGTGCCCGGTGGCAACGCCAGCATCCGGGCAACCTCAGCCGCGCGGTAGGCAGGTTCTTCGTAAAGGGGGATCGAGGTGACTTGGGACATGGACGTGTCCTTTCGAGTCAGATTCAGCACCAGGCAGCTTAGCGGTCTGGATTGATCTGCAACCGCAGCGCGGCGGTGGTCGAAAAACGGTGGACGCCTTGCTCACACTGGCGCTGCAAGCGCCTCTCGTGCCACAAGGCATTCAGGTGCGCGATCGATTCGCCCATCGCGAAGGTGGTCTGGTGCACATCGAGCGGGCGTTTGAACAGCACTGGCAGCAAGTCGGCAGCGCTTTGCGGGGCTGCGGCGCACGCGGCCATCACCTCGGCCAGCCGATCGGCATGGTGTTGCTGCAGTTGATCGATGCGGGCATGCAGGCCGCGAAATGGCTTGCCGTGCGAAGGCAGCACCAGCGTGTCGGCAGGCAGTGTGCGCATGTGTTCGAGCGATGCCAAAAATTGCGCCAGTGGGTTGCCTTCGGGCTCGGTGTGGTCGACGCTGATGTTGGTGGAAATACGCGGCAGCACCATGTCGCCCGCAATCAATACGCCGAGCGCCGGGTTGTGCAGCGCGATGTGTTCGGGTGCGTGGCCGTAGCCGGCGATGCAGTGCCAGTGGCTCGCGTGTGCGCCGGCGTCGGTCGGCATGCCGATGCGCACCACATCGCCGTCCATCAGGCGCCGGTAGCTGCTCGGCACCTGCGGCACCATGCCGGCGTAGAAGCCGGCGCGTTGGCGAATTTGCGCCAGCGCGGGCGCATCGGTCAGGCCGTGTTGCGCCATGAAGCGGGCGGCCGCGTCGCCGCCCATCGCCGTATCGGCACGGCTGCCCAGCCGCGCAGCGGCGTAGTCGGTGGCGCTCATCCACAGGCGGCATTCGAAAGCGGCGGTGGCGGTGGCGGTGGCGGTGCCGGTGCCGGTGCCGGTGGTGCTTGCGCCGCGGCTCCAGTGCTGCGTCAGCCAGTGCGCGAGGCCGACGTGGTCGGGGTGCATGTGGGTGGCGATGACGCGCAGCACCGGCAGACCGCCGAGCTGGCCGGCGAAAATTTGTTGCCAGGCCGCGCGGGTGCGGTCATCGGCGATGCCGCAATCGACGATGGTCCAGCCCTCGGTGGTCACGCCATCGGCGGCCATCGCATCACGCACCAGCCACAGGTTGATGTGGTCCAGCGCAAACGGCAACGGCATGCGCAGCCAGCGCACGCCGGGTGCCACCTCGATCGTGCTGCCGAGCGCAGGCAGCGCCTCAGCCCACGGGTGCTGCAATGCGCTGGCATCGACCGTTGGCGGGCGGATGCGCGCCACCGAGTCGGGGTCTTTCGTAACTGCGGGTTTCACGGTGCGTTGTCCCAGTGGCGGCCATCGATAGACTCGTTGCATCCTATTCGCGTGACCCTATGACCAGTGAACTGAAAGAACTGTTTGACAGCAACCGCAGTTGGGCGCGCGCCACCGAAGCGCGCACGCCTGGTTTTTTCACCAACTTGCTGAAACAGCAGGCACCGCAGTATTTGTGGATCGGTTGTGCCGACAGCCGCGTGCCGGCCAACGAACTGGTCGGCTTGTTGCCGGGCGAGTTGTTTGTGCACCGCAACGTGGCCAACGTGGTGGCGCACTCCGATTTGAACTGCCTGTCGGTGGTGCAGTACGCGACCGATATGTTGAAGGTGCAGCACATCATCATCGTCGGCCACTCGGGCTGCGGTGGTGTGGCGGCTGCGCTGACCAACTTGCGCGTCGGCCTGGCCGACAACTGGATTCGCTACGTGCAAGACGTGCGCAATCAGCACCAGGGTTGGCTCGACACGGTCGATGCGGCTCAGCGTGTCGACGCCTTGTGCGAACTGAACGTTATCGAGCAGGCGCGAAATTTGTGCCAAACCACGGTGGTGCAAGACGCCTGGGCGCGCGGCCAACCGCTGGTGGTGCACGGCTGGTTTTATGGGCTGCACAACGGGCTGCTGGAGGATTTGAAGATGACGATTTCGCAACCCGAACAGGTACTCACTGCCTACCAGGCCGCGGTCGACACGGTGTACGCGCGGCATGTTGCGGGCACAACGCCTGACGCCACGCTGGCTGAGACTGCGGCCACTGCCGCCATGCTGGGTCAAGCGTGATGGGCGCGGTGAGCCCGGCGGCAAGCCTGGGCGCAGCCGTGGCGACGCCGCTCAACGACGCGCGGGCCAGCGCCACCGCGCAGGCGATGCTCGACGGCTTCAACCGGCACTACCGGTTGTTCCGCGAAGCCAGCAGCGCGGCCAAGCAGCGCTTTGAGGCGGCCGACTGGCACGGCCAGCAGCGCGGCCAGCGCGAACGCATCGAGTTCTATGACGCGCGGGTGGCCGAGGCGGCCGAGCGGCTGCAAACCGAATTCAAGGCGCACGCGCTGAGTTCCGAAGTCTGGCAACAGGTCAAGCTGCACTACATCGGCCTGCTGATCAACCACCATCAGCCTGAGCTGGCGGAAACATTCTTCAATTCGGTCAGCACCAAAATTCTCGACCGCAGCTACTTCAACAACGACTTCATCTTCGTGCGCCCGGCGGTGTCGACCGAATACATCGAAGACGACGCGCCGGGCTCCACGCCCACCTACCGCGCGTACTACCCGACCAAACAAAGCCTGCGCGCGAGCTGGCGGCGCATCGTTGAAGACTTCGCGCTGCAGCGGCCGTTCGACGACCTCGACCGTGACATCGGCCAGGTGCTCACCGCGGTAGAAGGCGAGCTGGGCGATTACCAGCCGCGCGCCAACTTTCAAATTCAGGTACTGAGCTCGCTGTTTTTTCGCAACAAGGGCGCGTACCTGGTCGGCAAGGTCATCAACGGCTACCGCGAAATACCGTTTGCGCTGCCGATCTTGCATACGCCGGCCGGGCCGCTGGCCATTGACACGGTGCTGTTCGGCGAAGACGAACTGCAGCTGCTGTTCAGCTTTGCGCGCGCGTATTTCATGGTCGATATGGAGGTGCCGTCGGCCTATGTGCACTTCTTGCGCACGCTGATGCCGCGCAAACCGCGCAACGAGATCTACAGCGCGCTGGGCTTGCAAAAGCAGGGCAAAAATTTGTTCTACCGCGACTTTTTGGCGCACCTGCGCCATTCGTCCGACCAGTTCCGCATTGCGCCCGGCATCAAGGGCATGGTGATGCTGGTGTTTGATTTGCCGTCGTTTCCGTATGTGTTCAAAGTCATCAAAGACTTCTACCCGCCGCCGAAAGACACCACCCGAGAGCTGATCAAAAGCAAGTACCTGCTGGTCAAGCAGCACGACCGCGTGGGCCGCATGGCCGACACGCTCGAGTACAGCAACGTGGCGTTTCCGCGGGCCCGCTTCGATGACGAGTTGGTCGCCGAGCTGAAAAAGTTTTGCCCCAGCTTGCTCGAAGAAGACGGCCGCGATCTGGTGCTTCGCCATGTGTACATCGAGCGCCGCATGATTCCGCTGAACATCTATTTGCAAGAAGCCGCGCTGGCCGACAACACCGAACAATTGACGCATGCGGTGATCGAGTACGGCAACGCGATCAAAGACCTGGTGGCGGCGAATATTTTTCCGGGCGACATGCTGTGGAAAAACTTCGGCGTCATGCGCCACGGCAAGGTGGTGTTCTACGACTACGACGAAATCGAATACATCACCGACTGCCAATTCCGCCGGGTGCCCGAGCCGCGCAACGAAGAAGAAGAAATGTCGGGCGAGGTCTGGTATCACGTCGGGCCCAAAGACGTGTTTCCGGAAACCTTTGCGCCGTTTTTGCTCGGCAACCTCAAGGTGCGCGAGGTGTTCATGAAGCACCACGCCGATCTGCTCGATGCGGCGTTTTGGCAAACCCACAAGGACCGCATCGCGGCCGGCCATGTGCACGATGTGTTTCCGTATGAAGCGGCCAAGCGCTTCGAGAACCTGCGTCATGCCGCGCCGGCTGCAGCCACGCCAGCGCAGGCCGCCTGATGCATACGACCGGCCGATGCCCGCGATGCGGTCTGCTGATTTTTTGACCTTCACCTTATGCAGATGACCGACCGACCGCCGTTGGTTTTCGTGGGCGAAACGCTCGCGAAAACCGTGCGCTTTTCGCGCGATGACATTTTGACTTTCGCCCGTTTGAGCGGCGACTCGAACCCGTTGCACATCGACCCCGACGTGGCGCGTCGCGCGCGCTTCGGCGACATCATCGCCAGCGGCCAGCAAACCAGCGCAGCGTTGATGGGTCTGCTGGCCACCTACTTTTCGCGTGACGCCGACACCCACGCGCACCGCGACGGCATCGAGCGTGAAATGCTGTGCCTGAACATGAACTTTGCGTTCAAGCAGCCGGTGTTCGCCGACCACGACATCGCGTTGCAATGGCGGGTGGTCAGCATCGATTGGAAAGACGCACTGCGTGGCTGCCTGGTGCAACTCGACGGCTCCGCATCGCCCGCCAGCGACCAGGTTGCGGTGGTGGCGCGCGGCACCATATTGGTCAAAGAGCGCACCGCGTGAGCGGGCAGTTGGCGACCCGGCCTCGCGGTGGTTCGCACCCCGGTCGGCCGTGAAGCCCGAACCGGTCAACCGCGCGCTGCGGGCGTGGCTGCGGTGTGGCGGCTCGCTCAGCCATCAGCTCACGCGCGCATTCGGCAGCTTCGAGGTGCGGGTACTGCGGCAAGGCCCGTCGGCTGCGCGGCCGGATGAATCGCGCGCGTTGCAGCGGGCCGGTGGCGGCGGCCGCCGATACCGGCGCGTGGTGCGTTGCCATGTGCGTGAGGTCGAGCTGTGGGCCGGTGGTCAACCGCTGGTGGTCGCGCGCACGGTGCTGCCTGCGGTGCAGGCAGGTTTGGCGTGGGCGGCGCTGCGCGGGCTCGGCAACCGACCTTTGGCCGACTTGTTGTTTGGTCCGCGCGCGGCACCCTGCCTGCGGTTGGGCAGCGCGCACATGCCAGCGCTCGGGGCGCGTCGGCTGGCGGCTCGCTTGCACTGGCCTGGCGCGCCGCGTTGGTATCGCCGTTCGGTGTTCACACGGCGCGGCGTGCCGCTGCTGGTGACGGAATGGTTTGCGCCGGCGGTGCAGGCGCGCCAGCCGCAGTCGACGCGCCGGCCTACCCAGCGCGGATCGCGGTAGTTCGTCACGCCGCACGCGCGCGGTTTGCGCATTCGCAAACCGCGTGCGTGCGGCGCTCAAGTGGCGGCTGGTTCGGCCGAGATGTGTACAGCGACACCCGGCGCACCGACGCCGATCGCCCTGTCTCGCCCGGCCTCAGGTCTCAGGTCTTTGGTCTTTGGTCTCGCCCGCGCAATGCATGCAGTTGATCGTTCTGACAGCCCGCTGAACCCTGCGTCGCTTGCGCACCCGCGCAGCTTGGGCTGGTTCGGCACCACCGCGTTGGCGATGGGCGGCAGCAACCAAAGTCTGTTCATCCTCGCGGCGCTGTTCGTCGGCCAGGGTGCAATCCTCGGTCAAGGCAGCGCGGCGGTGCCGCTGTTGCTGGTCGGCTTGCTGCTGGCCTGGGCCGCCGCACCCGGCTGGACTGAGTTGGTGTTGATGTACCCCAACCGCGTAGGCGGCATCGCGGCCGCGTGCTCTGAGGCGTTTCGGCCGTACAGCCCGCTGCTCGCCAACCTGACCGGCGTGTGCTACTGGTGGGGTTGGGTACCGACTTGCGGCGTCACCGCGATATTGGCGGCGTCGGCATTGCACCACTGGTACCTGCCGGGCGTGCCGGTGACGCTGCTGGCGGTGGCAATCATCGTGGCGTTCTTGGCTATCAACCTGCTTGGCCTGAAGTGGGTCAGGCGGCTGGCGGTGCCGGTGGCCAGCGCATCGGCGCTGCTCGCGATGGCGTCGGGCATGGCACCGCTGCTGGCCGGCCGCATCGATTGGCGGGTGGCCACCACCTTCGAATTGACGACGCCGTTTCCGGGCTGGTTCGGCCAGCTCACCAGCCTGATGGCGGGTCTGTATTTGATCGGGTTTGCTGCGCCGGCGTTTGAGGCGGCCGCTTGCCACGTCGGTGAAACCGTCGACCCCAGCCGCAATGTGCCGCGTGCAATGCGTGCCAGCGCATTGCTGGCCGGGCTGTACTTCGGCGTGTTGCCGTTGATCTGGCTGGGCACGCTCGGCGCAGGCGCGCTGGGGGTTGATTTGGCGTTGGCGTTGGGCCCGGCATTCGCGCCGTGGTTTGGCAGTGCGGCCAAGGCGGCGGCGGTGTGGTTCATGGTGTTGGGCATGTTCTCGGGCACCTTGCAACCGCTGGCCGGAGCCTCGCGCACCCTGGCGCAGTTGTCTGAAGACGGCCTGCTGCCGCGCGTATTGGCGCGCCGCTCACGCGCGGATGTGCCGTGGGTGGCGACGCTGCTGACCGCGGCGATGGCGATTGGCTTTGTGCTGATCGACGACCCGATTCGCCTGATTGCTGCGGCCAACTTCACCTACCTGATCGGCATTGCGCTGCCGAGCGTGGCGGTGTGGTTGCTGCGCCGCGATGCGCCCGAGCTGGCGCGCCCGTATCGCGCGCCGCGCGGCAGCATCCGCCTCGGCCTGGTTGCGGCGGCGGTGTGGGGCGTGTCGGCGCTGCTGGGCTTCGAGCAATTTGGTTTGTCGACCGTGCTGCTCGGGCTGGCCTTTGCTTACGCGGGTGCGCTGCTGTACGCGTGGCGCTGCTACGAAGACCGCGTGCGCAGCGGTCGGGCTGGCCTGCGCGGCATGCTCGGCACGCTGCAATTCAAGCTCACCAGCGCGATGCTGCTGGTGCTGCTGCTCGACGGCGCGGGCTACTACCTGGCGGTCACCAACTTGCCTGCGGAGCAAAGCGGGCTGATGACCGCAATGGCTGATATTTTTGTGGCGGTGGCGATGCTGTCGATCACGGTGGCGCTGGTGCTGCCGGGCATGGTGGCGCACTCGGCGCTGGAAGTGTCGAAGGCCGCGCGGCAACTGGCCGCCGGCACGCTGGCCGATTTTTCGCGCGCGATGACCGCGTTGGGCCGCGGCGACCTCGATGGCGCGCATGCGAAGTTCGACATCCAGCCGCTGCGTATCACCTCGCGCGACGAGGTCGGCGACATGGCCGCCAGCTTCAACTTGCTGCAGGCCGAAATCGGCGCGGCCGCATTGGGCCTGGACGGTGCGCGGCGCGGTTTGCTGTCGGCCCGCAGTGAGTTGACCGATGTGAACGCCGCGCTCAAGCAGCGGGTGCAGCAGCTGCACCGTGCGGAGGAAAAACTGTCGGGCGTGCTCGACTCGATCGACAACATCGTGTGGTCGATTACGCCGAGCGGCGACGAGCTGCTTTACATCAACCCGGCGGCTGAACGGGTGTGCGGCCGCGCGGTGGGCGACTTCTACGCCGACCCGAATTTGTGGCGCGGCATCTTGCATGCCGATGACCGCGAGCGCGTGTTGACGGCCTTTGCGGCAATGCAGGCCGACACGCCGATCACCATCGATTACCGCATCGTGCGCCCCGATGGCAGCGTGCGTTGGCTCGAAGCGCGGGCGCGATTGGTGGTCAACGCGCAGGGCGCGGCGCTGCGGGTGGACGGCGTCGCGAGCGATATCTCCGAGCGGCATTCACACGCGCAGCAAATCGTTCACCAGGCGATGCACGATGCGCTGACCGGTTTGCCCAATCGCAACCTGATCACCGACCGCATCACGCAGGCGCTGGCCCACGCGCGGCGCGACCAGCATCAAGGCGCGCTGCTGTTCATGGACCTCGACGGCTTCAAGTTCGTCAACGACAGCTACGGCCATTCGTTCGGCGACGCGTTGTTGCGTGCAGTCGCGGTGCGGCTGCGCGGTCTGGTGCGCGACACGGACACCGTCGGTCGGCTGGGCGGCGACGAGTTCGTGTTGCTGCTGCCCAAGCTGGCGCATGCCGACGATGCCCAGCGGGTTGCGGCCACCGTGGTCGACGCGTTGGTTGCGCCGTTCGTGATTGCCGGACGCGAGTTGGGCCTGAGCGCCAGCATCGGCGTTCGGGTGTTTCCGCACACGGCCGATGATTGCGACAGCGTGCTGGCCCACGCTGACGTGGCGATGTACCGCGCCAAGGCGCTCGGCCGCAATGGCCTCCAGGTGTATTGCGACGCGATGGGTGCTGCCGCGCATGACCGTGCCGCCCTGGAAGCCGCGCTGCGCCTGGCGCTCGAGCGCGACCAGTTCACGCTGCACTACCAGCCGAAGGTCGATCGTGGTGGCGCGCACATCGTCGGCGTAGAAGCGTTGCTGCGTTGGAACCACCCCGAGTTGGGATCGATTGCGCCGGTGCGTTTTATCCCGCTGGCCGAACAAACCGGGCTGATCCTGCCGATCGGCGAGTGGGTCTTGAAGACGGCCTGCGCGCAGGCCATGGCATGGCGCGCGGTCGGCTATGCCGGGGTGTCGGTGGCAGTCAATATGTCAGCCAGCCAGTTCCAACAGCAAGACGTGCCGCAACTGGTTGCGCAGGTGCTGGCCGACAGCGGCTTGCCGCCGCATTGCCTCGAGCTCGAGCTGACCGAGTCGGTGCTGATGCGCGACACCGCCGCCACCGCCCAGTCCATGCAGCAGCTCAAGCGCATGGGCGTGCGCCTGGCACTCGACGACTTCGGCACCGGCTACTCCAGCCTCAGTTACCTGAAGCGCTTTCCGATCGACGTGCTGAAGATCGACCAGTCGTTCACTGCGGAGGTGACCAGTGACGACGGTGCCGCCTCGATCACCCGCGCCATCATTGCGATGGCGCGTTCGCTCGGCATGACCACCGTGGCGGAAGGCGTCGAGACCCAGGAGCAGTTGGCGGCGTTGGCCGCGCTCGGTTGCGATGTGATGCAGGGCTACTACATCAGCTACCCGGTGCCTGCCGAGCAGCTCACTGCGATGTTGGGCGACGCGGCGCAATTGGCCGATGTGCTGCGCAACCGCTGGGGAACACCGACCGACTTCGGCGCGCTCAGCCAGCAGCCGCTGTAGCTGCCTAGCCGCTGTAAATATTTGCCGCGTCCGCGGCTGGCCGCCGTGGCGCAGCGCCCGGTGCCGGCGTACGGTGTGGGTAACGTTGATTATTCGTACACGCTATGCGTACCAACATCGTGATCGACCCCGGCTTGCTTGACGCTGCGATGCGAGCCGGCACGTACAAAACCAAGGAACCAAGAAACCAAGAAACCAAGAAAGACGCGGTCGAAGCCGGCTTGAAGTTGCTCGCGCGCCAAGCGGCGTACCGCGAGGTGTTGCGTTGGGAAGGGAAGTTGCCCTGGGCGCATGACACCCACGCAGACACCACCGCAGACACCACCGCAGACACGCACGCAGACACCACCGGCGACCGCATCGGTCGCACCGCAGCAAGCACCACCAACCCAGCAGGCACCCACATCGGCACCGCTGCCGACGCGGCCGACCCGGCGCACGGTGCCACCGTGCGCTTCACTGGCGACGGCAGCGTGCACGCGCCGCCGCCGTCGGTGCAGCAAAAGCCGGTGCCGAATCTGCGTCGCCCGCGCGGCTGATGCACTCTGACCCCACCAGACCGCCACCCCATGGTGGTCGTTGATTCCAGTGTGTGGATCGATTTTTTCAACGCCACGCCGAACCCTGCGCGTGCGGCGCTGCGCCGGTTGCTGGCCGACGGCGAGGTGGAGATCGTGGTGCCTGATCTGGTGTGGTTCGAGGCGCTGCGCGGCTTTCGCGCTGGGCGCGATTACCGCCAGGCCGAACGGCTGATGCGGTCACTGTCGGTGGCGACCAGCGGTGGCGACCAGCGGTGGCGAGTTGCTGGCGCGGGCGGCGACGCAGCACGACCGTGCGCTGCGCGCTGCGCGCCACACCATACGCAGCGGCATCGATGTGTTGATTGCCACGTTTTGTATCGAACACGACCCAGCGTTGCTGCACCGCGACGCCGACGTCGATGCGTTCGAGCGGCTGCGCGGCCTGCGGGTGTGGCCGCACTGAACCTCGACACAATCGGCAGCTCTACATCCACCCACTTGCAAAGCGTGATGCCATGACCTTGCCCGAACTCGACACTGCGCAATTGCTCGCGGTTGCTGCCGCGCTCGGCTGGGCCAGCGGCCTGCGGCTGTACGCGGTGGTGTTTTTGACTGGTCTCGCGGGCAGCCTGGGCTGGGTGTCACTGCCCGCCGGTTTGACGGTGTTGCAGGGCCCGCTGATGTTGTCGGCCAGCGGCTTCATGCTGTTCATCGAGTTTTTTGCCGACAAGATTCCCGGCGTCGACACGCTGTGGGATGTCGTGCACACGCTGGTGCGCATACCGGCCGGGGCGGCGCTGGCGGCGGCGGTGTTCGGTGCCGACCAATCTGCGTGGGCCATGGCCGCGGCACTGATGGGCGGCACCTTGGCCGCCACCAGCCATGTCGCCAAAGCCACCACCCGCGCGGCGGTCAACACCTCGCCAGAACCGTTTTCGAATATCGGCATGTCGCTGCTCGGCGATGCGGCGGTGCCGGCGGCGCTGTGGCTGTCGTGGGCGCACCCGGCGGTGTTCGGCGTCGCGCTGCTGCTGATGCTGGTGTTGATGGTGGCGTTGATCTGGGTCTTCGGCCGCTACCTGCGCCAGCTGGCCAGCCGCGTCAGCGCATGGCGCAAACCGGCGTTGCAACGCCTGTGAGGTGCCAGGTGTTCAGGGCAACGCCGGCCAGCTTGATCGCGCACTGCCTCGCGGCGACTTGGTCAGCGTCGCTGTAGGCGCTTACCGGTGCTGCCCCACCAGGTCACCTTGGTCGAAGTCGGTCCGCGCGACGGCTTGCAAAACGAAGCGCAAGCGGTCGCCACCGCCGACAAGATCGAGCTGGTGCGCCAGCTGCGGCACGCGGGGCTGCGCCATATAGAAGTCACCAGTTTCGTCAGCCCGGCGTGGGTGCCGCAGATGGCCGATGCGGCCGCGGTGGTGGCGGGCGTGTCGGCGTTGGCGGGGTTGGCGGCCACCGCGCAGCCGGTGCGCTACTCGGCTTTGGTGCCCAACCTGCAAGGCCTCCACGCCGCGTTGGCGGGCCCACGCGCCAGCTGGCCCACCGAGGTGGTGGTGTTTGCCGCGGCCAGTGAATCGTTCAGCCGGCGCAACATCAATTGCAGCATCGACGACAGCATCGAACGATTTGTGCCGGTGGTGGCCCGTGCGCATGCCGAAGGGCTGCGCGTGCGTGCATCGATCTCGTGCGCGCTCGGTTGCCCCTATGAAGGCGAGGTGCCGCCTGCTGCGGTCGAGCGGGTAGCCGCGGCGTTCAAAGCGCTTGGCGTCGACCATTGCGGCGTTGCCGACACCACCGGCGTGGGCACACCGTTGCGCGTGCAAGCCGCGATGGCGGCGGCGCTGCGCCACTTTGCGCCGGCCGATGTCAGCGGTCATTTCCACGACACCTTTGGCCAGGCGTTGGTCAACATCTACGCGTGTTTGCAGCTTGGCGTGCACACCTTCGATGCCAGCGTGGCGGGTCTCGGCGGTTGCCCGTATGCACGCGGTGCCAGCGGCAATGTGGCCACCGAAGAGGTGGTTTATTTGCTGCGTGGTTTGGGCATCGACACCGGCGTCGACCTCGACCGGCTGATGGCCGCGGCCGAGTTCATCTCGGGTCGGCTCGGTCGGTCGGTGGCCTCGCGCGCCGGCAGGGCATGGTGTGCCGCGCGCTGATTCGCCACGCCGACAATCACGCTACTTTTGACATTTGACATGCGCGCGGCGCACATCGCATCCATGAACTTGCCCCCACTGCCGAATGCGTACTCGTATATCCCCAGCCCCTGCATCGGCGTGTGCCGCATGAACCAAATCAGCGGTTGGTGTGACGGCTGCTTGCGCACCAGCGACGAAATTGCAGCGTGGGGCAAGCTGGCCGACGTCGACAAATTCGTGTTGTTGAAGCAGCTCGGGCAACGCGAGCCGCCGTTGCCCGAGGGCTGGTAAGCCGCGCCGATGGCCGCGCTGCGGGTGCGGCGGGCGGCACATCGCGACGCCGACCGCGTCGGGTTTTCACCTACGGATTCCGCGCGGCGGTGTCAGGGCGTGGTCAGCGCCAATCGCCACCATTCAGCCGTTTAGTCGTGACACACGTCACTGCGTCGACCCCACCGGAGGCACCACACCATGGCAACTACCTCGATAGACAACCCGCGGGGCCTGCAGGCTTCGAACGCGCCGATGACGGCGACCGAGAAAAAAGTGATCTTCGCATCGAGCCTCGGCACGGTGTTCGAGTGGTACGACTTCTATTTGTACGGCTCACTGGCCGCCATCATCGCGAAGCAGTTTTTCAGCGGGCTCGATCCCGGGGCGGCGTTCATCTTCGCGCTGTTGGCGTTCGCCGCCGGCTTCATCGTGCGGCCGTTCGGCGCGCTGGTGTTTGGTCGGCTGGGCGACATGATCGGCCGCAAATACACCTTCCTCATCACCATCGTCATCATGGGCCTGTCGACCTTCATCGTCGGCGTGTTGCCCAACTTCGCTGCCATCGGCTGGGCCGCGCCGGTCATCCTGATCGGCCTGCGCATGCTGCAAGGTTTGGCGTTGGGTGGTGAGTACGGCGGTGCCGCAACCTATGTGGCCGAACACGCGCCGCACGGCAAACGTGGCGCTTACACCTCGTGGATTCAAACCACCGCGACGATGGGCTTGTTCTTGAGCCTGATGGTGATTTTGGGCACCCGCTACGCACTCGGTGGCGGTGCGTTCAACAAAGAAGGCGAAGACGCATTTGCCGACTGGGGCTGGCGCATTCCGTTTCTGGTGTCGATTCTGTTGCTCGGCGTCAGCGTGTGGATTCGTCTGAGCATGAACGAGTCGCCGGCCTTCAAGAAAATGAAGGAAGAAGGCCGCACCTCGAAAGCGCCGCTGACGGAATCGTTCGGAGAATGGAAGAACCTGAAGATCGTCATCTTGGCGTTGGTCGGCCTGACCGCCGGGCAAGCGGTGGTTTGGTACACCGGTCAGTTCTATGCGCTGTTTTTCTTGACGCAGGCGCTCAAGGTCGACGGCCCGACCGCCAACATCCTGATCGCGATTTCGCTGCTGATCGGCACGCCGTTCTTTTTGATCTTCGGCGCACTGTCCGACAAGATCGGCCGCAAGCCGATCATCATGGCCGGTTGCCTGATCGCCGCGCTGACCTACTTTCCGCTGTTCAATGCGCTGACCGCTGCCGCCAACCCGGCGTTGGCCAAAGCACAAACCGACGTCCCGGTGAGCATCGTGGTCGACCCGGCGCAGTGCTCGTTCCAGGGCAGCCCGATTGCGCGTGAGGTCAACTTCCACACCTCATGCGACTTGGCCAAGCGCACTCTGGCGCAGGCCGCGGTCAACTACACCATCGTCGACGCACCAGCCGGTACGCTGGCCAGCGTCAAGGTCGGCGGGGTTGAAATCGCGTCGCTCAATGCGGTGTTGACGGCCGACGGCAACTCGTTCGAACCTGACAGCAAAGCCAAAATCGCGGCGTTCAAAAAGAGCGTGGCCGAAGCCACCAAAGCCGCTGGTTATCCTGCCAAGGCCGACCCCGAGAAAATCAACAAGCCGCTGGTGGTTGGCATCCTGGCGCTGCTGGTGATTTACGTGACGATGGTCTACGGCCCGATTGCGGCCATGCTGGTCGAGATGTTCCCGACCCGCATCCGCTACACCTCGATGAGCTTGCCGTATCACATCGGCAACGGCTGGTTCGGCGGCTTGCTGCCGACGATTGCTTTCGGCATCGTGGCGCAGACCGGCAACATCTACAACGGCCTGTGGTACCCGATCATCATCGCCAGCGTCACGTTTGTGATCGGCATGTTGTTCATCAAGGAAACCAAAGACGTCGACATCTACGCGCGCGACTGACCGCACGCATCGCCACCACCGAGCCGCCGCATTGCCAGATGCGGCGGCTTTTTTGTGGGCGTGCGGCGCGGTGTTGCACCAGGGCGACGCTGAATACGTCCCCGCGCCGTCCGCGATGGACTTGTTCAGCGGCGCCCTAGGCCGCGAACAGCGAACGGTGCCGCTCGCGCAGCAGCGCTTTTTGCACCTTGCCCATCGCGTTGCGTGGCAATTGGTCGACGACGACGACCCGCTTGGGTACTTTGAATGCGGCGATGCGTTGTTTGAGCGCGGTGATGCACTCACCCGGCTCCACGGTTGCGCCGGCGCGCGCCACCACCACCGCGACCACGGCTTCACCGAAGTCGGGATGCGGCACGCCGACCACCGCGCTTTCGTCAACGCCCGGCAGGTCGTTCAGGTAGCCCTCGACCTCGGCCGGGTAGACGTTGTAGCCGCCGCTGATGATCAGGTCTTTGCTGCGGCCGATCAGCGTCAAGCGGCCGTGCGCATCGAGGTGACCGATGTCGCCGGTCTGGAACCAGCCGTCGGCGGTGAAGTCTTCGGCGGTTTTTTCCGGCATCCGCCAGTAGCCCAAAAAAATGCTCGGGCCGCGTACTTCTACGCCGCCTATTTTGATCGCACCGATCTGGTCTGGCTCACACCCTGAGCCAGCGTCGCCGGTGATGCGCAGACCAACGCCGGGCAGTGCAAAACCGACCGTGCCGGCGATGCGCGCGAGGTGCGGCTCGGCGGTGGATTCGAGATACGGGTTCGACGTCAGCATCACGGTTTCGCTCATGCCGTAGCGCTCCAGAATCGTGTGGCCGCTGCGCTCGGCAAACTGCCGGTGGGTCTCGGCCAGCAACGGTGCGGAGCCGCTGATGAACAGCCGCATCGCGCGGCACGCGTCGGCGTTGAAGCCTGGCTCGGCCAGCAGCCGCACATACAACGTCGGCACGCCCATGAACACGCTGGCATCGGGCAGGCGGGCGGTGACTGCAGCCGCGTCGAATCGGGCAAACCACAGCATCTTGCTGCCGCCCAGCAGTGCGCTGTGCACCGCCACAAACAGGCCGTGCACATGGAACAGCGGCAGCGCGTGGATCAGCACATCGCTGTCGGTGCCGGTGCCGGTGTCGGTGTCGGTGCCAGCGCACCGCCAGCCCCACAGCGTTTGCAATGTGCGCGCGTTGCTTAACAAATTGCCGTGGCTGAGCATCGCGCCTTTGCTGCGGCCGGTGGTGCCACTGGTGTAGACGATGCTGGCGACATCGGTCGCAGCACGTGGCGCGGGCAGGTGGCTGTCGGCGTGGTGCGCGGCGCGTTGCAGCAAGCTGCCGCTGCGCCCATCGCTTAAGGTGTAGACGTGCTGGGTGCCGGCGCGAAAGGCGATCTTCGAGACCCAACCGAAATCGCGCGGCGCGCAGACCACCACCGCCGGCTCGGCATTGCCGATGAAGTAGGTCAGCTCGTCGGCCTGGTAGGCGCTGTTCAGCGGCACGTAAATCAGCCCCGCGCGCAACACCGCGAGGTACAGCACCAGCGCCTCGACCGACTTGTCGGTTTGCACCAGCACCCGCGAATCCGGCGGCAGCTCGAGCGACTGCAACAGGTTGGCCAGCATCGCGCTGCCGCGTTCCAGGTCGCGCCAGCTGTAGCGCAACACGGGTGCGGCGGCATCGGTGGCGCAGCATTCGATCGCGGTGCGGTCGAGGTCGACCGGGAAGCCAGCGCGCAGTGCGCAGTACAGGTTGTCGTTCATTGGTGGCAGGTCTTTAATGACTGTCAGGTGCGAAACCGTGGCGCGCGTTTGTCGATGAAAGCGCTGATGCCCTCGCGGTGTTCGGCGCTGTTGGCGTAACTGAAATGCGCGGCGTGCGCTGCCGCACTCAGCCCGCCTGCGGCAAGCTGCCGCAGGGTTTGCTTGTTCAGCCGCGCGGCCTGTGGCGACAAGCTGGTGGCGCTGCGTTCGCAGCGTTGTCGCACCGCCGTGGCCACTGCCGCGGGGTCGGCAGTGGCATTCAACACGTCAGGCACCACGTCATGCACCAAACCATGGCGTAACGCGAAGCCGGCGTCGTACAAACGCGCTTCCAGCAGCATTTCGCGCAGCACCGACGCGCCGAAAACGCGACTGAGCAGGGCCACCTCAATGGGTGCCATCGGGAAACCCAGTTTCGCAATCGGTACCCCGAAACGGCTTTGGCTGCCGCACAAACGCAGGTCGCAACACGCCGCAATTTCCAGGCCGCCACCGATGCAGGCGCCGTCGATTTGCGCATATATCGGCAGGTCGCAGTCGAGCATCGCGTGCAACGCAGGGGCGATGATTTCGTCGTGGAAGTGGCGCAGTTGTGCGGGGTCGAACCGAAAGCCGGCGAACTCGGCGATGTCGCCGCCCGCGGCAAAATTTCCGTCGGCACCGCAAACGATGACCGCGCTAGGTGCGTCCTTTGCGGGCAAGGCTTGCAACTGCTGGAACGCTGCGCGCAGCGCCTTCCACATGCCGATGTCGATCGCGTTCAGCTTGCCGGGGTTGCGCAGCGTCACGCGGCAAAAGGCGTCGCTGGTTTGGACTTCTACCGTGCCAGGCATGGGATGGTGTGGGCTGCGCCCGAGTTGGACAGCGGCAATTTTGGCTGCTTAGCCGCTGGTGGTCGACGCAGCACGGCCTGCGGGCCACCACAGCGAGGGGCTGCTTACATCGTGGCGATGAACCACGGGTTCGGGCCGTGTCGGCCATGGTGGTGCCGATCAGCACGGTGCACGGCGCGGTCTCACGCAGCGGCCTCAGTGACATCAGCGCAGGCTCGTGGCTCGCGGGCCTAAAGACCTGACGCCGCAGGTCGGGCCCGTCCGCTCGCCTTCCGTGGTGGGCTGATGCCGCGGGGTCGGGCTTGCGTGTCGCGGTCTTGCTGACATGCGGCGCAGTCTCACGCAAAAAACACAGCGTGAGTCAAACCAAAAAATCGCTCGCGCTAGCGAAAAAAGATTCAACCCGCAAATCAGTGCTGCAAGATCTTCGAGAGGAACTCTTTGGCGCGCGGCGCGCGCAGTTCGGGGTGGTCGAAAAAGTCGTCGCGGGTGCAGTCTTCGACGATCTTGCCGGCATCCATAAAAATGACCCGGTGGCTGACCTTGCGCGCAAAACCCATTTCGTGGGTGACGCACATCATCGTCATGCCTTCTTGGGCGAGCTGCACCATCACGTCGAGCACCTCGCCGACCATTTCGGGGTCGAGTGCCGAGGTGGGCTCGTCGAACAGCATCACGATCGGGTCCATGCTGAGCGCGCGCGCAATCGCCACCCGTTGCTGCTGGCCGCCCGACAGCTGGCCGGGGTACTTGTCTTTGTGCACCATCAGACCGACCCGGTCGAGCATCTTCAGGCCGCGGGTTTTGGCGTCGTCGGCACGGCGCGCCAGCACCTTCATTTGCGCGAGCGTCAGGTTCTCGGTCACGGTGAGGTGCGGAAACAGCTCGAAGTTTTGGAACACCATGCCTACGCGTGAACGCAGTTTCGGCAGGTCGGTGTTCGATGCGCTGATCGATACGCCGTCGACCACGATGTCGCCTTGCTGAATCGGCTCCAGCGCGTTGACGGTTTTGATCAATGTGCTTTTGCCGGAACCCGACGGGCCGCACACCACCACCACATCGCCTTTGGCAATACGGGTCGTGCAGTCGGTCAGCACCTGGAAGCTGCCGTACCACTTGGAGATGTTTTTGATGTCGATCATGGGAGTGCTTTCAGGCGGGGCACGGTGCGCTACTTCACGATGGCGATCTTCTTTTGCAGACGCCGCGCCAGCATCGACAAGGTAAAGCAGATGACGAAATACACCACCGCGGCGGTCAAATAGGTTTCGACCGGGCGGTTGAAGTTTTTGCCGGCAATCTCGAAGCCCTTCAGCAAGTCGTACGCGCCAATCGCGTAGACCAGCGAGGTGTCTTGAAACAAGATGATGGTTTGCGTCATCAGCACCGGCAGCATGTTGCGAAACGCCTGCGGCAGCACCACCAGCTGCATGGTTTGCGCGTAGGTGAGGCCGACCGCGTAACCGGCGAACACCTGGCCTTTGGGCACCGACTGGATACCGGCGCGCATGATCTCGGCGTAGTACGCGGCCTCGAACACGGTGAAGGTGATCATTGCGCTCAGCTCGGCACCCATCGGCCGGCCGATGAGCAGCGGAATCAACAGAAAAAACCACAAGATCACCATCACCAGCGGGATCGAGCGGAACAGGTTGACGTAGCCCGCGGCCGGCAACACCAACCACTTTTTGCCCGACAACTGCATCAGCGCCAGCACGGTGCCGAGCAAGATGCCGCCGAGCATCGCAATCAAGGTGAGCTGCACCGAAAAGATCAGCCCCTTCAGGATGAAGCTGGAGGCGACGCCCCAATTCAAGAACGCGAAGTCGAGGTTCATGCGCTCGCGCCTCGTACTGTTTTTGGGCAGCGCGGCAATCGCGTCAGCAGCCGCTTCATTTGCCGCCGCCGATCATTCCCGGCACCTGCATGCGCACCTCGATCACATGCGCGATGCGGTTCACCGCAAACGCCGAAATGAAATACAGCACGCTGACGGCGAGGTAGATCTCGATGTTGCGCGAGGTTTCTTCACCGGCCTGGCGGGCGAACATCGTCAGCTCGGAAATGCTGATGGCAAACGCGACCGCCGAGTTTTTGATGATGCTCATCGACTCGCTGGTGAGCGGCGGAATGACGATGCGGTAAGCCATCGGCAGCAGCACATAGCGGTAGGTTTGCGGCAACGTCAGCCCCATCGCCAAACCAGCGTACCGCTGGCCTTTCGGCAGCGCCTGGATGCCCGCCATCACCTGCTCGGACACCCGCGCCGAGGTGAAAAAACCTAGCGCGGCCACCATCAACCAAAAGCTCGACACCTGCTTCAGCGGTGTGATGAGTTCGGGCAGCACGTAGTACCAAAGGAATACCTGCACCAGCAGCGGAACGTTGCGAAACAGTTCGGTCCAGGCATTGCCGAAAAACACCAGCCCCCGGTGCGGCACGGTGCGCAAGATGCCCATCAGCGAGCCGAACGCCATCGCCACCACCAGCGCCAGGCCCGACACCGCCAGCGTCCAGCCCCAAGCCGACATCAACCAATGCAAATAGGTTTCGCCGCCGCCGGTGTCTTGCAGAAAGACCTGCCATTCCCACGTGTTTCCCAAGGTCGACTCCGGTGGATGGCTGGCATCAGGTTCAAGTAATGGACCGGCGGGGCATGGACAGTGCCAGGCCCCGGCGTGTCACTTCTTGGCGATCACTACTTGGCGATCACTACTTGGCTGTCGCCTTTTGGCGATCACCTCTTCGCGATCACTTCCCGCCGATCACTTCTTCGCGTAGTCCTCGGTCGGTTTGTCGTTGGGTGACGCCCATGCCGCTTTGGTCGATTCGCTGACCGGCAGCCCGACGCGGGTGTTGGTCGGCGCAATCGGCTGCATGAACCACTTGTCCCACAGCTTGGCGATATCGCCCGACTTCATCATCGCCTTCAAGCTGTTGTCGACCGCGGCCTTGAAGGCGGGGTCGTCTTTGCGCAGCATGATGGCTATCGGCTCGACCGACAACACCTCACCGACGATCTTGAAATCGGCCGGGTTCTTCGACTTGGCAATGTTGCCGGCCAAGATCGCACCGTCCATCACGAACGCATCGGCGCGTCCCAGCTCCAGCAGCAAGAAACTGTCGGCGTGGTCTTTGCCGAACACTTCTTCGAAATTGACGCCGGTGGCGCGCTCGTTTTTACGCAGCGTTTGCACCGAGGTGGTGCCGGTAGTGGTGGCTACTTTTTTGCCGTTGAGTTGCGCGATGGACGTGATGCCGGAATTGGCTTTCACCGCGATGCGCACTTCTTCCACGAACGTAGTAACCGCGAACGCCACGTCTTTTTGGCGCGCCGCGTTGTTGGTGGTGGAACCGCACTCAATGTCTACGGTGCCGTTTTGCACCAGCGGTATGCGGTTTTGCGAGGTGACCGGCTGGTAGTTGATCGGAAGCGCCGCCAAGCCGAGCTGCTTCTGAATATCCAGCAGCACCCGGGTGCAAATCTCCACGTGGTAGCCGACGTATTTGCCGTCGCCCAGTGTGTAGCTCAACGCGCCGGACGATTCGCGTACACCCATCGTGACCGAGCCGGCCTCTTTTATTTTCTCGAGCGTGCCGGCTTGGGCGGCACCGAGCAAAAACAAGGCAGCCAAAGCAATCGCGGTATTTTTCATAGCAACTCCCATTCGTGGTGAACAACAAACCAGACACCGGCGTATGACAACACAACCGCCCTCTTTTTCACAGTGCGCTGTGTACGCATACCCAGCGCGGTGGAAGCGGGTTAAACCGCACAACAGACCACGCGCTGCGCCGTCAAACCATCAACGCGGGCGCGTCGGTGGGCGGCGCGTCGCGTTCGGCACTGCTTTGCTGCAAACGCCACATCACCGCATAGCGGCCGTTCAGCGCGAGCAGTTGCGCATGTGAGCCGCGTTCCAGAATCCGGCCGTGGTCCATCACCAAAATCTGGTGCGCATCGACCACCGTCGACAAACGGTGCGCAATCACCAGCGCGGTTTTGTTGGCCGCGACGCTTTGCAACTCGGCTTGAATCGCGCGTTCGTTGGCCGAATCGAGCGCCGACGTAGCCTCGTCAAAAATCAGGATCGGCGGGTTTTTCAGCAGCGTGCGGGCGATGGCGACACGCTGCTTTTCACCGCCCGATAACTTCAGCCCGCGCTCGCCGACCATGGTGTCGTAGCCCTTCGGCGTGGAGCTGATGAACGCATGAATGTGCGCCGCCTGCGCGGCGGCCTCGACCTCGGTGCGCGGCGCGCCGGTGCGACCGTAGGCGATGTTGTACTCCACCGTGTCGTTGAACAGCACCGTGTCTTGCGGCACGATGCCGATGGCTTGCCGCAGGCTGTGTTGGGTCACCGTGCGGATGTCTTGGCCGGCGATCTCGATGTGTCCTGCCGTCACGTCATAAAAGCGAAACAGCAACCGCGCCAGCGTGCTTTTGCCCGACCCCGACGGCCCCACCACCGCCACGGTTTTGCCGGCTGGAATGTCGAAACTGATGTCGTGCAGGATGACGCGGTCGGCGTCGTAACCGAAACGCACGTGGCGGAAACTGACACCCGCGCCCGCGCCGCCTTCATCGACTATTAAAGACCTGGCACCTGGCGCATCGGCTACCTCGCGGTGCTGGCCCAGCAACACGAACATTTTTTCCATGTCGATCATGCATTGCTTGATTTCGCGGTAAATCACACCCAAAAAATTCAGCGGCACGTACAGCTGAATCATCAGCGCGTTGACCAGCACCAGGTCGCCCAGCGTCATGGTGCCCGCCACCACACCCACGGTGGCACGCCACACCAACAGCGTCACTGCAAAGGCGATGATCAAACTCTGGCCCAGGTTCAACAGCGACAACGAGGTTTGCGATTTGATCGACGCGCGCTCGAGCTGCTGCAGGTTGTCGTCGTAGCGGGTTTGCTCGAATTTTTCGTTGCTGAAGTACTTGACCGTCTCGTAGTTGATCAGCGCATCAACCGCTTTGGTGTTGGCTTTCGAGTCTTGCTCGTTCATCGCCCGGCGAAACACCGTGCGCCATTCGGTCACGGTGACGGTGAAGCTGATGTAGATCAGCAGCGCGCTGAAAGTGATGGCAGCGAACCAGCCATCGAACTGCGAGGACAACAGCACGATGACCAGCGTGATTTCGACCAGCGTGGGCACGATGTTGTAGATCAGGTAACTCAGCAACGAGGCGATGGCGCGCGAGCCGCGATCGATGTCGCGCGAGACGCCACCGGTTTGCCGCTCCAGGTGAAACCGCAAACTCAAACTGAGCAGGTGGTCAAAGGTTTCCAGCCCGATGCGGCGCGCGATGCGTGCGCCCACCGGATAAAACAAAAACTCGCGCAACTCGGTGAACAACGTGATCGACAAACGCAGCGCGCCGTAGGCAATCAATATCGCCACCGGCACCACCAGCACGGCTTGCGGATCTCCCGGCTTCAACGTCAGTGAGTCGACCAGGTTTTTCAGCACCAACGGCACACCGACGTTGGCGACCTTGGCGGTGATCAAACACAGCAGCGCCAAACCCACCCGCACCCGCCAACGCCAGACATACGGCGCGAGCTTTTTCAAGGTAGACCAATCGGATCGGGGTACGGCGGGTGCGGCAGCGTCAGCCGCAGGCGCACTCAGCGTGGTGGGGCGCATAGACCACCGAAAAAACAAAGCAACATGGAAGAATCCAACGGGAGCAAACCAAAACAGGTGCCGCAATATGCCCGAGATCCCGATCACCCCCGCCGAGCCCCACGCTGGCAAGGTGGTGCGCGCTGCGGAACCCGCGCCAGCTGGGTCGCCCACGGCACCCGCGCCAGCCGCGCAAGGCACCTACGACCCGACCCGCATCGGCACACCGGTGGAGCTGCCCGCCGACTCGACCCTGGTGCTGCGCGTGATGCCGATGCCGGCCGACACCAACATGGGCGGCGGCGTGTTCGGCGGCTGTATCATGGCGCAGGTCGACATTGCCGGTGCGGTGCTGCCCGCGCGCATCGCCCGCGGCCGAATCACCACGGTGGCGGTGAACCGGTTCATCTTCAAGCAGCCGGTCAGCGTGGGTGATTTACTGAGCTTTTATGCCCGCGTCGAGCGCATTGGCACCACCTCGATCACGGTGCATGTCGAGGTGTATGCCGAGCGAAATCCGTCGAATCCGCAGATCGTCAAAGTCACTGATGCCAACCTGACCTACGTGGCGATCGATGCACACGGCAAGCCCAGGCCGGTGCCGAAAAACTAAAGACCGGGCACCTGGTTGCAGGCGCACTTTGCTGTCAGCCGGTGTTCGCGTACGGGTTGCCTCACACCCGCAGCGCCGGTCGGCGCTTCATCGCAACGACGCCGATCAAACCCACCAGCATCAGGGCGTAGGTTTCAGGCTCGGGCACTGCGGTGACGCTGCTGCCGAAGTCGCCATCACGCACCAGCCACGACTTGTAGGTGAAGTCGGTTGAAGCGAGGCTTTGCAAACCAACGCCGGTATTGAAAAAGAAAGCTATCGGCGAGGCTGCGGCGAAAGAAGGCGTGCTCCAGTAGTCGTTCGCCGACAGACCCGTGAACGGCCCGGTGTTGGTCAATGCCAACCGTGAATTGCCGAGGGTGACGTAGAACAAGTTGCCCAACTCGGAAGCGGTACCCCAGCCGATGCCAGTGTTGGCGTAGCCCACATCGGTGCTGCCGTCGTTGCTGAACCCATCGTTGTAGGTACCGCTGCTTGCGCTGGGCAGCACCTTGGGCAAGCGCCAACCGGTCGGGCCGCCATACAAACTCACCGTCGGCAACAACGCGCTGGCGGCAGCCCACGTCAGGCGGCCCTCGTTGGCGTAGCCGTTGAACCCCAGCTCGTTCGCATTGGCGTCCCAGGTGATGTTGAGGTTGGTGTCGTAGTACGCCTCGAAGGTGGCGGCGTCGCCATCGAGGTCGCGACCTTGCAATGCCGCATGCGCGTTGACGGCGGCGAAGGCGCACGCCGCCATTACAGCGGCAGCCAGCGGCTTGCACCGCAATAAATTTGTTGGCATCAGGTAGCTCCTTGGGTGATGGATGAATGGCGGTGTCGATGGGGCCCGGCGCGGTCGGCGTGGCGTACTGACGTGGAGTCGAGCGGCTCAGCGTGTAGCGATCGGTTCAGCCGAAAGGAAGTTACTCGCGGCTGCGCGCGATGTCATCCCCCTAACTTGGAACCGGGCCGCGGCGCGCGCCGCAGCGTGCGCCGCGGATGTCGCCGCGGGTATCGCCGGCCACAGGCGGCACGGACTGCCGTGGGCGGTGCCGCCACACGCCGCGCTGATTGGCCCGCTTCAGCCCGATGCCACCGCGCTCGAGCCGCACACCGCGGCCGCAGTCGTTCATCGGATTTCAAGCTGCACCGTGTGCGGCTCTGCGTGGGCGGTTCGCTGAACCGACACATCAGCGGCGTTGTGCACATCGATAGCGACCGCCACCACACCAACCAGGTGCTCGATGCGGTGGTCGAGTTCACGCTCTCGCCGAAGTCGACTCTGCGGGCTTGGGCGGGTGTCGCCGCCGCTAGACCGCACCGCCAGGGCAGGCGACGCCCACGAGGTGGCCGGCGCGACCGAGCTGGCTTACCGGCCCGTTCGCGCTTTGCTGTCGTGGCTCAAGTGAACGCGGCGAAGTCGGGTTTGCGTTTTTGAAAGAACGCACTGAACGCTTCGGTGGCCTCCGGGCTGGACAGCCGCAACCGGAACACCTCGGCCTCGATCTCGATTGCTTCCAGCACGCTGGCTGCGGTCGCGCGGCGCATCAAGCGCTTGGTTTCGCGCACCGCACTCGGCGGCAGCGCATTGAAACGCTCGGCGACTCGGCGTGCGTGGCGCACCACCTCGCCCGCCGACAGCACCGCATTGGCGATGCGCATCTCGACCGCCTCTTCTGCAGTGAACGGTTCGCCGAGCAGCAGCTTTTCGGCCGCCTTCGCGTGGCCCACCAGCGCGGGCACGATCAGGCTCGACGCGAATTCGGGCACCAGCCCGAGGCTGACAAATGGCATCGCCAGCCGCGCCTCATCGGACACATAGACCAAATCGCAATGCAACAACATCGTGGTGCCGATGCCAATGGCCGCGCCGGTCACCGCTGCGACCACCGGCTTGCTGCACGCCACCAGCGCACGCATGAATTCGAACACCGGCGCATCGGCCGCAGCAGGCGGGCGCGCCATGAAGTCGTCGATGTCGTTGCCCGAAGTGAAGATGCCGGGTTGACCGGCGATCAACACCGCGCGCACCGCCGCATCGGCATCGGCGGCCCGCAGCGCCGCGGCCATCGCGGCATACATGTCGGCGGTCAGCGCATTTTTTTTCTCAGGCCGCGCGATCTCGATCGTGGCGACCCCGTTGAGCGTGGCGGTTTTGATGTGCATGTGCTGCTCACATCCGTTCGAAAATGCCAGCCGCACCCTGGCCCGTGCCAACGCACATCGTCACCATGCCGTACTTCAAATTGCGCCGGCGCAATGCGTGGATGACGGTGGCCGCACGGATGGCACCGGTGGCACCCAGCGGGTGGCCGAGCGCAATCGCGCCGCCGAGCGGATTGACCTTCGCGGGGTCGAGCTTCAACGTGCCGAGCACCGCCAGCGCCTGTGCGGCGAATGCTTCATTCAGCTCGATCCAGTCGATGTCGCTTTGCTGCAAACCGGCGTAGCGCAACGCGGCCGGAATCGCTTCGATCGGACCGATGCCCATGATCTCCGGCGGCACGCCGCGGCTGGCGAAGCTGACGAAGCGGGCCAGCGGCGTGAGGCCAAACATTTTCACGGCTTTCCCGCTCGCCAAAATTAAACACCCGGCACCGTCACTGCTTTGTGAGGTGTTGCCTGCGGTGACGCTGCCCTGGGCTGCGAACACCGGCCGCAGTTTGGCCAATGCGTCCAGCGTGGTGTCGGCGCGCGGGCCTTCGTCGTGGCTGGCGGTGCGCGTTGTCGACAGCACCTCGCCGGTTTGCAAATTCGGCGCGCGGTCGGTCACTTCGACCGGCGTGGTTTCGCCCGCGAACTCACCGGCCGCAATCGCTGCGATGGCGCGCTGGTGCGACTGCAACGCAAACGCGTCTTGTGCTTCGCGCGTGACCTTCCATTGCTGCGCCACCTTCTCCGCCGTCATGCCCATGCCGTACGCGATGCCGATGTTTTCATCGCGCAAGAAAACCGCCGGGTTGAACGACGGCTTGTTGCCGCTCATCGGCACCATGCTCATGCTCTCGACACCGCCCGCGATCATCACTTCGGCCTCGCCCACACGGATGCGGTCCGCAGCCATTTGTATCGACGTCAGCCCCGACGCACAAAACCGGTTCACCGTGACGCCGCCGACGCTGTGGGGCAACCCGGCCAGCAGCGCGCCGATGCGCGCGATGTTGAAACCCTGTTCACCCTCGGGCATCGCGCAGCCGATGACGGCATCTTCAATGGCTTTCGGGTCGAGCGTGGGCACCTGCAGCAACGCGCCGCGCATCGCCGCAACCAGCAAATCGTCAGGCCGCGTGTTGCGAAACATGCCGCGCCCCGAGCGCCCCACCGGCGTGCGGGTGGCGGCAACGATGTAGGCGTCTTGAAGTTGTTTCATGGAGAGTCCTTACTGCGTTCGTTCGTTGACCACGCTTGCGGGAGAGGCGCACCTGAGACCTTCTCCCGCTTGCGGAAGAGGCGCACCTAAGACTCCCTCTCCCGCTTGCGGGTGAGGGTGAGGGTGATTCGCAGCAAGCCAGTTGAAGATGCACACCAACACCGACTCGCGCTCCATCAACACCTCCCGATCGCTGAAGCGCAGCAGGTGATACCCAAGTTGGTTGAGTTCAGCAGTGCGCCGGATGTCAGCAGTCACGCCACCTTGGCTGAAATGTTGTCCACCATCGACCTCGACGATCAACTTCGCCTCGACACACGCGAAGTCGGCGAAATACTTACCGACAGGCCGCTGGCGTCTGAATTTACAGCCGCCGAGCTGACGATCGCGCAACGCTTGCCAAAGGTACCGTTCCGCGTCGGGCGAGGTTTGGCGCAGTTCACGGGCCCTGACCCTGGCCCTCTCCCGCGTGCGGGGGAGGGGATGGACAGCGTCGTTTGCGTCAGGCATGGGCCGATCAACCTAATTGCGCACCGGCTTGCCGGTGGCCAGCATGCCCATGATGCGCTCCTGCGTTTTCGGGTGCTCCAGCAACGCGCAGAAATGCTGGCGCTCGAGCGCCATCAGGTATTCCTCGGTGACCAGTGATCCGGCATCGACATCGCCGCCACACAGCACCTCGGCGATCAGTGAGGCGATGTGGAAGTCATGCGCGCTGATGAAGCCGCCGTCGCGCATATTCACCAGTTGGCCTTTGATGGTGGCCGCAGCGCTGCGGCCGGCTGCCGCAAACATGGCTTTCACCGGTGGCCGGTAGCCGCTGGCGAACATCGCTTTGGCTTGGGTGATCGCCACGAACAGCAGCTCGTCTTTGTGCGGCACGATCACGTCGCTCCACAGCAGGTAGCCGAGCGCGCGGCTGTCGATCGCACTGGTGCCGACCTTGGCCATCGCGGCGCTGGTGAAGCCGTCTTTCAAAAACGCCAACAGATCGGCACCTGAGTTCGCGGCCGACGCCATTTCGGCAGCGCGGCGCGCGATGTAGGTCAGGCCGCCTGCGCCCGGAATCAAGCCCACGCCGACTTCGACCAAGCCGATGTAGCTTTCCATCGCCGCCACGCGACGCGCGCAGTGCACTGCCAACTCGCAGCCACCGCCCAGCGCCATGCCGCGAATGGCGGCCACCACCGGCACGGTGGCGTAGCGCACGCGCAGCATCGCGTCTTGCAGTTTTTGCTCTTCGGGCGCGATGCCTTTGGCACCACTTTTCATGAACACCGGCATCAGCGCTTCGAGGTTGGCACCGGCCGAAAACACATCGTCGGGCGACCAGATCACCAGGCCTTGGTAGCTTGCCTCGGCCAGCGCCACCGCGCGCACCAGACCTTCGGTGACCGTGCCACTGATCAGGTGCAGCTTGCAGGTGATGCTGGCGATGAGCACCTCGCCATCGAGCGTCCACACCCGCAGCTCATCGGTTTTGAACAGCTCGGTGCCCGACTGCAGTGCAGGCACCGCACCTGCGCCCAACACGCTTTCGCGGAAGTGCTGGCGGGCGTACACCGACAGCGCGCTTTCGGCGATGAACTGCGACGCAGATGCGCTCCACGAACCGTCGGCCTGGTGCACGCCTTGCCGCTCGGCCACCGGGCCTTCGAACACCCACTTCGGCAACGGCGCGGCACTCAACGCCTTGCCGGCATCGATGTCGTCTTGCACCCAGCGCGCCACGGTGCTCCAGCCGGCGGCTTGCCACAACTCGAATGGGCCTTGTTGCATGCCGAAGCCCCAGCGCATCGCGAAATCGATGTCACGCGCGCACACCGCCACCTCGGCCAAATGCACTGCCGCGTAGTGGAAGTTGTCGCGCAGCACTGCCCACAAAAACTGCGCCTGCGGGTTGGTCGATTCGCGCAGCAGCTTGAGTCGTTCGGCCGGAGGCTTTTTCAAAATGCGCACGATGACTTCATCGGCCACGCCGCCGCCGGGCACATAAGTGGCTGTAGCTGGGTCCAGACGCAAGATGGCTTTGTCGACTTTCTGGAAAAAACCGGCACCGGTTTTTTGGCCCAACGCGCCTTTGGCGATCAGCGCACTGAGCACCGGCGGCGTGGCGTAGCTGCTGAAAAACGGATCGTTCGACTGCGCGGGCCCGAGGTTGTCTTGCAGCGTTTTGATGACGTGCGCCATCGTGTCGAGACCCACGACATCGGCGGTGCGAAACGTGCCGCTGCTCGCGCGGCCGAGTTTTTTGCCGGTCAGGTCATCGACCACGTCGTAGGTCAGGCCGAACTGCTCGGCTTCTTTCATCACCGCCAACATGCCGGCAATGCCAACGCGGTTGGCGATGAAGTTCGGCGTGTCTTTGGCGCGCACCACGCTTTTGCCCAAGGTGGTGGTGACGAACGCTTCCAGCTGATCGAGGATGTCGGGCTGCGTGGCCAGTGTCGCAATCAACTCGACCAGTGCCATGTAGCGCGGCGGGTTGAAGAAGTGGATGCCGCAAAAGCGCGGCCGTATCGATTCAGGCAACGCCGCGCTCAGCTTGCCGATGCCGAGGCCCGAGGTGTTGCTGGCGACGATGGCGTGCGGTGCGATGAACGGCGCGATCTTGGCGTACAGATCGAGCTTCCAGTCCATGCGCTCGGCGATGGCTTCGATGATCAAGTCGCAGTCGCGCAGCTGCTCCAGGTGCTCTTCGTAATTGGCCTGGCCGATCAGCACCGCATCGTCATGGATGCCGAGCGGCGCGGGCTTGAGTTTTTTCAAGCCGTCGATGGCTTTGGTCACGATGCCGTTTTTGGCGCCTTCTTTTGCGGGCAAATCGAACAACACCACCGGCACACGCACGTTGGCCAGGTGCGCCGCTATTTGCGCGCCCATGACGCCGGCCCCTAGTACGGCCACCTTGCGGACGAGAAATCGATTCATGAAAGGCTCCGAAGGTTTTGACATGAGCGACCAGAAACAGCGCTCAAAACAGCGCCGCTTCCATGTCCATTAAAGACTTGGCACCGGCACGTGCGCTGCGGATCAGCGAGGCGGTTTCGGGCAGCAGCTTGGCAAAGTAGAACCGCGCGGTGCCCAACTTGGCGCGGTAAAACGGATCGCCGTCGGGTTTGTCGCCGCCATGGTCGAGCGCGACTTTGGCCATGCGCGCCCAAAAGTAGGCAAACACCAGGTGGCCGACCACGCGCAGGTAATCGACCGCCGCCGCGCCCACTTCATCGGCATCGCCGAACGCCTTCATGCCGAGTTCGGTGCTCAGCTTGGTGACCTTGTCGCCCAGGTCGGCCAGCGGGTTGATGAATTCGAGCATCGCCTCGTTGACGCCTTCGTCTTCCACCAATTGCTGCACCAGCGCGCCGAATTTCTTCAACTTCGCGCCGTTGTCGGCCAGCACTTTGCGGCCCAGCAAGTCGAGCGACTGGATGGTGTTGGTGCCTTCGTAAATCATGTTGATGCGGGCATCGCGCACGTACTGCTCCATGCCCCATTCGCGCACATAACCGTGGCCGCCGAATACCTGCAGGCAATGCGAGGTGGCGATCCAGGCGTTGTCGGTAATGAACGCTTTGACGATGGGCGTGAGCAACGCGACCATGTCGGCGGCGTCTTTTTTCACCGTCTCGTCGGTCGACGACAACTCTTGGTCGAGCAGCATCGCGGTGAACACCGACAGCGCGCGACCGCCTTCGGCGTACGCGCGCGCGGTCAGCAGCATCTTGCGCACGTCGGGGTGCACGATGATCGGGTCGGCCGGCTGGTTGGGCGATTTCACGCCGCTCAGTGAGCGCATCTGAATGCGGTCTTTCGCGTAGGCCACCGCGTTTTGGTACGCCACTTCGGTCAAGCCCAGCGACTGCATGCCGACACCCAGGCGCGCCGCATTCATCATCACGAACATCGCGTTCAAGCCTTTGTGCGGCTGACCGACCAACCCACCACGCGCACCGTCCAGATTGATCTGGCAAGTCGAGTTGCCGTGGATGCCCATTTTGTGTTCGAGTGCGCCGCAAAAAATCGGGTTGCGCGCGCCCAAGTTGCCGTCGGAGTTGACCAGGAACTTCGGCACCACGAACAGCGAAATGCCTTTGCTGCCGGCCGGCGCATCGGGCAAGCGGGCCAACACCAAGTGCACGATGTTGGCGGCCATGTCGTGCTCGCCCGAGCTGATGAAAATCTTGTTGCCGGTGATCAGATAGCTGCCATCGGCCTGAGGTTCGGCCTTGGTGCGCAGCAATCCCAAATCGGTACCGCAGTGTGATTCGGTCAGGCACATGGTGCCGGTCCATTCGCCGCTGGTGAGTTTGGGCAGATAGGTTTTTTGCTGCTCGGGCGTGCCGTGCGCATGCAGGCATTCGTAGGCACCATGCGTCAGGCCGGGGTACATCGTCCACGCCTGGTTGGCGCTGTTGAGCATTTCGTACAGGCACTGATTCAGCGTCACCGGCAAGCCTTGGCCGCCGTACGCCACATCGCAGCCGAGTGACGGCCAGCCGCCTTCGACATACTTTTCGTAGGCCGCCTTGAAGCCGGCAGGCACCTTGACCTCGTGCGTATCGCGGTCGAGCGTGCAGCCTTCGATGTCACCCGATTGGTTCAACGGTGCAATCACTTCACTGGCGAATTTGCCGCCTTCTTCCAGCACCGCGTTGATGGTGTCGACATCGACCTCGGCGTGCGCCAGCAGCGTCTTGAAGGTGTCGGTGACTTTGAGCAATTCGTGCAGTACGAATTGCATGTCGCGCAGCGGGGGCGTGTAGTGGGCCATGAAAGCTCCTGGCGAAATGAGATGAGGTTGGCGCGGCAGCGCGCCAGCGCATGTCGGCGCGCGACCATCTGCGATGTAGGCATCTGCCGACCCGCGCTGATTCATTCTGCACAAAAGGACCTGCGTCGACCCCCGGTGCGCGAATCGGCGGGTCCAGCGGGCGCTTTCGGGCAACGCTGAACACGTCCCTCGCGGACGGCGCGCTCTGTTTTTGGGTGATCTGCGGCGTTGCAAATCCTCGCCACAGCGGGGCGATGTCTTTGAGCTTGAGACGTGCGGTTTGCGCCTTGCAGCGCATCCCAAAAACAGACCGCGCCGCCTCGCGGGGACTCGTTCAGCGTTGCCTTGGCTGGCCATCGGCATGCACAGTTCGGTGGCCATCGAATCCGAGACCGCCGATAACTCCGCGCAACGTGCGACGATCCACCTGTTACGCAGATTCGCTACCCTCGGTTCCCAGGAGGTTGGATCTTGGAAGTTTTGCAACTCGATGTGTCGGGCCGACCGCAGGCCTGGCTTTCCGCCAAAGACGCTGCGGTGCTGTACGCCTGCGACGGCGTCGCCTGGACGTTGGGCGATACGTTTTACGTGCTGCGCGGCGGCATACAGCGCCGCACCGGGCTGCAGTCACGCATCGAAGTGCATCCGATAGTGGCAGTTCGCGGCGCGGTTCCGGCCAGGGCCTGGCGGCAAAGCCCGGCGTTGTCGAACCCCAAATTGTTCGTACGCGATCGCCATGTGTGCGCTTACTGCGGCGGACATTTTCCGGCCGACGATTTGACGCGCGAACACATCGTGCCGACCTCGCGCGGCGGCGTCGACACCTGGATGAATTGCATCAGCGCGTGCCGCACCTGCAACGGCCGCAAAGGCAACCGCATGCCCGAAGAAGCACGTATGTCGCTGCTGTACCTGCCCTACGTTCCCAGCCTGCACGAAGACATGATCCTGCGCGGCCGCCGCATCCTGGCCGACCAGATGGAGTTTTTGCTGGCCAGCGTGCCGCGGCACAGTCGGCTGCGCAGCCGCTGACTCCAGCGGGAATGCGCATTGCGCATTCGCTGTGCGCCGCTGCGCACCAACCGGGTTGCCCGAGCGGTGTGATCGATTCACGGGTGGCCACGGAACGCAACGCCTCGGGCGACATCGAACTAGCGCACGCCCGACGGCCAGGCACTTTGGCCGCGTCAACCCGAACTGCCGACACCCCGTTGTCCAACCTGCCGCCGCACCGACGGCTTGAAAGCCTCCCAATGAAAAAATTACTTGTCGCCCTCGCCGTTGTCAGCCTGTTGGCGGGCTGCTCGACTACCAGCCCGGACGTGATCC